>CANRFR010000022.1 GCA_947629945.1 uncultured Clostridia bacterium | reverse complement strand
TCCTTGTTGCCGGTAAGCTGAAACTCTCGGTCGCTTACCCTTTCTAAGCTTTTCCACTACTTTGGGGGTTGAGCCAAAAAATACACGTCGATCTTGTGTATTTTAGCCGCCGATCTTCCGCACCACATCGGTCCCGAACAGCACGTTCAAACCGCCCCCGTTATCCCAATTCACGAGAATGGATCCTGTGTCGTCAACTCCGCGAACCGTGCCGCAAGTGCCGATGGGCGGAGCCTGCGGATCGTCCATTTTCACAAGCTCCACACGGCTGCCGATGGGGTATCTCAGGCGAAGTTCCTCGACTGTTTCTTTATTGGGGATCGTCATTGTCGCACCTTCTTTCACCGCTTTTGAAAGCCGAACTGCCTGTGAGGTTCTTCAGCAGAATTTTCCGTTCGTCCTTATATTCCGCACCAATAAATCCCAAGCGGAGCAGGAAACACCGAAAAGCGTACTTTTCATTCTCTACGGGCTTTTCTTCTTTTTGCAAAGACTTGTGTTCTCGGCTCATTTCGCAAAGTGCAGAAATAAGATGTGTAACCGCTTTCACGGTGTCCGCATCCGCATTGAAAAGCCAAGGAAACAAAACCGTGTCCTCCGTCAGTTCGAGCGTTACCTCGTCAAGCCCGAGAGCCTTTCGGAGCAGCTCGCGCTTTGATGTGATAAGGTTCTTCAAGCTGTCGTAGTTGACCATGTTAAGCGGCATTGAGATCGTGACTTTGGTCGGTTCCTCGGCGATTTGCTCTACCGCCGTTCCCTCGGTGCTTTGCTCTGCCGTAGTTTTCTCGGTACTGTTGGCTGCCGCGAAACCCCTCAATGCAAGCTGTTCAAGCAAGTTCTCAACTTCCTCGCTGTCGGCTCTGTCATCAAACGTGACCGCGCCGTTTTTATCCACCGTAAAGTAGTCCACCTCATAAGCCGCAGTCGGCATTCCGAGATATTTCGGCTTGACTTCCAAAATCTCGCCCATTGCCTTGACCAACTCTTTACGCTCTGTGCCTGTTTTGTAAAATTCAATCGTCATTGTGAAAACCTCCTTTGTTTTTGTGAAAGACCGCTTGCGGTCTTTAGCACATATTAACTCTTTCGGCACAGAATATCAAGCGGTTTTTGTAATAAAAATCGGATTCTGCGTATTACACAAAATCCGACTGTTTATTCAGGTTATTATATGGACTACGCACTCTTTGCCGAGCTTTTTACAGTTGTCAATGACGAACTTTGTACCTCTCGAATTGCCGTCCCAGAACGCTATCACCAAATCTGCATACTCAATTATCTGTGTGTTTCGTTTCAGAGGTGCCGACCGTCCGTACTTGTCATACTCCGGCAAGAACTCGGTGAGTTTCAAGCCGTGCGCCAAAGCGTATTCTCTCGCCGAAGTATCGACTCCTCTCGCACCGCCCGAAACTATCTCCGCTGTTTCTTTAGGAATGTACTCATCGATATTCAGGTTTTCTATCCCTCTTGAACCAATTACAGCCACTTTCATAAAAAATCTCCCTTTTGAAAAAAATAGTAGATATACTGTATATCTATCAACAACATTATACCACAAAATAATGTTAAAATAAATATACAATATATCCAAATAGGAGAAATTTTTATGGCTATAAAAAGCGTATCTATACGAATCGAGGAAGAAATGCTGAAAAAGTTCGCTTATGTAGCGGATTTTGAGGGGCGCTCAGTCAACAGCCACATTCTTGCGCTTATTCGGCGGGAAATAAGGGCTTTTGAAAAAGAAAACGGCACTATTGATATAGACGGAGAGATACCGCCCGAACTGAACATCAAGCCCACTCGGAAGAATTGAGCCACACTATTCCTGCAAGCACGAAAATCACGCACGGCAAAGCTACGCCGTTTCCCCACATCTTATATTCCGCACTGTCAGAGCGCGGATTTTTTAGCCATTTGAGTATCTGCTTGTCGGGCTTTGCCTTGCTTGAACTTCCCGTTATTTTTCGGTGTGTTTCAAAGACCTCTCTCCAGAACTTCAAATCCTCATCGGTAGGACTTTCCGTTTCCAAACCATCGCACCACCAATCCGGGAAACCTTGCAGTCTCGCACATTCGGTCGGGGTAAGTCGGCGGACGATGTATTCGGTGTCGTTGATAAGAGGCGGGTCTTTATAATCGGTCGCTACTAACGTATTTGCAAGCTCTTCCTCGGCTCTTGTGAAAAAGGACGCCTTGCTTGTACTGTAAGTCGGATGAGCTACAGCGTTTGCACCCTTTGCCACCATTGTCGGCTCGACCTCTTCTTCGACCGCAATGTTGTACTGCGCATTTTTGCCTTGGTTGAAAGCCGCACGGTCAATGCCGTAAGCCACTCCGTGCTGTTCCGTTGCGTTCAACGTGTAGCTTACATCTCCCTCGGAAAAGCCCGCGCCCCTATGTGACGGTCTTGCGCCGTTTCCCTCGATAGATACAACAGCCATGCCACCTTGATTGCAGGTAGGGCTTCCGCCGTTCGCATCAAGCGTCCGCGCGGTTTCCGCTTCGTAAAAGCCGCTGTGGGGATTATCCGACTTCATAGAATTGCTGTCCTTGGAGCATATCCCGAAAACCACCGCCACACCGCCCTGATTGGAGTCGGGAGCATTCCCGCCGGTGTCGATAGTCCTCGCCGTATCTGTTTCGTAACAGTTCTGCCGCGCGTTTTTTGTACCCTCGGTCGTAAAACGAACATCAAACGTTTTCTCAACCACAAACGGCTGATTGTTTCCTCCAGTTCCATAAGTCGAGGAAACGGTCGGAGCAACTTCATCAAGCTGTGCGTATCTTGTGTCCTGCGAGTGGTTCTCAAAGCATATAGCGGTAGGAACAGTACCCTGTCGCTTTTGGTCGGCGGCATCCTTGCCGCCGACTTTGTTGCGACTGCGCAAACATCCTGTTTGCGCCGCACGGAGTGTAGGCGAGGTTTCTTCTTCGAAACCAATGCTACGGGAGTTTGCAGAGTGTTCCGTGCAAAATCCCGCCGAGTTTATATTCTTTGAGATTGATGTTCCAGAGCCGTTTTCAGCACTTCCGGCAGCTCCTTGCCACGATCCGAAGCCCTCCGCAGAATACCCAGACACGCCTTCGGACTCAAATAATATTTTTCCGGCACATTCGGAATCAAAATCTGCGACAAGGTAGATGCGTTTTCTTCTCTGGGGAACTCCCCAATATTGCGCGTCAAGCACTCTCCAAGCGACCGAGAATCCGTTTCCCACGATCTCTCCGGCTGATCTCCACTTCTCAGATCGAGGAACTGAAACTGTATCTTCTCCGATCTTGCAGACCTCTTCGAGGACGCATCGGAAATCCTCTCCCTTGTTTGAGGAGAATGCGCCGGGGACGTTCTCCCAGACGATGTATCTTGGATATTTTCCATTTGTAGCGCACCTCATTTCTTTTATAATTCGAACTGCCTGATAGAACAATCCCGACTGCTTACCACTCAAGCCCTCCCGCTTCCCCGCGATACTCATGTTTTGGCAAGGGCTGCCAAAAGTGATGATGTCCACAGGCGGCAACTCCGCGCCGTTCAGCTTGGACACATCGCCGAAGTGCTGTATCTGCGGAAGTCGTTTCGTGGTCACTCGAATGGGAAAAGGTTCAATTTCCGAACTCCAAAGCGGAGTTATTCCCGACAATATCCCGCCGAGAGGAAAGCCGCCACTGCCGTCAAACAGGCTGCCGAGCGTCAAATCGTTATTTTTCATCGTTCAACCGCCTTTTCAGTTCTGTAAAAAATGCTTTATCCGTGACGGACTTCCCGGCACGGACACACTCATCTTCAAAATCAAAACGGACTTCGAGTTCTTCCACGCTGTAATCGGCGCGAAACTTTCTCCAAGTATGTTTATCCCATTCTTTTAGCTTTTCCCAAAGGTCGGGAAAATGCTTATATAATTTTCTCAGCTCATCAAGCGACTGCAAAGGACAGCACCAACAGGAAACTCTGTGAAAAAGTTCGTACAAGCCACTCCAGTCGTAACCATGTTCATAACAATACTGCAAACAGTCATGTTCTGTCATTCCCCAATCGACAAGCAGGTGTCTGTGGTTCGGGTTTTTATTGCGCTCACGCTCTAAGCGGTAAAGCTCATCTGCGGCGATGCCGACATATTCGATCACGTTGTATTCCTGCCGCAGCTTACTCAGAAAGCGTTCTCGCGGCACATCTTTTAGTCTGGAAGTACACCACCTCATTCGCGGTCCCGCCCAGCCGTAACCGCAAAACTCCGCACCGAACTTTTGGATAACGGGAGAGTTCGGTTTGCGCTTTATAGGTTTGTCGAACATCAGATATTCGAACGTTTCATCAGCCTTGATCCGCGTTATCTGCCTTCCGATGTTCCTTTCGAGCCTGTCTAAGTGTTCATACATTGTGGGAAATTCAAGCCCCGTGTCGCAGAACAGAATACAGTCTATCGGCATTTTGCGCTCTATCATTCCGAGCAGCATTGCCGTGCTATCCTTGCCGCCGGACAGACTGATCACATGATAATCCGACTTACTCATTCGTTTCAACCTCTTTTGCTATCTCGGAGTAGGAGATTTCCGCTCCGTCCCGCTCCACAAACACATCATCGCTCTGACCGTCCTTAAACTGGATATATCTCTTGACTGCCACGTCAACGAACTTCGGTTCAAGCTCCACGCCGTAACAAACGCGGTCAAGCTGCTCACAGGCAATAAGAGTTGATGCGGGGCCGAGGAAACCGTCAAGCACCAATCCATTCGACTGCGTACACTGCTTGATGAGGTACGCTATAAGCGGCACGGGCTTGCTTGACGGATGACCGAAGTCGTCTTTTTCCGAATCCTTAATGCCGTCAAATTCGAATACGGAAGTTTGTTTCTGATCGCCATACCAGATATGTTTCCCGTCCTTTCGCCAGCCCCAGATGATAGGCTCCATGTTGAATTTCCAATCCGTCCGCATAAACGGAGCGCGTGGCTTTTTCCAAATTAACCCTGCGCCGACTTTAAATCCCGCGTCCTCGAATGCGTCATAAAACACACGGGTTTTCATTGTGGCATAAAACTCATAAATAGACGCATCGAGCGCCATTGCGTTCTTGAAGTTCGTGAACACCTTCATCAGAAATTCGTATGCTTGCTTATCGTTCAAGTTATCGTTGGCGATCGTGCCGGACTTGTTTTTCAGCGCCACAAAATACGGAGCGTCCGTGCAGACAAGGTTAACTCTGGTGTTACCGAGCAGTTTGTCAAAAGTTGTCGGATCTGTGGAATCGCCGCAGATAACCTTGTGATTTCCGATATGCCACACATCGCCGGCTTTCGAGAAACACGGCTTTTCAAGTTCCGCGTCCACATCGAAGTCGTCTTCTTTGGCATCTGTATCGGTGTCAAACAGACTTGCTATTTCCTTTTCTTCAAATCCGGTGAGCGAAACATTGAAATCTTCTCCTTGTAGACTTTCAATCTCGACTTTCAGTATTTCCTCGTCCCAATTCGCATCAAGAGCCATTCTGTTGTCGGCGAGTATGTAGGCTTTCTTTTGTGCATCGGTTAGGTGGTCGGCAAACACACAAGGCACTTCGGAAAGCCCCTCGGCTTTGGCGGCTTCCACTCTGCCGTGTCCGGCTATGATGTTGTATTCTGCGTCAATTATGACGGGATTGATAAAACCGAACTCACGCAAAGACGAGCGCAGCTTATTTATCTGCTCCTTGCTGTGTGTTCGGGCATTGTTGACGTAAGGAATGAGCTTGTTGACATCAACAAGCTGAAAATCCGTTGTGGTTTTCAAAAATTATCCTCCTCTCCGTGTCCGCAAAAGTTTCTCCATTGTGTCGTTGAGATCATCGCCGACAGGCTCGGTGCAATTTTGCTTGACTATATCGTAAATTTCGTACCAGATAAGGTTTGCACTCTTTTGGAACTGCTGCGACATCTGCACGAACGGCGACGCGATAACGCCGCCTGTTGTCGGGTGCTTGCCGAGCAGCCCGTAAGTGCTTATTGCCTCCTCGCATTGAATGTATCTTGCGAACGCCTGAGCGTAAGCCTCAATGAGCCGCTTGTTGACGAGGTTTTCGCAGTTGCGCTGTTTGAGCCAGAGCCATATTTCTTTGTATATCTCATCAGCACCGAGCGGAACTCCGTTCTTCTGCAAAGAGGAAAGGTAATCGCTCGGCTTTGGCATTTCCTCGCCTTGCAAAACCGCGCCCTCGGGCAAATCCACAGCAGCCAATTCCGCTGTGTCAAATTCGGGAAGGTCGTTACTTATAGCCTTGACTGATTGCCCTTTCTGCTTTTTTACTGCGGCAGGAGTTGGTTTAACTCCGGCACGAATCCGTCTGCCGCCGCGATTAGTGCCGTCTTTAGCCATTTCTTCACTCCTTTCGGCTGCACAAAAAAGGACGGAAATCTCCGTCCTGAAAAGTATTCGGTTTAATCCCCTGTTTGAATTGCAATTTTTGCACACGATACCCTACGCCGCTTGTCGAGGGATTTAGTTTTAGAGATTTTGACCGCCCCTACTTGACAAACACACTCAAAAATGTTATACTATAAATGTACTTTTGTTGGTTATAGTTACCTTTTTTCTCTTTACTTTGGGTTTCCCGATTGAAACGCTCTCACTTTTTCTTATGATTGTTCAAACAGTTATTGCTGTTGAAAACTTCAATTTGAAGGAGGAAAATAACATGGAAAGCAGAATTAACAAGGAAAGATGCAACACACGCGGAGTGATCGGTTATGACTGTGGATGCTCTTGAGCTAAAAGGTAGCTTTAGCAAGCGTGTTGTGGCAGGTGCAATCCCTGTCCGCTCCGCCAATATATGAAGGGCTACTGTTTAAAGGTAGCCTTTTTCATTGCGTTCATGTATGCTCTCGTGGCACGAACAGCAAAGGCTCATCAAGTTGCTCTCATCGTGAGTTCCGCCCTCGGAGAGTGGTTTCCTGTGGTGAACCAACACAGCGGGAGTGTACTTGCCTTGCTCCAAGCACCGTTCACACAGCGGGTGCGCCTTGATGTAGCGGTCGCGTATCTTCTTCCAAACACTTCCGTAGCGTTCGTTGCTGTCGTAGCCGCGTGAGAATTTGTTGTAGTGCGAGTTCATAAGCCTTGCGTGTTCCTCGCAGTAAACTTTGTCCGTTAGTTTTGAACAGTCGGGGTAACGGCAAGGGCGTTTTGGTTTTCTTGGCATTTCATTTATCCTCTTTCTAACGCAATATAAATCGTTTTTATTGCACAATCCCCGTTGACTTTTCATCAAAAATCGTTTATAATACATTCAAGCAACACAAGGAGGTGGTGTTCATGGTAATTTCAACCACTGAATTTAGAACGCATTTTGGAAAGTATCTAAACCTTGTTGCGACTGAAGATATTTTCATTACCCGCAACGGGAAAATCATAGCTAAAATCACAAACCCACAAATAACCGCCGTTGATTCCTTGCGCGGTATGATTAAAGATGTATCAAATGATATTGACCTCAGTTCCTTGAAGGAGGAGCGTTTATCGAAATATGAGTAAACTCAAGCATAACAAAAGCCACTCGAATAGTTCTGAGTGGCTTTGTTCTATTTCGCTGATTATATCATACCACAAATGGCTATGTGACTTCAAGTGAACTTTACTGCACACTTTTATGATTTGAGATTTTTCTGTAGTTCCGCGATAGCGGCATCATGCAGCTTGTATATCCACCTAATGCTGTAATGCATTTCGTTCGCTATTCTGCCCCACGCAAAGCCGCTGATGTACCTCATTTCCAGAACCGATTGATGATCCTCGTTCGCAAGGCTATGGATACAGTCAAGTATCTCGGCCTTGAGGTCGATAAGGCTGTCTATCTCCGCATTTATCTTATCCTCAAGTTCCATTATTTTGTCTAAACACTTGACGAACGGCGGCTCTATGCTGCGGGTGGAACTGCCGCTTGCGCTGAAATTTACCGAAGAAATTTTCCTTGACAGATCGCGCCAATGCTCCAACTCACGCAAATCAAGGTTTATCTGTGTGTCGAGCCGTTTTATTTGTCCCAGATATTCTTTTGCGTTCACGCTATCTCCTCCTTTGCTTTCGCTTTCAACATATTCATCAACCTTTCGCCGTCAAGTTGTGAGCCACTTAACTCTGCCAAATCATCGAACCAATCCGACATGAAGAACTGCTCCAATTCCCGCTTTTCCTTTCGTGAACCTCTACAATCCACGGCAGAAAGCACCTCGTAGTAGTCTTTTATCGCTTGCGCTATTATCGCGCCCGCTAGTTCGCGCATTAGCCCACCTCCGCTTTTACCGCATAAATTAAAGCCGCTTGCGTTTTGTCTTTTCTCTGCAAGGCTTTCAAAATCCGCTCATCGACCGTGTTCTCGGTAATTATGTGCTGAATAACGACCGTGTTTTTCTGCCCTTGCCTGTAAAGCCTTGCGTTCGTTTGTTGGTAGAGTTCAAGCGACCATGTAAGCCCGAACCACACTAAAGTCGAGCCGCCCTCTTGCAAATTCAAGCCGTGACCCGCACTTGCCGGGTGAATTAACGCTACGGGTATCTCGCTGTTATTCCACCGTCTGATCGATGTTTCCGTATCGAGCCTTGAAAATGGAATATGGAGGTTTTGCAATCGATTGCAAATTCTCTCCAGATCGTGCTTAAACCAATAAGCCACTAACAGTGGTTTGCCGTTCATGCTCTCGATGATGTCCTCCAAGGCATCGAGTTTCCGTTCGTGTATCTCCACGATTTCCCGCTCATCGGTGTATACCGCTCCGTTCGCCATTTGGGAGAGCTTGTTCGACAAAGCTGCAGCGTTCGCCGCCGTTATTTCATTCCCGCCAAGCTCCACCACTAACTCCGACTTCATGTCCTCGTACTTTTCGCGCTCCTTGTCCGAAAGTTTAACGGAATACTCGGTGCTGACGAGTTCCGGCATTTTGAGGTGTTCTGTGGCTTTCATCGAAATTGTGATGTCGGAGATTTTGACGTATATTGCTTTCTCGGCATAAGGGAGCGGTTTGTAGCTGTATATTATTTGCCCGTTGCGCTTATCCGGCTGAAAATATGCGTTTCTGTACTGTCCGATAAATCGACCGAGCCGTTCGCCCATATCCAGGACCTTAAACTCGGCGAATAAGTCCATAAGTCCGTTGGAACTTGGCGTTCCCGTAAGTCCGACCACTCGCTTTATCTTCGGTCTGACCTTCATCAGCGACTTGAACCTCTTTGTTTGGTGGTTCTTTAAACTCGACAGCTCGTCTATTACAAGCATATCGAAGTCAAAAGTAATGCTGCTCTCCTCAACGAGCCACTGCACATTTTCGCGGTTGATTATGTAGATGTCGGCGGGAGTTTTGAGTGCCGAAAGGCGTTCTTGCTCTGTGCCGACCACTATGGAAAATCGCAGATTTTGGAGATGATCCCATTTCTGTATCTCGTCTGCCCACGTTGTTTTCGCTACTCTCAAAGGAGCGACCACAAGAACTTTATGTACCTCGAAACTGTCAAACAGCAAATCGTTTATAGCAGTCAGTGTAATGCTCGTTTTGCCAAGTCCCATATCGAGGAAAACAGCTGATATCTGGTGTTCTTCGATATACTCGGTCGCATAAGTTTGGTAGCTATGGGGACTGTATTTCATCAATTATACCTCCGATCTGATCTGCACCGTCAATGACATACACCTTAAAACCAAGCCGCCGCAGAAGTCCGTGCCTTGAAAGCTGCAGCGGTCGTGGCTTTTTGCTGGGTGCTTTCAGTTCAGCAAATGCCATTCTCCCGTTGGGGAGAAGTATAAGACGGTCGGGCATTCCGTCAAATCCCGGTGAGGTGAATTTCAAAGCGATGCCGCCGTGAGCCTTGACGGAAAGACGCAGTTTTTCTTCAATTTCTTTTTCGCGTTTCAAAAGTTCCCTCCATTCCACATAACAAAGCCATTGTGACGGTCGTTGATGGTCATATATGTAACTTTTATATATTGGCTTTTTTCTAAAAATTCTGTCCTAAAGGGGTTTTATATATTGACTGTCAACGACTGTCACATTCGCTTCATCCAGCTGCGCTTTGCTGTTTTCGCACTAGTCAGAAAAATCCGATTTTACTCGAATGCCATAGACCATAGCACCTGTCCTTGATTTATGCTTTTCGTAACCCGCAAGTTCAAGTGCAGCATAAAAATCCGAGGTACTTCTCGCAAACTCGCCTATTCTCATACAAAACGCACGGTACTCCTGATAAAACTCTCCCGACTTCTGCATGTATGATGAATCGACCTCGCAGCACTCGTCAATGAAGATAGACAGCCAGTCGGAGCTTTCCCGATACTGCCATATAGCGTCCTCTGCGCATTTGGGAAGAGGTATATGAAAATCGCTCTCGATAGTCTTACGCGCTCCCTCGATTATCCATGACAACACCGCTCCTCCCGCTTTATTAAACAAATAGTCGGAATAATTCTTGATGTCAGCTTTGCCCTTAATCGTTGCGTTAAAAGGAATCACGATAAGCCGCCGCCATGTGCCTTCATCGCTTGCTCCGACACGTGGCAAGTGGTTCGTATACAGAACAAGCGTATGTGTCGGTGTGTATTTGAACGGGTCTTTATATTTCTTCTCCGCACCGACTTCATCTGTGCTGCAAAGCTGTTTTACAACACTTGTGTTGAGCCTTACGCCCTCTTCAAGCTCCGCCGCGATAACAAGTCGCTTTCCTTTAAGTTCCGCCATTTCGGGCTTTACGTTACGCTTGCAACCGACCGTCAAAGCGTCCGCCGAGATAGTACCGCTGTATGTTCCGAGAACCCGCGCTATTGTGTTCCAGAACGTGGATTTGCCGTTACTGCCTTGTCCGTAGGAGATTATAAGTGCCTCCATGTACACTTTTCCTATCGCAGCCAGACCTACGATCATCTGAACATATTCGATAAGTTCATCATCGCCGCAGAAAAACTCGTTTATTGCGTTTTCCCAAAGCTCCTTATTTTCCTCACTCGGCGCGACCGCCGTCACTTTGGTAAGCAAGTTGTCCGCAGAGTGACTTTGCAAGCCTTCTAAGCCCTTCCGCAAGTCATAAGTACCCGCCGGAGTGTTCAGCAGAAACTCCTGTTTATCAAACTCACGAATATCCCTCAAAAGCATCGGTTTCGCTGCTTGAAGTGCGGATAATATGTATTTCATATCCCGCCGTTTCATGACAAAATTACGATACAACACCGCCGCCATGTACTCTTTGAACGCCTGTTCGCTTTTATCGTCTATCGCCTTTTCAAGAGCCTTTCCGCCGCTCGTTACTACATCTTTTGCTACGCCCGCTTTTTCAAGAGCATTTGCCGCCGCTGCCACAGCATTTATGGCATCTTGCAACTGCAAATCAAGGAATTCCTCCACTGCTCCTACGGCAAGCTGCTTTGATTCAACCCACCGAATGCCGTCATAGCGCATATAATCGCTGCCGTCCGTGTATACAAGTTCGTTCGCATACTCCCGTGACAGCACCTTTGCCTGTCCGATGTCGGAATAATCGGCGGGTTTCAGCGAAAGCTCTCCGAATTTATCCGGCGGGATATAATTCGGATCGCTTGACACCTTTTTCCCGAACTTCACCGCGCTGTTCCATATAGTTTCAAGCTCCTCGTCGTCAAGCGGAGGATCGCATTTCTGCGCTTTCTTATCGAACAACTCACGAGCCTTGTCCGTATTTCCGAAACGCATAATCACACGTCCAGCAAAGCGGCTCATTATATTGTTGCGACTGCCCTCAGCGATAGTTCTTGTGCCTTCGTCAAAGTCCGAGAAATCTTGTTCCTCATGTGTATCGAGGAAATCATCGATGTTGAATATGCCCTCGACCCATGTTACTTCTGCGTTGGGATTGCCGAAGATAAACCTCGCCGCGTCAAGAGCGTTTCCATCAAAGAAATCTGCCGCCTTATGTATACGCTTTTTGAGTTCGGCATAAGATGCTGCGTCCGTTGCCTGCTTGATGGGAAAATAGACGTGAAAACGCGGTCTGGCGGTTTTATTGCCTTTGGCTTTCATGTGACTACGGCTCGTTACCACCGAAAAGCTGACATCCGGGAAAATCTCGGACAGCTTTTCAATAGCCATCCAGTCGGTAGGATTATCGCTGTGATCGTTGTCGCAGTCCATAACGATACAGTCCGAACTCTCGAAATTTGCCACACTTCGCAAACCGTTCTTAAACGTTCCGCAAACATGGTCGAACGCGACCGCTGTTTTCAGCTCATCAGCATTTGTTATCTCTGCCTTATTGGGGTAACTCTTGTTCTTGGGATTGCCCGTGCAATTAGCCGTTGATAAATTTAACGTCATATCCGTTCCTCCATATCCTCGGAAAAGTATCTTATAGGGATTCCTTTCCGCTGTGCTTTTGTTATCTCCATGGTCATTCCGCTTGTGATCGTACTGCCGAAAGCCCATAATTCAGCGCACTTCGTGAGAAGAACTATTCCCATAAACAGCGCCGTTTCGCGCTCCTTTTTCTCGCTCATAAACTGCGGAAAAAGCAGATGAGGTGCTATGGGAATGCAGTGCTTGTCCACCGCAAAGCGGCTGTATTTCCGCGCGTTTTCGATGTTATGTTCCACGTTCCCGTTTGAGAACGGGGAGCAGATGTACACAAGCGGTCTGAACCGCTCTACCCGCTCAATCGCGGACAAAGCGGCATATGCGGTCGGGTCCGGGTAGCGTTCCGAATTATAATAATCCATTTGATCCCTCCTCATAATACTATCTGGACATTTTTTGTAACTTTGGTCGAAACCTCAGTCTTTTTTGTAAAATTTACACTCATACCCATCTGCCCTGAGTAGCAAGCCTTCCGCCCACGGGGGCGTTCTTCCCATCTGCTCACAAACGGAACTCAGAGATACATCTTGATTGCACTCAACAATAAGCTCATCGTGGACGTGACCGACAATATCGCAGTACGACAGCGTTTTCATTGCGTAACAAAGAATGTCGCGGCTTATGGCTTGAACGATGTTCTCAACGAACTTGGGACCGTAGCTTTCGAGCCGCTCCCACTTTTTATTCAATCCGATTCCCATATAGGTGACCGACTCGCCACCGAAGATATTCTCGCCGATGCGCGGCTTGACATAAGCAAGTCTGCGCTTTGACGGCAGTTCGATAAACAGAAATCCGCTTTGATAGATGAACTTTACCCCGTGTGTTTCAGTGCGCGAGCGTTCCTTGACGGCTTGCTTTACTGCTTTATCCACGTCCCACCAAAGCCGAACGATATGCGGATTTGCGGCTCTCCAACTGTCAACGAGAGGTTTCAGCTCGTCCTCTTGCAAGCCCATTTCAAGCGCGCCCATAGCCTTTAACGCTCCGACCGAGCCGCCGTAACCGAGTGCCAGTTCAGCAATCTTGCCTTTCTGCCGCAGGTGACCGTTTATGCCGTGTTTCTCAACAGGCACTTTGAACATCCGGCTTGCACTCGCGCAGTAAATGTCTTCGCCGTTTTTGAAAACCTCGGTGCGCCAATCCTCGCCGGCAAGCCACGCAATCACCCTCGCCTCGATAGCGGAGAAATCGGACACCACGAATTTCATTCCGTCACAAGGCACAAAAGCCGTGCGGATAAGCTCCGACAGCACTTGTGGAATGTTGTCGTAGAGCAGTTTTGCGGTTTCAAAATCGCCGCTCTTGACAATCTCCCGTGCTTGTTCCAGATCGGAGATGTGGTTTTGCGGCAGGTTTTGCAGCTGCACCAGCCGCCCTGCCCACCGCCCTGTTCTATTAGCACCTATGAACACAAACATTCCACGCGCACGACCGTCCGAGCAGACCGCATTCTGCATTGCTTGGTACTTCTTCACGCTTGATTTAGACAACTGCTGACGGAGTTCAAGTACCTCCGCAAGCTGTGCGGGAGCCGTTTTCAGCAATTCCGCCACGTCCTTTTTGCCGAACGAATCTACTTCAAGACCGTTCTCGACAAGCCACTTTTTCATCTGCGCCACCGAGTTGGGATTTTCAAGATTTGTGAGTTCCTGCATTTTCGCTGTGAGTTCCGTTTTGGAACGTTCATCAAACATTATCGCATTCCCGACAAGCTCCATATCAAGCGCAATTCCACGGTCGTTTATTTCTTGGTCGAGCCGATATTCTTCCCACACGAATTCGGGAACCGGGAGCTTTGCCAAGCGGCTCTGTATTGCCATTTCGACTACCACATCGCGCTTGTTATACACCTTAAACAACTGCCACTTATCGGGATAGCTTTCGGGCTTTGTGCGCTCCCCATTCCTATTCGGCACGGAAAACAGCCGAATGAGTGCCTTGCCCTCATCGAGCTTTTGGTTTTCCAAGTCCAGAGCCGCACCCACGTCTTTCAACGTCTGCGGCAGCCCCAAATATGCCGCCCACACCTTTGAACATTTCCAACCGACAGGCGAGAGATATTCTCCCGTCTCATAACCGAGGAAACGCGACAGGCACACTCTCTCGAAGTTGGCATTATATGCCCACTTCGTGACGTTTTCGTCCTCTAAAGCCGCAAGAACATCATCGGGTATCTTTACTCCGCTTGCAAGGTCTACCACCTTGACCTCGCCCTCATCCACCGAGTAGCCAAACAGCAGAATCGCAAAGTTCGGACTCTCAACATATTTATATACACCGCACTTTTTCAAGTCAACGTCGCTGTATGTTTCAATGTCAATGCTGATTTTTTGCATAATACCACCTTTATTATCCTCCCACCCGCCCATCAAATATTTAATTACATCTTGTCGCGGCGCTTATCCTTGATCCAATCCACGATCATCATTACCACCGAGTACAATTCACCCAAGGTATGACCGACCGCATAACCGCAGCATATCGCAAGCATGGTAGTCTGTATTTCAGTCATGTTGATTCACCTCACGAAAGGAAATCATCGTCATCGTCCGAGAAATCGTCCTCAGCTCTAGACTTGCCACCCAAAGGGTCGCCCCTCTTAAGAGCCTGCAGATTATTAAGGCCTACCGCGATTCCACGGTTGCCACCGCTGTTGAAAGCATAGAAGTTGATAGACGCGCGTCCATACACACCGCTGTAAACCTCGGAGCGGTCGATGATAGGCTGACAAGCCGCATCCACGATGCCGGGAGCAGTTGTCGAGTTAGCGTTTACGAAGTAGCTGTTTGCGTAAGCAGGGTCGTCCGGACGCTCCAGATCGCCATCGCGGAGCGGGGTCTTGATAGCCGTGAGTGCGGGTACGGACTTGCCGTTGCCCTTGAGTTTGGACTGTCCCTCATTGTAGGCGGCTTTGATTGCCGCCTTGACCTTCTCGACCGTTACCGTATCGGTCTTGGGGATAATGAGCGAAACGCTGTACTTCGGAGTTCCTCCGTTGATTGACTTCGGCTCCCACACGTTACAGTAGCTCCAACGAGTGTCCTTGCCTGTGACCACTTTGGTCGGGTTTGTGATTTTTGCCATGTTAAACATCCTCCTTAAAATCTTCCGCCGCCGTGTTAATGGCAGCACGTTTGTCTGAAATAGGTACTAAAGTCGGCTTGCCCTTGGGCTTTACGATAAGCCCTCCGAGCAGTTCCTCAAATTTTGCCTTGCCGAGCAGTTTGGTCATAGCGGTAATTCCGAGAACGGATTTCTCGAACGGGTCAAAGCCCGCATTGGAAACAGTTTCAGCGACCGCCGTTTCGTCCTTGTACTTCCGCACGGAACGTCCCTCAACAACCTTAAAGCCGTCAAACGTTACTTCGTGCAATGCCTGTTCAAGCGCGTATTCCTTGATGTCAGCCGCCCATGCTGACAATTCCTCCGCTTTGGAAAGTATTGCGGCGATCTCAATGGGTTCAAGTGTATCGGGAACAGCGAAATCATACTTCGCCAGCTCCAAATTGTACTCGGCGCGCTTGCGGCACGTTGCCTTGACTTTACAAAAGCGGCAATGCTCTCCCGCCTTGAATTCGCCCTCGCCCTTTGCGGCAAGTTCGGCTATGGGTTTGAGTGTGTTTTCTGCCCAATCGAGAAGAGCCGCCTTGCTGATTTGCCATTCGCTGATATTGCTTAACCTCGGTTGAAAAATGCTCATCGAGATGTTCGCAATATCGTAAAGGCTGTCGAAAAAAACCAGCGCACCAAGCGCGTACAACATCATCTGTGGATTGTTTTCCGCCTTGACCTCCACGCCCTGACCGTATTTGAAATCCACAATGAAAAGCGTATCGTCTGCGACAATGACGCAATCTCCTGTCCCAAAGCCGTTCGGAACATACTCCGAGAAATCGAGTCGCTGTTCCACAAGCACAATGGGATCGGAGCATTTCTGCTTCGCTGCTGCGATACACTCGCCGATGTAGCTTGTGTACTCATCGGAGCAGCTTTCCATCTCTGCGTCATAGAAATCGAGGTTTTCGGTAGGGTTCTGCACGTCCTCGCCGAGCAGCTTTCGGATTTTGTACTCGCAGAGTTCGTGAGCGCAAGTGCCCTCACGGGCGAAGTCGCTGCCCGTATCCTCCGAATTTGCGTTCAACTTTGCAGACGGCGGACAAGCCATCCATCGATTCGCCGAGGAAGCCGAGAGCATTGAATGATTGATAGGCGGCATCAGATCACCTCCGCGTCTGCAAGAAGCGCTGCAAACTCGCTCGGGTCGATATCCGAAAGCTTGTCCGCACCGTGCTTGCGGAGCAGTTCCTTGACCGCCGCTGTCTTTCCCGCACGAGATTTTTCGGCGAGAACGGCTCTTACTTCCTCAAGCGAGACGGTTTTCTGCGGAACAGACTCCTCGGGCTTCTGCGTAGGCTCGTCCGTGCAATAAAAGCTGAGAAGCTCCTCCGCTGTTTGCGTCAGCGTCTTGCCACACTCGATAAGAGCGTCAAGTGTTGCCGACAGTTCGCTCATCTTTGACATTTGATTTTCCTCCTTTACTATTCTTCGTGTGCAGCTTTTGAGCGATCCTTTTTGCAATAACACTAATCGCGATCAATGTATCGCTAAGTTCCTCATCAAGTTGCTTTTCAGTTGTCTTCTGCTTCCTAATCACCTCCATTCCGAGTGGAACTTGTCCTCTAATATTACAAGGACAACTTCCACTCAGATGGGGACTGAGATTACAAAAAATCAAATAAAATCTTTCAGTTTGTCACGAAGAAAAGCGAGAGCTTTATTCAAGCGTTTTGAAACCGACTTGTGACTTTTAAAACCGACAATGGACGCGATCTCGCGTTCGCTTTTTGCTTCAAAGTACTTAAGTTTTACAATCTTGCAATCAATCTCTTCAAGTTCATCAAGAACCGTATGTAACCTTTTAAGGAGCTCCTTCTTCTCAAAAACATCTGCGATATTATAATCGCTTTGAGGCTCGAACCCAACCTCCTCGTTAAGGCTTTCCAAAGACAAATCGCTACCGTTTTTCATCATCGTACATTCGCTGCACTTCTTGTTGCAACGCGTTCCATTCGGAAGACGGCATTTTCTACTTCGCTCCTCACGCTTGTGCTCTGCCCACACCGGACGGTAATACGCCCGATATACTTCTTCCGTGACCGGGACCTTCTCTCCGTTGATCTCGATGTAGTACTGTTTTGCAGAAATTTTCCGATTCTTTTCATTGGTCGGCATAATGTGTCCTTTCCGTCCGAGTGAGACAGAGGGGACAAAAAAAGCTCATGGTCAAAGATGACCACAAGCTCCGACAGCCGAAAAATGGCGCACGAAACATAGGTGGGAGCATCTTCGTCCTAACACGAGCTGCTATAGCTGTGTCTGAACTCCTATGCGTCCCTCCATCCTGATGGCCATCTCAGACTAAGAGATTTATTTTAGGCAATTAATCTTCTATTTATTGCCTAATATCATTCTACTACTTTTCTTATTACTCCGACCAATTTCCAAAGTTGGTTTCTATTTCGCTTAATTAAGCCATTTATTAGTTGATGACAAAAAAAAGAACCCCTTTTGGGGTTCAAAAACAAACTTTTCGAATTAAGAAAATTTCTTTACATTTATTCTTTGCTTGTTGTTCCAAGTCCTTTAATGCCGCGTCGATTAAGAAGCTCGTTAAATTCATCAATATCTAAACCGGGTATACGAGCCAGTATTTTAATATATGTTTTGTCTGGATCAGAATACTCGTCCAATATCAACCTTGCCTTTTCGAATACTTTTTGAGTTAAACTTAAATCGAACTTCAAGCCTACACAAATTGCCATAAGCGTTTCTTTGTTCATATTGTTGTTTTTATTGTTTTTAATTTTATTGTGATAATTTTTATGAAGCCTTGTAGCATCCCAAAAAGCATCTGGATAACGAAGATTATGATTTTCAAACCAATACCAAAGGCACTGACATAATGATGTGTATGGATCGCTAAGTCTACGCAAAAATTCTTTTTTTATGTTATCATCATCGTCCTCAAACAAATCAGCTACAACAGAATCATATACATCACCATCAGATACACTAGACAATATGCTGTATTTACCTCGTTCCTCTTCGCTTTTTAAATATGAATGAATACCTGCCTGATACTTTGGATGAAAAAGCAATAAGCGTTCATCGACACCGGAAGCATTGAGTAGAACTGCGCATCCACCACAATCCTCCTTCTCAACTATTTTTCGAGATACAATATGCTGTTCGCAAATATTAACTGTGCAAGTATCTAACCCGTTTTTTGCACATTTTGTAAGGGACAGTCGTCCATCTTTTAATGTGACAAATTTCTTATTTGCAACAACAAAATACCCATCTGCAAATACCATATGATTCTCTTCAATCCATTTTGATAATATATCATTTTGGGTAAGTAAATCGAAGGCCTCTTCTGCAGTAATCGCGATATGTTCTCTTTGCTCCTGTTCTCTGAACATGTCTTTATAATCAGGCATATCAACAAGATCGGATTGCATTCCAACCTCAATCAGACGAAGTACTACTGAAGAACGAGAAACAATAAAAAAACTTGCTAACTTATCAACAATGTCATCGCAAGATTCTATTGGCTCTTGAAGTAATTCTTTCGCCTTTTGAACAAACATATCTTTCGGCATTAAAACGCGTGGTGCTAACCTATGCGCTTGCCATTCAAGCCATCTTACTTCGTTTTCTTTAGTCTTTTTCCCGTCAGGTGGCTTGTAAAATGTTTCAGATTGACGACACATTATTGGATACAATTTTTCAGATGCTGCTGCATTCTTCACTGCCAGTATTTCAAAATATGTTTTATCTTTTTCCCAATGAAGTGCCTCATGAATAAGTGTATTGCGCTTTGCTCCTTCTCCGTAATACATTACAAAATCCGGATCAATCAGCACGGTTCTCGCAGGATACGACATAGTTTTATATATGCCCTGTTCATGATTGTAAACCTCAACTTCTCCATCAAGCAAAAAACAACAACCAAAAACATCAAGATTTTTAGATAAGGAAACCTCTTCAACCGTTAATTTCTCTTCCTGCAATATCTCTTCTACAGGTAACGGCATCGGAGTTTCAAGAGCGCGCTTATAATGCTTTGTCAGATACTTGGTTGCGTAATCATCAAGACGATCCTTTCCCAGAATCAATGCCCCGGTTTTCTTGTTTATATCAAAGATATCGGTCGATGTCAATTTGTTCGTCATTTGTATCCGTCTCTCCCTTTTCCATGAAGTCAAGCGGCATAGTATTAAGCAATTTCTTTGCCTCACGCCATGTTGGGCAAAACTTCTCAACAAGTGCATGGAATCTGTGCGTATGATTCTTTTCCAACAAATGCACCAGTTCGTGAATCACCACATATTCCAAACATTCAATCGGCTTTTTAACAAGCTGAAGATTGATCCATATCCTACGCTCTTCAATATTGCAGGTTCCCCATCTGGTTTTCATATTCTTAATGCGGAACTCATTCGCATGAACCCCCGTCTTTTTTTCGCACCCAACAATTACGGATTCAAGCACACGCCTTAGTTCCTTCCTATACCATTCAGTAAATATTCTTTCCCTTGTCTGGACATCTGTTTTTTCCGGCACTGTCAGAATAATCTTCATTGGCGTTTTCGCAATATTATGCTTCGTTCCTTCATAAACAACCTGCAAGCGATAGGGCTTTCCCCAAAGATAATAAGACTCACCGGACACATATTCTCGCCTACTTTGCCTATTCTGCGAAATCATTCTGTCTCTTACCTTTGTGATTTCAGGAAGTTTCTTAAGGACATAGAGTCTTATATCCTCATCTGATAACTCAGTGGGTGTGTTTACAGTTACGTTCCCTTTGGGAGGATTAACTCGAATGTAAAGGTTCTTCAATTTGTTATTCCTAATAACCTCTATCGGCAATCCACCGATAATCACTTCTTCATTACGCATTATATTCTTCCTGACTTTGTACAAGATTAAAGATATTATTAGCCTCTTTCTCGGCTTCATCATCGCTATACTTATGAAACTTCAATTGACCGTAAATTGCGGACTTTATATTATTCTGCTTCTGAAGATTATTCCTCCAATCTGGTCGAATAGAATGAGTAATAGCATTATCAACATCAAGAGTTAATTGAACATCTTTATTTAGGTAATCATACAGAGCACGCCTTGCTGCGCTGTACTTAATTTCCTCGGGATAATTGCCGTTCGTTTCAGGATGGAGAATTGCTTCAGCCAGTTCCACCACTTGACGCAAATATTCTTCATAGCTCATTGCTTCGATCTTGCGCTGTATAATGATCTTATTTAGCATTTCAGACAGCTTACCATAATACACATTGTTAGAACTCATCTTCCTAACAATCTCATATTGCAAATTGTTATCAATCATCTCCGCCTTAGCCTCGTTATCGCCCGGCAAATCTTTTATCAGATCGATAGGCGTCGTAGTCTTTCCCTGAAGTAAAAGTTCAACAAGAGACATATTACCAAGTTCATTAACAATCCTAGAATCCTCGGCACGGATATATGTGTCGAGAATATAACGCATATCTACCTCATAAGGCTTGAGATCAATATAATCGCAGCTAGCTAATCTTACCATTTCTTTTATCTTGTTATACCCTGAAATTACGCCACGCATATGATTAACATCATCATCGGTATAGTTATAGTCCGAAACAAGTTTATCACAGCAATTTGCGAAAGAACGAGAAAGAGATGCCGTCAGTGAATAAAGTGTATCCCTTCGCGAGGTCTTTTCATCATCCTCCGAATTCTCACCGCAGAAATACTCGATAAAATCGGTGTCATTCTGCGGAGACGGTACATTTTCAATCAATTCCTCTAAAGAGGCAAGCGTTCCTTCTAATTCTGATTTTGCTTCGTCATATTGGTTTTTAATAAGTCCCTCAACATCTTCTTTATCAAAGCCGTCAAACGCCTCAGATGTGTAATCGATAACAGCAAGTTGAACATTACGAAACAAATCCATGTAATCTACAATATAACCATAATCTTTATCCTCTCCATCCGGTCTGTTGACACGACAAATAGCCTGGAATAAATCGTGATCGCGCATGGATTTATCGATATACAAATACGTAGCACTCGGGGCATCAAAATCTGTCAATAACTTA
This sequence comes from uncultured Clostridia bacterium, assembly GCA_947629945.1. GTDB lineage: Bacteria > Bacillota > Clostridia > Oscillospirales > Ruminococcaceae > CAG-115. The sequence goes on along the minus strand of CANRFR010000022.1, from coordinate 6,381 downwards.
TCTACCACAATAAGCAATTTCATCTGCGCCGGCTCATTCTTGAATTGTTCTTTTACATCTTTTTCAAACTCAGCTAATCTCTTACCGCCAAGCATTCGTTCATAAACTTTCTTCTTATACTCTTCTTCGCCTTCCTGCGACAAGTCAGTTGTAGCCGTCCTAACGCTCTGCGTGGTCGGTTCATAAGATGTTACGATAGCACATTTTGTAAATCCCATGCCCATAAAAATTTCCCAATACTTGCAAGCCTCGTAAATACTACTTGCCACGAGCATAGCTGTACCACGATCGTTCTTAAGTCGAGGTTTCAAAGACATATCAAAAACAATATCTGACGCAATCTTTTCCAATCTCTGCTTTGAACTATATAATTTATTCATAGAAGTCCAACTTTGCTTCAACTTGGTCTTTGCGCGATTAGTCAGCCCTTGCGTTTTATTGTCAAACCACAAATCTACCTTATCTTGGCTGGAAAGGTCCTGATCGACATCTCTGGCTTCATAACGAAGGTCAAGCACAACGCCATCGGCTACACCTTCATCAAACTTATAGGTATGGATGTAAGTTCCGAAAATGCTGATACTTGTTTTTTTGTTATCTTTCAAAAGCGGAGTCCCGGTAAAACCTATAAGAATAGCATCCGGCATTAATACTTTAACTGCTTCATGTAATTTGCCTGAATTAGTACGATGACACTCATCAATAAAGGCAATAATGTTGCCCTTTGCCTTAAAATCCTTGGGCAGATCCTTCAGCAGTTCTTTGCGGTACTGATCAATATCAGACTGCCCTCCGGCATTGTGTCCATATTTATGAATAAGAGAGCAGACAATAGGATTCTCATATTTATCCAAAATAGAACGTAGATCAGCACAGCTTTTCGCCCTGCGCACCTTCTCTTCCACATCAAAGAAGAGACTCTCGATTTGGTCATCCAGTTCATCTCGATCAGTAATAATGACCACACGGCTATCCCTAACATTCTCGATTATCCATTTAGTAAGCCACACCATGATAAGCGACTTACCTGAGCCCTGCGTATTCCAAATTATGCCGCCCTCACCATCTTGTATGCGCTTGCGGGCAGCTATATTTGCAAAATACTGATTATGACGCGCAACCTTTTTTATGCCCGCATCAAAAATTACAAAGTCATGTATAAGCGAGAGAAATCTATCTTTTTGACAAAGTGATACCACACCGTCACGCAGTCGATTGCTCTCCGCGCACTGCAATTGGTTAATCTCAGACGAAAGTCTATCAGTAGCTTTACTGTCTTCTTTCCATTTAAGATAATACTTCTCCGGTGTTTCGATGGTACCATAAAGCAGCCCCTCAGCTTCGTTTCCGGCAAAGAGAAGCTGTGCGGTGCTGAAAAAGTTAAGTATATTTTCACGTTTCTGATTCTGCAAAAGCTGACGAATACCCTTGCCCGCGCTAACAAACGAACTCTTTAATTCAAACACACCAAGAGCGACCCCGTTGATGTATAAAACAACATCGGGACGCTTTCTTGTAACATTGTCGAAACGAAGAACAGATACTTCTTCAGCGACATAAAAGTCATTTTTGTCAATATCTCCCCATTCAATGTAATGGACAGTCTTACGATGACCATTTGCATCCTTCGCCCCCTGTCTGCCATAACGAAGCAAAGAATACACGCTGCGGTTGATCTGATAAAGCGAGTCTGACTGATTGTTGACTTTTCCTACAAGTTCACTGATTGCGACCTTGATCTGATCATCGGAGTATCCGCGTTTTTTCAGATTTTTCTTCAGCAATTCTTCCTTGACAGGTGTATTATCGACATCTTCTAAATTGCCAAGGTATGTATAGTGTAAATCATCAACGAGCCAATGAATAACTCTTTTTTGCAATTTCTTTTCAGCATCTACCGTAACCATCTTTTCCTCCTTATACACTTAGGCGGACACGACCTGTCAGAAGGTCATCCATTGCGCCTTCTCTGATTTGGATCATCTTATCCCGCTCAGCTTCTAGTGCTTCGATTTCTTCGTCCATTGCGGCTATCGCATTTGCTATAATCGTTTGCTTAGCCTCATCTATAGGAACAAGAACAGAATAGTGCATAATGTATTCCTTATCACCACGTGGCATTTTTATACCCTTAACCCCACCCGACATTACATAATTGACAAAACGGTCATTAGCGAGCAAATAATATAGCAGCAATGCGTTCATACCAGCTTTTGACTTTATTACAAGAACGTCTGCACTACAGCACCCTGAAAAATCTGCAAACCATATTTTCCTAAGATATGGTCGGATATTAGCCATTAATGTATCTGTCCTATCAAACTGGCAACCTAATACTTTATCGTGTCCTTGGTATGGCTCAATTCCCATATAGTTCTGATTCATATTTTCTGTACTGACATACTTGCTTCTTTCCGATACCACACGCTCTTTTTTATAGAATGCCACTTCACCAAGTTCTACTTCATTCCACTGCAAACCTTGCCCATCAATGGCAAATGTGCCATTTACTAATTCCTCCAACGCTCCATCACGAATACCACGCTTTTTCTCAATCAACTCGGCAAGGTTATCGATGTAGGTGTCAAAAGCAGAAAGAGTTTCAGAAATTTTATCTTGTTCCTTTTTTGGGGCTATCGGTATCAAAAATGCCGCATACTCTTTCCCGTTTATGCCAGGTTGACCACTTCGCATGGAAGTTGCCGCGACCCAGTTCCAATACCGCCTTGTTCTGAGTTGACCAAAAATAAACCTCGGATTATGAGATTGCATATCAACAGCCGCTTTGATTAAGAATCCAGCGTAAACCAGGATCCCGTCTTTCTCACTGTACAAATATGATTTACCTGTGCTGGCACCAGTCCTTGCAAGCACAATATCTCCAACCTTCAGGGAGTACATTGCCTCTTCCTCGGAAGTAATGGCAACAGATTTCTTGTCACTGTCATCGTACTGTCCATCTTCTGTAATATCAGTAATTCTTATATAGCAGGGATGGCATCTGTTGTACGGTATAGCTGGAGCGTTAACTCCATAGGACAGCTTCCCAGAAACACATTTCCCGAGCGGAATCAAATCCCATCCATGTGGTATATCTACAGCCATAAGAGGATCAATGTTAGCCGTTACCATTTGTACCCCATCCTCTCCAGAGCCGCTACTACCGCCGCTCTTGATTTTGCTGTTCTTTCCTCGATTTCACCAAGAGTGTGCTCATACCGCTTAGCGATCAGAAAAACTTTGGAAGACAAGCTGTTAAGCACCTGCTCAAACTCATCCCGAATATCAGCCTCCAACTTTGCCATCCACTTCAAATCAAAAAGAAGATGCTTGATTTCGTCAACGGTCAATTCACTGTATTTTGCTTTGACCTTCTCGTCCAAAGCTTTATGAGCTTCTTTCAAGGCCTTATCTGCTTTCTCCTTTTCTGCGGATTTCGCGGCATATTTTGTAAGAGCATCATATTCATCCTTGTAGATCTCCGGCACAACTGCGGCATTGGCGACCACCCTGAGCGCGGCTTTTAACTTTGCTTTTCCAAACGTGCCATTCTTGTTTCGAATATCAAACTTTACTAACTCGGGCACTTTACGGATGAACTTCTCCATCTCGTCTATCTTACCTTTATCAAAAAGTGACATCAACTTAGTCATTGATTCCATAACAGGAGACACTTTTTTACCATCCAACTCCTTAAGCCGCTTATTTAAATTTGCTTTAGGGATACCATCTCCTTTTTCATTTAGGACATCTTTAAGCAAGCCATCATCACCGGATTCTTCTTCCCGCATTTCGTCCATTTCCGCTTCAAGATTGGCAGACTTCTCCGTCAAATCATTGATAGCAGCAAGTTCTTCGGCAAAATAAACTGATTCGATGATCTCTCTCGGAATAAGCACCCCATCAAAAGATTTTACCTTGGATGTATCTTCAATCGTTATTTCTTCACCTTTTGCATCCTTTGTCTTCTTCTGTCCATATGTGTATTCAATTTCTCTGCCGGTCTCATAGCCGCTTGCTTTAATAACATAAACATCATCTTGCAACTTTGAATTCCAATAATTAAGCAAGCAATCATACACATCGTAATTGTCAAGAAGCCGGGCAGATTCATAAACGTCAAGAAGCATGACGGCAATCTTGCGGATCAGTTCCTTCGGATTTGTTTCAGACCCTATGCTCAACAGAATATCCTTTATTGAATCACGCCAAGACACAAACATATCGTTCGTCTCTTTTTGCTTTTCAGAAATAATATTGGTATCTTTTCCTATAACGTCTTCTATTTCATCAGATGGCAAAGCAAGATTATACACATTATGTGATTTATCAACACAAGTAAAGATCTTAGGCTTTAAATCAGGCGAAACGGTCCATAACCTACTCAACGATTCAATATCCTCGCTCGGAATTCCACCCTTTAAATGAGCAGCAATATTCTGAGGCAGAGTATCATCAATTTTCTGTATATAACGAGGAATATTTAAATTGCCCGCATTTTTCTCCAATACATCTATATACTTCACAAAACGAGAATATCCCTTGATAACTTTCTCATTAACAAAGGTCTGTACAATCTTCTCTATATCCTGTTCGCGAAGTCTATTTTTATTACCGTCTTTCTTAAATCCACGACTCGCATCAATTAGAAAGATGCCCTCCCGCGTATCGGCATTCTCTTTATCAATGATGACAATGCAAGCAGGGATACCCGTCCCATAGAACAAATTTGGCGGCAAGCTCACAATGCCCTTGATATATCTCTTCTTAAGCAATTTAACACGGATAGTCTCTTCCGAGTTCCCTCTAAAAAGGACACCGTGTGGCATAACTATACCCGCTTTCCCATTACTGTTCAGAGATTTCAAAACATGAAGGAACCATGTAAAGTCACCGTTCTTTTCAGGAGGAATACCATATCCGTCAAAGCGTTTGTATTTATCGTCAGATACCTTGATACCATCAGTCCAAGATTTGTCAGAAAAAGGAGGATTCATAACGATAAAATCGAACTTCATCAATTCACGTTGCTCATCCAAAAACGCCGGAGAAGAAAGCGTATTGCCTCGTGCAATTTCACCTGTGCCTTTATTATGAAGGATGAGATTCATTTTTGCCAAACCCGCGGTATCAGGATATTTTTCTTGTCCAAAAATAGTCACAATCGAATTTCCTTGTTCATCAACAGGTGCCTCATCAGCTGCTCTTATAAGAAGACTACCACTGCCTGCCGCCGGATCGTACAATGTCCATTTTTTCGTTGGAGATTCTTTAATGTTACCAATGCCAATCAACCGTGCTATAACACGCGACACCTCACTTGGAGTATAGAACTGCCCCTTACTCTTTCCGGACTCTTGTGCGAATTTCATCATAAAATATTCATATGCATCACCAATAATATCATCCCCGCTGGCACGGTTATTCTTAAAATCAATTGCTGGATTTTGGAAAACGCCAATTAACCCGGATACTTTATCAACCAGTTCTTTTCCATACCCAAGTTCTTCGGGATTATTGAAGCTTACCTCCGGAAGAGTGCCTAAAAGACCATTATCTTCCAAAAAATTCTGTAAAATAATATCAACTTTTTCACCAACATCGTCACATCCCTTTACGGCTACCAAATCGTCAAACGATGCACCTTTGCTGACTTTAAATTCTGCAAACGGACTGCCACCTTTGTATCTATCAGATACATATTTAAAAAACAGTAAAACCAGCACATAATCCTTATACTTTGCCGGTTCCACTCCTCCCCTTAACTTATTACAAGCCTCCCAAAGCATTGAATACAATTCAGATTTTTTCACAGCCATAGCCCTCTTCAGTCTCCGTTCCGATATATTGTCTTTCGCGAACAATCCATGCCACTATAAAGCACTTTCATCTTATATTATAGCACAATATTCCCAATTTTTCAAGTAATTTTTTCGTTTGTTACTTTAAATGACAACAAAAAACAAGTCAGAACTCCTAAAGCTCAAAAATTGTACAATGCGCTGCCATCAGTAGTAAAACCGTAGTTCCCCACCTCTCCGTCCGCCAACATCCGCCGAGAAATACGCCAACCCGCCACGAAAAGCCGCAAATCGGCTATCTTTTGCCGTGGCAGACAAACAAAATTTTAAGCATTGTCGGTTTCCTTTCAAAAGTGCTATGAATTGCGATGTTTTGCGAAGTTATAACGCCCCGCGCGGCGTTTCATCGAACGCTCCATTTTCACAGCTTCTCACGCAAATTGACAAAACTCGTCAAGATGCGGCGGTCAATAGTAGTCAAAACGTAGTAAAAATCGAGGTAGTTAAGACTGAATATCAAACCGTGTAAATGGCAATAATACCCATAAGAAAGTGAGGTATTTAGCATGAAAAAGACACA
>CANRFR010000021.1 GCA_947629945.1 uncultured Clostridia bacterium | reverse complement strand
GAGCGCGAGGGGAAAAACCGTAGGGAGGGGGAGAGGGGGACGCAAAACGTTACAGACGCCCCCCTCTCCCCCTCCCGGAGAGTTGTCCCCTCGCAACGCGCTCAAAGCCACGTAGAATTTCAAATAAATAAAAAATAGCTCGCAATTAAAATTTGCTGTGTACAAATAGAAAGCCAGCCCTTGATTGAGGGAAAATCAGTTTTTAGAGACACTCTTAAAAAAATTTTGAAAACCCCTTGATTTTTTTTGTAAAAAGATGTATAATATAAAGAGTTATATGGCAAATGCTTCGGATCATGGGGGCAGACCCTGTGCAACAAAGTGCTGTGAACCATGTCAGGCGGGGAACCGAGCAGCATTAAGCGGATTTCTTTGTGTGCCGCAGCAAGTCTGTTCTCATGATCGGGAGCGTTTGCTATATTTCGCCGAATTACGCGCTGTGGGGGTGATGGGGTGTATCTTGCGCTGTACAGAAAATATCGTCCGAGAACGTTCGACGACGTTATCTCGCAAGAGCATATCACCACGACCCTGAAAAATCAAGTCGCAAATAATACGGCGGCACACGCGTATCTGTTTACCGGCTCACGCGGAACGGGCAAAACGACTTGCGCCAAAATAATGGCGATGGCGGTGAATTGCTTAAACCCGCAGAACGGCAATCCGTGTCTTGAGTGCGAGCGCTGTAAAGAGATATTGAGCGGCGAAGCTACGGATATCGTGGAAATGGACGCGGCTTCAAACAACGGCGTAGACGACGTTCGGCAATTGCGCGACGAGGTCGCGTATACGCCGGTGAGCTGCAAATACCGTGTTTATATAATCGACGAGGTGCACATGCTGTCTCCGGCGGCGTTTAACGCGCTGCTGAAAACGCTTGAAGAACCGCCTCCTCATGTGAAGTTCATTCTGGCGACAACGGAGCTTCACAAGGTTCCCGCAACGATTAGTTCACGCTGTCAGCGCTTTGAGTTTAGGCGCGTGGATATCGAGGAAAGTACGAAACGGCTTTTGGAGGTCGCGGATAAGGAAAACGTGGCTCTGGATAAGGACGCGGCAGAACTTATTTCAAGGCTCTCCGACGGGGGAATGCGCGACGCGCTGTCTATTCTTGACCGATGTGCAAGCGCCGATGACCATATAACGCCGCAAGTCGTTCGCGACTGCGCGGGCGTTGCGGACAATAAACACTTGTTCGCGTTTTCGGATATGGTGGCAAAAAAAGACGTGGCGGGCTGCATAAGACTTCTTGGGGAGCTGCATAAGAATTCCAAGGATCCGGCGCTGGTGATAGACGGGCTGTCAACGCATTATCGTGACCTTATGCTGTATAAAACCGCGCCGAACGATACCGATCTGCTGTCGGCGCTGCCCGAAAATTACGATGATGTCGCGCGAACCGCTAATCTTTACGATCTGGAAAAAATACTCCGCTGCCTGACGCTTTTGCAGCAGTGCGCGGATAACATAGGCAAGACCAAACAACGCAAGACCTTGGCTGAGATGTGCCTTGTGAAAATGTGTACGGGCGTTGAAACGGGCGGCGGCGAGTATTCGCCGAAAGTATCACCACAGGCGGCAAAGCCCGCTCACCCCGTTATACAAATTCAAGAGCCGCCGCGCGACGACTTTGTTCCGAAGTCTTACGAAGAGATGTCGGAGCGTGAGCGTGCCACGGCGAAACGTACACAACAGCTTCTGGAGCAGACTACCGAACTTCTGTCGGAAACCAAAAAGGAACAGCCCTCGCAGCCGCCCGTAAACGAGCCGCCTGTCGAGGAACCTCCCGCGTTTGCCGAACCCGAGCCGCCGGAGGTTTCCGCACCGGAGCCGCCGTGGGAGCAGCTTGAGCCGCCCGAACAAGGCTTTTTAAGCAACGATTATCCTATAAATTCGGACGAGCCGCCTGTTGAGACAACTCCCGCGCCGCCCGTTGAAGCGGCTTTGGAAGTCAACGGAGAAAAGTCTGCGGAAAACGCTCAAAGCGTCAAAGACGTTTCGGGCGCGGAAGACATTCCAAGCGAAATAAGCGCGGAACAGTGGCAGACGGCGATATCCAAAATGGATATTATGAGTGCGGCGCTGTTCGACGGCTCGACGGCAAAGCTGCACGACGGAGTTCTGGAGGTGTTCTCGTCAAACGAACTGCTGACGGAAAACGCCAAGGGCGAGGAGCTTGAGAAATTCGAGAAAGCGGTAACGGACAGACTGGGATTTCCGATAAAGCTGAAAATAACCGCCGCAAAGCCGAACTCGGACGCCGAGGAAAATCAAAGCAAGTTGAATATACTGTTGAGCAAGGCTCGGCAGCTTGGAATAGAAATTCAGGAAAAATAAAAACGGAGGATCATAATTATGAAATCAAGACTTCCCCAGGGATATCAGGGCGGCAACGCCAATATGAATCAGATGGTAAGAAAAGCTCAGAAAATGCAGGAGGAAATAACCCGCGTTCAGGACGAGCTTGAACAAAAGGAGTTTACAAAGCAAGTTGGCGGCGGCGCTTTGGAGATAGTTATGACGGGCGATAAGAAGGTAAAGAGCGTAACGCTGAAGCCCGAGGCTGTCGACCCCAACGATATCGAGATGCTTCAGGATCTTATTATCAGCGCCGTAAACGAGACCGTTCAGGAGATCGAGGACTACGGCTCTGCGGAGATGGAAAAAGTAACGGGCGGCGTTTCTCTGCCGGGACTTATCTGATTTAGAGCGAGGAATGCTCGAAAAAGACAAGTCTGTTCTTGTTTCGCTGCCGTTCGTGAGGTTTGCTCCGTTTTTCGCAGCGGGAATGTTGACGGTATATTTTGGAGGCGGTGTGTCGGGCGCGGTTTTTTTCGCCGTGGCGGCTGCCGCCTTGATTTATTTCGCAAAAAAGAAGAAAAAAGCGGTTTTGTGCGGGGCTGGAGCCGTCTGCGGCGTTTTGGTAATGTCGATGTACAACATACTGTATTTTAAACCGATTTTAAATTACGCGGGAACGACCGCAGAAGCGGAAATACTTGTGTGCGATATTGTCCGCACGCCGCAATATTCGGAAGAGATCGTTGCGAAAACCAAGCTGGACGGCAGAACGGTCACGCTGCGGCTTTCAGGCGGAGAAGCCTTGCTTGAAAACTGCGCTGCTAATGTAATAATAACGCTTGAAAAGGCGGAAAGTACGGCGGAAAACCTGTCAAACGGTATATTGCTTTCGGGAGAGATAATTGAAACACATTCCGTGGAGTACAGATCCGACGTTTACGGTTTTATAAAAATCATAAGGCGGAATTTTCTCGGAGAACTTTATGAAAACATAGGCGATGAAAGCAGATATCTTGCCGCGGCAATGCTTTTCGGAGATGACAGCGGTCTTTCTCCGAAATATGCCGAATATCTGAAAGTAAGCGGAGCGTCGCATTACACTGCCGTTTCGGGAGCGCACTTCGCGGTGCTTTCGGCGGCTGTTTTGATGATCGTGCCCCGCCGAAAACGCAAAATTCGTTTTTTCGTTTCGCTGATGTTCGCGCCCGTGGGAGTGTTGTTTTTCGGAGCTTCACCGTCGGTGCTTCGCGCGTCTCTGATGTTTATGGTATACGCGCTGTCAATTCCGTTAAACAGAAGATCGGACCCGCTAAATACGCTTTGTATCGTCATTACTTTGATATCGCTGTTCTCTCCTATGACCGTCGTGGACGTTGGTTTTATAATGTCGGTATTGGGCGTTTTGGGAGTGGCGGTCATAGGTCCTCCGCTTGCGGAAAAGCTGTGCGAGTTTGTTCCCGATAAGGCAAAACGGATATTGTCGCCGCCGATAACGTTGTTGGTTTGTTCAGTTTGCGCGTCGATATGCGTAACGCCCGTGTGCACACTGCTGTTTAAATGCGTTTCGCTTGTCGGCGCAATAACCACGCTTGTTTTGGCTCCGCTTATGACGGTCGCGATGACGTTTATGCTGCTGCTCGGAGTTTTTCGGCTGCCGTTGTTTGCCGCTCCGATATGCTGGACGATGAAAACAGCGCAGTGGGTTTTAAAAACGCTCGGGAGGTGCCGCGCTCTGTCGCTGCCGCTGGACTATAATGCCGCGTGGATATTAACGGCAGTGTTGGCTGCGTTTTTATTCATTGCCGCGTTTGGCGATATGAAAACGTTTGTGAGGTTCGGAAAATTGTCGTTGGCGCTCGGCTCGGCGATATTCGCCGTTTCGATATTCTTGGTGCTGAACCGTCACGAGGTGCGGTTTGTTGGCAGCACGCAAAGTTCTGCGGCAATAGTGTTCGATAAAAATACAGCGTCGGTGTTCATTGCGGGAGAGGGCGGCGGCATTTCGGAAAGCGTTTCGAGAGTTCTTAGAGAACGCGGCGCGGTCAAGATAACTCGGCTTGCGGCATACGACGCCGATTACGGCGGCGCTTTGGCGATAGAAGAGTTGTCGCAAATGCTGCCGATAGAAGAAATCTCAACGACCAAGCTTGCCGCGGCGCTTCTCCCCGGGCTGAATACGATACCCGCGCCCGAGGATAAAGTTTTCTTGCAAGACGGCATTTCGATAGCTTCGTCGCGCTCGACGATTTCCGAACCGCAAGCGGATATTTTGCTTTGCGTCGGTACTCCCGCAAATGATAGAGAGAGTTCGGCTCAAGCAGCGGTGTATTTCACAAAATCGGAGCTTGCGCTTTCCGAAAATTTTCATAACGCGCGGACAGACAGAAATTTTTGTGTTAAGCTTAAAGAAAGGTAAAAAATATGTCGGAGTTTGTATCGCTGCCGCTGGCATTGGCGGCGGAGCAGTTTGCGAAGCTGCCGGGAGTGGGCATAAAGACCGCTCAGCGGCTGGCTTATTTTATGTTGAATTTGCCCGAAGCCGAGGTGAGGGATTTTGCGGAAAACATTATAAAGGCGCGGCAGAGCGCGAAGCTGTGCAAGTACTGTCAAAATTTCACCGAGCGTGATATATGCGGACTTTGCGCGGACGAGAATCGCCGCCGCGACCAGATATGCGTGGTGGAAAGTCCCAAGGACGTTTCCGCTTTTGAACGCGCGGGCGGCTATGAGGGTTTGTACCACGTTCTGCACGGCTTGCTCTCGCCGATGGACGGAGTGACCGCCGAGGACATCAAGATAAAGGAATTATTGGCGCGGCTCGGCGATGTGAAGGAAGTCATAATGGCTACAAATCCAACGGTGGAGGGCGAAGCTACCGCAATGTATATTGGCAGACTGATAAAGCCAATGGGAATTAAGGTAACGCGGTTGGCTTACGGCTTGCCCGCAGGCTCCGCATTGGAATTCGCCGACGATGTGACGTTGGTCAAGGCGTTTGAAAACAGAAACGAAATATAAAATATCCTCCGACCGAAATTGAACCGTTCCATACGCCAACGAGAAAGAACGAGATAAACGACGCTAAAAATATTGGCAGCTTAAGACCTATATAATTTCCGAAAATTTTCTTTGTCTTTTTTCCGAGTTTTGTAAGTGCACCCGACAACGACAGCGGATAGAAGATGTATTCTCTCATCCAAGCGCCGAGCGTGATGTGCCATCTGCGCCAAAAATCCGCCAGCGAAGTTGCGAAATACGGACGCTCGAAGTTCATGGCAAGATCTATTACGAAAATCTGTGCCACGCCGCAAACGATATATATTCCTCCCGAAAAATCTGCATAGATCTGAAGTCCATTTGCTACGGAACCCATGAAAATCATAACGCCCCTATATGACGCATAATCATTGAATACGACGTCTGCCAATATCGCAACGTACTCCGCGAACATAAATTTTTTCATAAGTCCCCACAGTATAAGCTGCGAACCTTTTTTCAAGCGTGAGAAATCAAGTTTGTGACCTTTGAAAAGCCACAACGCAAGTTTATCGAAGCGCCCGATAGGACCCTGTATCATTTGCGGAAAGAACGACACAAACAACGCCACTTTAAAGAAGTTTTTCTCCGCGGCGTATTTTCCTCTGTAAACGTCAAATATGTAGCTTGTTGCATTTGACGAAAGCACTTCCTTTCAGATTTTTTCCTTGCTTTAAGAGTTTGTTTAGTATCTTGAAGTATGCGGGAGGTTATCTGCGTTTACACGGTTTTATTTTCGTCCCTTAAGTTTTTGTTTAAGAGCCTGTTTAGTATCTGGAGAAGTGCCGGATTTACCCGGATTTTCGTGCCGTACAACGGCAATTTTTCGCCGATGTACTGTATGTACTTCAAGAAAAATTGCCTAAGTACGGCGCGAAAGGACGGGTGAAGACGGTGCTTCGGAAGATACTAAACAGGCTCTAAGGGTTGTACTCGCGCCATAACAAAACGCACAAATTCTGTCGGCAGAAATTCCGCGTGACAATCTTTGTGCGTTTTGTTATATCGGCGGGTATATGTATATGTGCGCCTCGAACGGTCAAAACATCAATCGAGGAACACTCTCAGCGCTTTGCTTTTGCTGTGCGAACGCAGCTTACGCAAAGCCTTTGCTTCTATTTGGCGAATTCTCTCTCGCGTTACTTTAAACTGTCTGCCCACCTCTTCAAGGGTGTGAGAACGGTCGTATCCCACGCCGTAACGGAATTTCAGCACTTCTCTTTCGCGTTCGGGCAGCAAATCGAGAGCCTTGTTCAGTTCGTCCTTAAACACCGATTTCATCGCGGAATCTATCGGCGCGGGCGCGTCGTCATCGGGGATAAAGTCGCCGAGATGGCTGTCCTCTTCCTCGCCTACGGGAGCCTCAAGAGACACGGGATCTTGCGCTATTCTTATGACTTCCCGAACGCGCTCGGGCGTCATTCCAAGCTCCTGAGCTATCTCGTCGGTGGTCGGCTCGTGACCGTTTTCGTTGAGCAGCTTGTTCTGCGCTTTTTTAACGCGCGAGATGGTTTCCACCATGTGCACGGGAATGCGGATTGTCCGCGCTTGGTCGGCAATTGAGCGCGTTATTGACTGTCTTATCCACCACGTTGCGTAGGTCGAAAATTTATAGCCCTTGGTGTAGTCGAATTTCTCTACTGCCTTTATAAGTCCGCTGTAGCCCTCTTGGATAAGATCGAGCAGCGGCATTCCCCGTCCGACGTAGTGCTTCGCGATTGAGACTACCAATCTCATATTCGCGACTATTAGTTTATCGCGCGCTTCCTCGTCGCCGTTTGCCGTTTTTTCCGCAAGTTCCAGTTCCTCGGCTGTGGAAAGCAGCGGTATCTTGCCTATTTCACGCAGATGAATTTTCACCGGGTCGTCGATCACACCGTTTTTATCGGCGTCTTCGGCGATATCCAGCGCTTTGTTCAAATCGTCGTCAATGCTGTAATTATCCTCGATCTTGATATTGTTTTGATTTAAGAATTCCCAAAGCTTGTCAAGGTCGACGTTTGCCTCGTCTATTACGTTATATATTTCTTTCGTTGAAAGCGTTCCAGTTTGTTTGCCGCGCTCCAGCAGCTCGTTAAAAATTTTTTCGGTATTACTCATTTATTTTCTCCTAATTGACCGCGCCTTGTGAATATTTGTGTATAATATGTAAAGCGTTGTTTGTTTATTCCAAAAAGTCTTTCAGTCGTCTGCTGCGCGTGGGGTGACGGAGCTTTCGCAGCGCTTTCGTTTCGATCTGCCTTATGCGCTCGCGCGTTACCTGAAACTCTTGTCCTACTTCTTCAAGCGTTCGCTGTCTGCCGTCTATAAGACCGTATCTTAGTATTATAACGCGCTTTTCGCGGTCGGAGAGCGTATCGAGCACCTCGCCGAGCATTTGCTTGAGCATTGAGGTACACGCTTCGTCGGCGGGCGCGGGAGCGTCCTCGTCGGGGATAAAGTCGCCCAAATGGCTGTCCTCTTCCTCGCCTATCGGCGTTTCGAGCGACACGGGGTCTTGTGCTATGCGAATTATTTCGCGCACCTTTTCGACGGGCATTTTGAGATATTCGGCTATCTCGTCCTCGTTCGGCTCGCAGCCGTTTTCATGCAGAAGCTGGCTTTGCGCTTTTTTAACGCGGGTTATCGTTTCCACCATGTGCACGGGTATTCGGATAGTTCGCGCTTGGTCGGCGATGGCGCGGGTGATTGCTTGTCTTACCCACCAAGTGGCGTAGGTAGAAAATTTAAAGCCCTTGGTGTAATCGAACTTCTCAACCGCCTTGATAAGTCCCATATTTCCCTCTTGAATGAGGTCGAGGAATTGCATACCGCGCCGCACATACTTTTTCGCTATGGAGACCACCAGTCGCAGATTTGCTTCGATAAGACGGTTTTTCGCGGCTTCGTCGCCGTTTTTCATACGCTCCGCGAGCTTTATTTCTTCTTCCACGGACAACAGCGGGATTTTGCCGATATCTTTCAAGAACGACTTAACCGAATCGTCGGGCAGCAGAATATCCGTGTCCGAAGAGTCGTCGTAGTCGCGTTCGGCGTATTCCAGAATGCTGTCAATATCAATATCGGAATCGTAGTTGTCTTTGATCTCGATATTCATATTGGAAATCTTTTCGTATATCTTGTCGATCTGCTTTGCGTCAAAGTTAAGCTCCTCAAGCGCGTCGGTTATTTCTTTCGCCGTAAGGCTGCCTTTTTGCTTTCCTTGATTGAACAGATCCTCAAGAACGTTCGATCCGTTGTTTTCGCTCATTTTATTCCTTCTCCTTTAAACTTCGCCTGTAATTCTCTCTGCACCGCGAGTATATCTTCTTCGCCGGTGTTCGGTTTGTGTTCGTTTAAAATTTTTATGCACGCCCGCACCTCGTCCAAGTCGTTCGCGAACGTTTTATCATCAACAGTTTCCTTTATTCTTCCCATTTCGGCGGCTGTAAATACTTCGTTGAACGCCGAAAGATCGGGTGTTTGTCCGCTTTGGCAGATTTTTTCAAGAAATTCGTACACTTTTTTATTAAATTCCGTGGCAAAATTTCCTCGGAGGCTTTTTTGCAATTCCCCAAGCTTTTCGGGATTGTTGTACAAAAAGCAGATAATTCTGCGCTCCGCCTTTTCTTCACGCGGCAATTTCAGCGTTTCGGGATTTATTTTGTCTTGTTTCGGATTTATCACGGCTTTGCGTTCGTCTCTTTTCGCCTTGTACCTGTCCTTTTTCCGACGGCTCTCCACCATTTCGTTGATGTTCGCCTGCGGGATACCCGTTTGTTTTGACGCTCTCAAAATATATACCGCGCGGTTGATGTCGTCGGTAATACCCGCCAGAAACGGCACAACCCGCCTTAAATATTTTGTTTTATCGTCGTCGGAATGCAAGTCCAAGTCCTGTGAGAGCTTGTCCATTTGATAATCGACGGCGCCGCCCGATTTTTCGATAACTTCGCGAAAACGCTCGCCGCCGAAATTCTTGATAAACTCGTCGGGGTCTTTGGCATCCTCTATTTTGAGAACGCGCGCGTGCAGTCCGACGTTCGCGAACAAGTTTATCGCGCGAGAGGTGGCGTTTTGACCCGCCGCGTCAGAGTCGTAAGAAAGAACGACCTCGCTTTTTCCCAGCCGCGCCAGCAAATTCGCGTGATGATCCGTAAGCGACGTGCCGAGCGACGCCACGGCGCTGTCAAAGCCCGCCTGGTGCATCGCGATAACGTCCATATAGCCCTCGCAGAGTATGAAGTAGTCGGCTTTGGAGTTTTTGGCGATGTTCAGCGCGTACAGCATATCGCTTTTGTGGAACACGGGCGTTTCGCCGCTGTTAAGGTACTTCGCCTTGTCGTCTCCGAGCGTTCTGCCGCCGAAAGCCGCGACGTTTCCGCGAGTGTCGAAAATGGGAAACATCACGCGGTTGCGGAATTTATCGTAAAATTTGTTGTTGTTATTCGTTAAAAGCGAGGCTTCGGCAAGCTCGAAATCCGAATATCCCAAGCCCCTCATATATATTTGCAGAGTGTGCCAGTCGTCCGCGGCAAAGCCAAGCCCGAAACGCTTTATCGTATGTATCGAAAGTCCGCGTTTGGTCAGATAATCCAATCCGACCTTGCCCTCCGGAGCAAACAGCCGTTCGTGAAAGAACTTTCCCGCCGCTTTGTTCATTTCAAAAAGTCTGCGGCGCTTTTGCGCGGACTTGTCATCTTTGTCGTCCGGCAGAGCCATTCCCGCACGTTCGGCAAGGAATTTCACCGCCTCCTGAAAATCAAGGCGCTCTATTTCTTTAACGAACGTGATAACGGTGCCGCCGATATGACAACCGAAGCAGTAGAAGCTGTTATTATTCGGATAGAAGTGGCAGGACGGCGTTTTTTCGGAATGAAACGGGCAGCAGCAAGAATATGTATTTCCCGTGCGTTTAAGCTGAACGTAATTTCCCGCAAGCGAAATTATATCGTTATTATCCTCGACGCTTCGCAGAAAATCATCGGAAAAGCGCATTTTACCACCCCGTTACAGTTTATCATCGACCCCAGCCCTTTGGAATACAAAGGTTGGAGAACGTGTCTATCGCATATTCGTCGGTCATACCGCTGATGAAGTCGCCGACGGCGGTCTCCGCGCCGTCGCGCTGTGCTATCTCACGGTAGAGCGGCGGCAGATCGTTTTGATTTTTGTAAAAATACTCAAAAAGATATTCGACTATATTGCCCGCCTTGTCCTTTTCGGCAACGGTGGGCGCGGCGCGGTAAACGCGCTCGAACATAAACCCGCGAAGCTCGGCAAAAGCGGCTTCGGTGTCCTTGTCGTACCGAATTTTGTCGCCGCTGTTCTCGACGAGCGAACGCACAAGACTTGTAATGCGCTGAGATTTTGTTTCTCCCAGAAACTCAACCGGATAGCGCGGCAAGTCGTTTTGCGTGATAACGCCGCCACGTATCGCGTCCTCTATGTCGTGATTTACGTATGCAATTTTATCTGAAAAGCGCACGACCTGTCCCTCGTGCGTTACGGGAAGCGCGGAGCTTCCGCGGTGACCGACAATGCCGTCGATAACTTCAAACGTCAGATTAAGCCCCTTGCCGTCCTTTTCTATGACCTCCACAACGCGGCGGCTTTGTAAATTGTGCGCGAATCCTCCGGGCAGCAGATTGTTGAGCACTCTTTCGCCGTCGTGACCGAACGGCGTGTGACCAAGATCGTGTCCCAACGCGACAGCCTCCGTCAAATCCTCGTTAAGCCCCAGCGCACACGACACCGTTCGCGCTATCTGGCTCACTTCAAGAGTATGGGTAAGCCGCGTGCGGTAGTGGTCGCCGTGCGGTATCAGGAAAACCTGAGTTTTGTGTTTTAAGCGGCGAAATGAGTTGCAGTGGATAATGCGGTCGCGGTCGCGCTGAAAATCCGTACGGAAATCGCATGGATTTTCGTATACCTTGCGCCCTCGCGAATCTTCCGACTTGCAAGCGTATTCGCTCAAAATGAGCCGTTCGTTTTGAATAATTCTCTCCCGCGGCAGCAACACAATTCCCCCTCGAAAACATTTCTCTAATATTATATACGATTTTCGACAGTGTTTTACCTTTTTTAAAAAGGATTTTCAGCGCTTTCAACAAATTATTCCCGGATATTTTATGCAATATTACGACATTAAACTTAAAAGATGTTCGCGTTTTCAGTTCTGCGCGAAATCATGCCACTCTTTCTTCGCGATATTAACGGAGATCTTGCCGTTGCAGCAGTCGATAAGTTTTTCGGTAAGTTTTTCGCAAAGCTCCTCGCGGACATACAGAGAAATATTCACTGTATCCGCAAACTCCTCGCTCTCGGTGCGCGTGCCGAATTCCGAAAAGACCTGCGGCAGCCGTCCGTAAAGCGCGTAGTCAACGGATAACTCCAGCCGCGCCGCCATTGCCATAACTTTGATTCGCGCAGCTGTTGCTGCGTCTTTGGCGGCGCGGGTGTAGGCTCTCACCAAGCCGCCCGCACCGAGCATTATCCCGCCGAAATAGCGCGTAACAACGCACGCGACGTCGCTCAAACCCTCTTTTCGCAAGACCTCGTAGATCGGTACGCCCGCCGTACCCGAAGGCTCGCCGTCGTCGGAGTGCCGCGCCGCAGAGTTTTCCCGCAGAATGTACGCATAACAGTTGTGCGTTGCCTTTCGGTGCATGGCGCGTATCTCGTTTATGAAATCCGCCGCTTCGTCCTCGGAGGAAACGGGCGCAAGATAGCCGATAAACTCCGATTTTTTCTCGACAAACCGCGCCTCGCAGCGTTCCGCGATGGTTTTGTATTCCAAATCGATCACTCTCCGAATAAAGCTTTCCTTTATTTTACACTAATCGTGTTAATTTGTCAAGCCTTTGATAATGCGAAAATATGGCATAAAGTTAGAAATTAACTAATCTATTTAATTAAGCAATTTACTTAAATTTCACCGTAATATTGAATAATCAAATAAACCGCGTTTTGTGTATTATGTCGAATTTGTAGAAAATCACAAAAAATCCTTGACAATGATAAAAAATTGCTGTATAATATAATCAAACAAAGGGAACGGAATTTACCTCCGTATCGTTTGTTTGTTTAGTTGTCTCCTTTCTTTTGTTCTACACATAATATAATTTGATTTTGTCCCCTCATTTTTTGAGAGGACTTTTTTTGGAAACAGGGCTTCCTTAGGTTTGGGAGCGTTTTTGCATAAATTTCACAAAAAAGGTATGGAAAATTTGTCGCAGATGTGCTATAATAAATGTTAAGGCGGCGCTATAATAAAAGTTAAGGCATTAGAGGTAAGACGTAAATCTTAATATGACGCGATCTTACCCTGCAGCCTCTTGACATTTGAGGAGGGCATAATATGGCAGGTAAAAAAAGCGGAGGGTTTAAGATACCCGGAGTGTCGTTTTCATGGAAACGCGCTTTGGGCATCACTCAAGCAAAGCAGAAATTCGCGAGAAAAACCGGTATCCCCACCACAAAAGCGGGTCTTGAACGCAAAGTAGGCAAGGCTGTGCTGGATATGTTAAACCCGACGAGCAAATCCAAGAAAAAGTAAGGACTGATAATTATTTTTGAACGTAAACAAATCGCAAACGGCGTTTTTTTCAATAAAGTAACCGACAAACGCTTTAAGGAAAACAAAATATCGCTTTCCTTTTATACGGACTACGACGAAATACCGCGCGCGGACTACGCTTGCGCGGCTTATATCTTAACGGACTGCTGCAAAAAATTTCCGAGCTACACAATGCTGTCAAGACGGCTTGCCGAGCTTTACGACGCGTCGATAAATTCTTCGACGGGGCTGGGAAATTGGGATAAGCGCTGCACCTCGATACGCGCGTCGGTTTTGGATAACCGATATGCGCTTGACGGCGAAAACCTTGAGGAGGAAATGTGCGGACTGCTTCGCGAGTGCATTTTATCGCCGAACTCCGAAGACGGCGCGTTTGACGAGAACGTCACCTCGCTTATGCGTTCGGAGCTTATCGACGCTATCGACAGCGTGATAAACGACAAGGCGTACTATGCTTCCCAAAAAGCGGCGGAAACCGCTTTTATAGGAGAACCTCAGGAGAAGTCGCCGAACGGCACTCACGAGGAGGCGGAAAAGGTCACGGCGAAGTCGGCATACGACGCTTACGGGAAAATTCTGGAAACCTCACATATCGAGATACTTTGCGCGGGCAGCAGCGAGTTTTCGGCGGCTGAAAAAACATTTACGGAAATGTTCGCAGGCGCGGTTACGAACCGTCACGATATCTGCGAATTGTCTGTCGCGCCGTCGATTTTAAAATCCGAACCGCAATATGTTTCGGACAGGCTGCCAATGGAGCAGGCTATTTTGCGTATGTATTTCAAAGCGCCGGAGCTTTCGGATAAGTACGCGAATATGATGCTTATAATGATATTGGGCGGTATGACGACTTCGCGGTTTTTTAAGAATATCCGCGAAAAGCAGTCGCTGTGCTATTATTGCGCCGCCACGGGCAGCTTCTACAAGAAATATCTGTGTGCTTATGCGGGCGTGGAGCCGCAAAACGTCAAGCGCACCGAAGAAGCGATACTCGCCGAGCTTCGCGATATAGCCGAAAACGGCGTTACCGAGGAAGATATCTCCGCGGCGCTTTTGGAGATACACAACAGTCTCACGACGCTTTACGACAGCGCAAACGCCATCGGAAACTGGTATCTCAACAAAATACTCGACGACAAGATCCTCTCGCCCGAGGAATATTGGGAGGAGATACAAAAGGTGACGTCCGAACGGATACGGGCAGCGGCGCGGCTTTATAAGCTCGACACGGTTTATGCGCTTTCGGGAGGTGAGGACGTATGATAGAGAAGATACACAGCGATATCATCGGCGAGACCTGTCTTGAATATGTCCACAAAAGCGGAGTGCGCGTGTTTATGCTGCCGATGGAGGGATATTCTTCGGCGGTGGCGCAGTTTTCAACAAGGTTCGGTTCTCAGGACAACGCGTTTTCCGTGAACGGCGGGGATTTTCAAAAGGTCCCCGACGGCACGGCGCATTATCTTGAGCACAAGCTGTTCGAGAGCGAGGAAAAGGACGCGTTTTCGCTGTTCGCGCAGACGGGCGCGATGTGTAACGCGGGCACCAGCTTCGACTACACCCAGTATTATTTCAGCTGCACAAACTGTTTCAGAAAAAATCTGGAGATACTGCTCGGCTTCGTTCAGGACCCGTACTTCACGCCCGAAAACGTTGAAAAGGAGCGCGGAATAATCGGTCAGGAGATCACCATGTACCGCGACAACCCGAACTGGCGCGTTTTCACGGGGCTTTTGGAGGGATTATACAAGGTAAATCCCGTGAGAAACGACATCGCGGGCACGATAGAAAGTATCGCCGAGATAACCGACCAAACGCTCTACGACTGCTATAACGCTTACTACAACCCCGCGAATATGTTTTTGTGCGTTGCGGGAAATTTCGACCCGCAAGAAGTCGTCGATATCTGCGAGGACAAGCTGCAAAGCCGTTTGCCGCTTGATGTGAAGTCCGCGCCTTTCGACGAGCCGAACGAGGTGAATCTCGTTTCAACCGAGATAAAAATGCAAGTCGCGAAACCGATTTTCGAAATGGGCTTCAAGCGTCCTTTCATTGAGGGACAAGCCGCGACGGACGAGTATATTTACTTTAATATACTGTTTGATATGATGTTTGGCGGAACGTCCGATTTCTTTATGAAAATGCGCGAACGCGGGCTTATCAACGAGGAATTTTCCGACGGCGTTTTCAACGGGCGCGGACATCTGTTCCCGTTTTTGCGCGGCGAAAGCTCGGAACCTCTCGCGGTTGCGGAAGAAGTTCGGAAAACTATCCGCGCTTTCAAAAAGTCGCCGCCCCCAAAAGAGGATTTCGAGCGCGTTAAGCGTATGACGTACGGCGGGTTAGTCCGTGATTGGGGCAGCGTTTCAAGCGTTGCCGATACTCTTTCCGAAGCGGCGCTTGCGGGTACTTCTCCGTTTGCGGTGATAGATACGGCGGCGGGCGCCGATTACGAAAAAACTCTTGAAAAGCTGGATAGCTTGGACGAGGAAAACGCTTGCATTTCAATTGTGGAAGAACAGATAGGAGATTTTGAATGAACGCGTTAATAACGGCTTCAGCGGAAGCATTGGAAAAAATGACCGTTAGATTTCCGAACCTTTTCGGCGGCACGGAAATAACCTATAAGCGCGGCTTCAGCCTTTTCGGCGTGAATATTTATTGGTACGGCGTGCTGATAGCGATAGGCGTGGTGCTGGCGTATATTTACGCTATGCGGCGCGCGACGAAAGACTTTGGTCTGGTCAAGGACAGAGTGTTCGATGTGGCGTTTGTGGCGATAATCGGCGGCTTTTTATGCGCCAGAATTTATTACTGCGTTTTTGTAACGCTCGACCCGAACAATCCCACAAATTATAATTTCGTCACGACGTTCACAACCATACGCGACGGCGGCATTGCTATTTACGGCGGCATAATCGGCTCGGTGCTGATTGGCGGACTGATGTGCAAGCTGCGGAAAGTGAACTTTCTCGCTATGGCGGATTTGGCGTCGCTCGGCTTTTTGATAGGTCAGACAATAGGACGCTGGGGCAACTTTATAAATCAGGAGGCTCACGGCTCGGAGTGTCCGTCGGATTGGCTGTTCGCTATGGGCGGCACGCGCATAAGCGCGGAAATGGGCGAGGGAACTCTTGTCCACCCGTGCTTTCTCTATGAGAGCGTTTGGTGTTTGTTGGGATTTATTTTCCTGCATATCTACAGCAAAAAGCTCCGCTCGTTCGATGGCGAGGTAGCGCTGCTTTACGCGGCGTGGTACGGCTTCGGGCGCTTCTTTATCGAGCAGCTCCGCACGGACAGCCTTTACTGGGGTCCGCTGAGAGTATCACAGTGGGTAGGCGCGGCGTCGTTTGCCGCCGCGATAATCTGCTTCGTTATTGCGAAAATAAAGACGAAAAAGAGCGGCAGACTGCTTTATGTCAACACCGACGCTTCAAAGCTGCTTATCGAGAGCGACAGACGCGCCGAACTTGAGCGAAAAGCCAAAAAGGAAAAGAAAGCCGAAAGCATTTTGGACGATGAAGTGACCGAGGAAATTACAGACGACAGCGTGGTTGATGAGGACGATACCTCCGACAACGACGCGGATACGGAAGATGAGGAGGACGACAATGGCGGCGAAGATAATTGACGGAAAAACGATCTCGGCGGCGGTAAAGGAGCAAGTCCGCGCGGAAATAGAGCGCGATCGAATCAAGGCGGGGCTTGCGGTGGTGATAGTCGGCGACGATCCCGCTTCACGGGTTTATGTAAACAACAAGAAAAAGGCTTGCGAGCTTTGCGGGATACAAAGCTTTGAATACGCTCTGCCCGCCGAGACCTCGGAGGAGCAGCTTTTGGAGCTTGTCGATACGCTGAACTCCGATGATAAGGTCAACGGTATTTTGGTGCAGCTTCCTCTGCCGAAGCATTTGGACGAGAAAAAGGTTATTGAGCGGATTTCGCCGTTAAAGGACGTGGACGCGTTTCACGAAATGAACGTCGGCAAAATTATGATAGGCAACTACGCGTTTTTGCCGTGTACTCCCGCGGGCTGTATGGAGCTTATCCGCAGCACTGGCGTTGATATCGCGGGCAAGGAGTGCGTGGTGATCGGGCGCTCGAATATCGTCGGAAAGCCGATGGCTATGCTGCTTCTTCACGCGAACGGTACCGTGACCGTGTGTCACAGCAAAACACACGACCTCCCCGAGGTCTGCCGCCGCGCGGATATTCTTATTGCGGCTGTCGGCAAGCCGAATTTTGTCACTGCGGATATGGTAAAGCCCGGCGCGGTGGTAATCGACGTCGGGATAAATCGTATGGAGAACGGCAAGCTTTGCGGCGACGTTAAATTTGATGAAGTAAGCGAAAAAGCGGGCTTCATCACTCCCGTGCCCGGCGGCGTGGGACCTATGACCATCGCTATGCTTATGCGCAACACCCTTACAGCGGCTAAAATACAGGCAAAATGAAAACAAACAAGTCTTTTCTCAGAAGCGCGATAATAATTTCAATCGCTTTGGTCTTTATGTGCATAGTAATGCCCGATTGGAACGCGGCTTCAGTGATAGCCGTGGTTATCGTCGCGCTGCTTGCGGCTTTTCAGTGGGTGCTGTTTTTCTATCTTAAAGGAAAATAAACCGCGCGGCTTAAAACAAAGCCGCGCGCTGCGAAAATTACAGTCCGAGACTGACCTGAAGAGCGTCGTTTACCTGAGCCATAGAGCCTTGATCAAGCTCGCCCATACGTTCCTTTAAACGCCGCTTGTCTAATGTACGCACTTGCTCCAAAAGCACCACGGAATCCTTGGCGAGTCCGCACGAGGTCGCCTGAACGGAAATGTGCGTGGGCAGCTTGGACTTTTCCTGCTTGCTGGTGATAGCCGCCGCGATAACGGTGGGCGAGTGCTTGTTTCCTACGTCGTTCTGAACGATAAGAACGGGACGAATGCCGCCCTGTTCGCTGCCCACAACCGGACTTAAGTCCGCATAGTAGATCTCTCCGCGTTTAACAGTCATACAAAACACCTCTGATATGCGAACCTGTACCAACAGCTTCGGCGCGCGGCTTTTCGGCAAATTTTGCCGTTTTCCGCACACCTACACTGTCAGTACCGGTTCTGAAATTTTGGGGCGGAAGAAGCCGCGCGGCTTCTCCGCAACATATTCATCGGAACGTTCCGAAAATATTATTGACGGCGTTTTTGCCATTATTCAGTTTTTTTACATCAAAAGGAGCTTTTTATGAATTGGAACGAACTTCTCTGTCCGCGCCGCGAATATTTAAGCCCGAAATACAATCCGAACGATACGCGCACGGATTTCAGACAGGATTATCACAGAATAATCGGCAGCGCCTCGTTCAGGAGACTTCAGGATAAAGCGCAGGTCTATCCGCTTCAGCGCGGAGATTTCGTGCGAACGCGTCTTACTCACTCAATGGAGGTGAGTTCGTTCGCAGGCTCCCTTGCCGATACGGTCTTTCGTGAGCTTAAGGACGGCGACGTCACCGATAAGCTCCGCTGCGACT
Organism: uncultured Clostridia bacterium; assembly: GCA_947629945.1. Lineage (GTDB taxonomy): Bacteria > Bacillota > Clostridia > Oscillospirales > Ruminococcaceae > CAG-115. The sequence continues at coordinate 10,180 of CANRFR010000021.1, read as the reverse complement.
GCATAGATATACTGGAGTGCGCGGGACTTGTTCACGATATAGGCAATCCGCCGTTCGGACATTTCGGCGAGTTCGTTATCCGCGAGTGGTTTGAGGATAATCTTCCGACGCTCAAATTTCGAGGGGAAAGCGTTGAAGCGCTGCTTTCGGAACAAATGAAAGCGGATTTTCTGAACTTCGAGGGCAACGCGCAAACTCTGCGAGTTCTCACGCGGCTGCACCTTTTGATGTACCCCGGAAAAGGAATGAACCTCACTTTCGCGCTGTTGAATACCATTATAAAATATCCCGTAAGCTCGGTGGAGATAGATAAAACCGTCGGCGATATCCGAACAAAAAAGCTGGGCTATTACTATTCGGAGCGCGAACTTTTCAGGGAGATAACCGAAAGCACGGGCGCGGGAAATCTGCGTTATCCGCTGACGTTTCTTCTTGAAGCCGCCGATGATTTGGCTTATAAGACCGCCGATATAGAGGACGCTTGCGTGAAAGGCTATGTAAATTATAACTTGCTTTTGGAAGAGTTGAAAGCCGAGCGTTACCGCGGTATGTGCAAAACGGACGAAGAAGCCGCAGAACTGCAAAACGCCGCCGCAGAGCTTGAAAAGTCCTACGGCAGCGCGCGGAAATTCAATATGAGCGACCCGAGACTAAAAGCCGTGCAGCGGTGGGTGGTAAAGATACAGAGCCGTCTGATAAATAAAGCGTCGGAGGCGTTTTGTGAAAATTACGGCGCGATAATGGCGGGCGAACTTAAAAGCGATCTGTTTGATAACAGCTCCGCGCGGGTATTGATGAAGGTTCTCGGAGAGGTGGCGTATAAATACGCGTTTCGTTCCAATGATATTGTCAAGACAGAGCTTTCCGAAAACGCCGCTATGCGTTTTCTGCTCGATAAAACGGTCGGAGCGGCGCTGCGGTTCGATACGCCCGAGGAGCGCGGCTGCGACCGCGACCTTACGCAGGTGCTCAGCGCGAATTATCTGGATATCTGCCGCAGAGCGTGCGAAAACAAGCCGTTGTCCGAACAGTGCTATTACAGACTGCTGTTCGCGACCGACTGCGTAAGCGGTATGACCGACAGCTACGCGCTGGATTTTTACCGCAGACTTTCGGGAGTTGAGGTGTGAAATGTATAAAGTGTTCATCGCGGAGGACGACGACGGTATCGCAAACGCGATAGCCAAGCGCCTTGCGGATTGGGATATGGAGACCCGCCGCGCCGACGATTACCGCGCCGTTTTGTCGGAATTTGTCGAATACGCTCCGCATATCGTACTGCTGGATATCTCGCTGCCGTTTTATAACGGGTTTTATTGGTGCGGAGAAATACGCAAGGCGAGCAATTGCCCGATAATGTTTATTTCCAGCGCGGCGGATAATATGAATATTGTCACCGCTATGACCATGGGCGCGGACGATTTCGTGGCAAAGCCGTTTGATTTGGGTGTGCTTGTGGCGAAGATACAGGCGCTGCTCCGCAGAAGCTACGATTTCGCGGCGAACGCCGGCACCATTGAACACAAGGGCGCGGTGCTCGATACGGGCAGCGCGGCGCTCACATATAACGGAGAAAAGGTCGACCTCACCAAAAACGAGTACCGCATACTTGAAACGCTTTTCGAGAATATAGGTAAGGTCGTCAGCCGCGAGACCCTGATGAATAAACTTTGGGAAACGGATTGCTACGTCGATGAAAACACGCTTTCCGTAAACGTGATGAGACTGCGAAAAAAACTTGAGCAGTCGGGTTTGTGCGATTTTATTGCCACGAGAGTGGGCAGAGGTTACATTATCGAAAAATAGCGCAGCGTGTTGAGCGAAGCTGAGCGGAAGAAGAATGAATAATATTAAAGAAAAGCGTCTCGATGCAGGACGCTTTTTTGCGGTTCGCGGCTGATGTTGTTTGAAAAGTAGGTTATGTACAAAAATATCTGTTATATTTTGTTAAAAATAGATATTGAAATTTGATGATATATATATTATAATAAAAATGTATAGTTGTATGTTGTATAAGGCGCTTTTGTTTTGTACGATTTACCGGTTTTGTTTTCTTAAGGAGGAACATAAATGAACAATAAAAAAAGACGCTGTTTAGCGGCTGCGTTAGCGGTCGTTTTAAGCAGTTCTACCACTCTCGGAGCGTTTGCGGAGGATAACCGGCCGTCTGTATACAGCGCGGCGGAAACCGCCGCAAAGCCGACGGAGGACAGCGCGTCTGTAAGCGCCGCGCCCGCTGAAAGCGCGGCTGAGGTGACCGAAGCCGACAACTCCGCAAATGACGGCGCCGCTGTCAAAGAAGGAACGTTAAGCGCTCCCGCGGATATGGCAAGCGAAGAAGCGTTTGACCCCAAGAAAATCGCTACATACCAAAACTCGGCGGCTTATTTTGAGTTTGAGGATTTTACCGACGCTAAAGGAAATCCCATTGAGGGCAAGGAAAACGAATGTAAAGTCGTATTGACGGGCAATCTCGACTTGACGAGATACGACACGATAAAGTTCCCCGAGGTCTCTCCCGAAGGTAAAGACGTTACCGTTATCGGACGCTGCAAGGGTCTGGGCAATTACCGCCAGCTTAAAAGAGTTATGATCCCTTTTACTGTCACCGAAATAGCGCCGCACGCGTTCAGCGGTTCGAGCAATACCGACGCGACTGCGCCGGGTATGAAGGACAATCATTTCGACGCGCTTTCCACGGTGGAATTTTACGGCGCTTCCGGAATGACGTCCGCGCTTAAAACCATCGGCAACTACGCGTTCGCGGGCAGCAAATCCTTGGCGAACATCAATTTCCCCGATTCGCTGGAAGAAATAGGTAAGGGCGCTTTTTCCGAATGTATAGGAATTTCCACGATAAGACTCTCTGAAAACGTAAAAACCGTTTCCGATGAAGCTTTTACGAAGTGTACAAAGTTAGACAGCGTTGAGATCAAAAACGGCAATATCGGTATGAGAGCGTTCAAGGACTGCACGTCCTTGCTGACTGCCGACCTTTCGGGCAATACAAATTTGGGCAGCAACGCGTTTGAAGGCTGCACCAACCTGAAAACAGTCAAGTTCCCCTCTACGGTGAATTTGCGTAACTATAATCCGTCAACTCAAAAGTATACTACGGCTACATACGTTTTCAGCAAATGTACATCGCTTGTCGGCTTGGGAACGGATTCCGACTGCACAAGCAACATAGTAAAACTCCCCGCAAACATAACCGAGATCCCCGATTATACGTTCCAAAACTGCGAGGGCATCAAAACTATCAGATTTAACAATACGCTTACTAAGATAGGCAATAACGCTTTTAACGGGTGCAAGTCCTTGACGAGCGTACCCGTGCTGAAATATGAGGTGGGCACGAACGCTTTTTACGGCTGTAAAGCGCTTAAGACCATTACGGTAACGGGCGGCAGCTTGGGCGCAAGTTCTTTCGCCAACAGCGACCTTTCGACAAACGTTAAGCTCAGCGGTTGTCAATTGGGCAACAGCGTATTCCAAAACTCGGGCGTAATAAAGGTTGAGTTTAACAGCGACGTTACATTCGGAATTGAAAACAGCGCAGGTACCGGAACAAATGTTTTCAGCAACTGTAAAGCGCTTACAACTCTCGGTACTTCCGACAACATGGTAAACGGAACGATAGCGCTTCCCGATACCGTGATCGAAATCCCCAACAATACGTTCCAAAACTGCGAGGCGATAACGAACGTCAAGTTTTCCAATTCTCTCTCGTCTATCGGAACGTCCGCGTTTGACGGCTGTACGGGCTTGACTTCCGTAAAGATTCCGTCCGGTCAATTTGGCAAGAACGTATTTGCCAGATGTACATCGTTGGTGTCCGTTCAGATCGGCGACGGTGTGGGATTGGACGGCGGCGCGTTTATGGGCTGCGAATCTCTGGCGAACTTCGGTCCCATAACGAGCGGAACTATGCCTGCAGGTGTTGATTTGAGAAACATAAGCAGCGTGCCGAGCGATACGTTCAACGGATGTAAGAGCATTAAAAAAGTTACGTTCCCTTCAGATGTGTGCATTCTGTCCGACAGAGCGTTTATGAGCTGCACCGGTATTGAAAAGATAACGCTTCCCGCGACCAGTGATATTTACGGGCAGGTATTTTTCGGCTGTACGGGCTTGAAAACCGCGCAGCTAAAAACTGCGATTATGCAGGGGAAAGGCGCTTTCCAGAACTGCAAGGCTTTGGAAACCGTTCAAATAAATTCCGATTCCGTGTTGATCGGAGATTCGCTTTTTGAAGGCTGCGAATTGCTTACTACTTTCGCGGAGGATGTCACAGCCAATAAGGGCAAGGTCGTTATGTTTAGAAACGCCGGCAATTGGACGAGCACCGATCCCGTCGTTAAGGATATGGTGTTTAACGACGTTGTTCCCAACAGAATTTTTTTGGGCTGCAAATCGATAACAAGCGTTAAGCTTTCGGATACGCTTGAGGCTATCGGTGGCAACGCGTTCCAGAACTGCACGTCGCTTGCGGCGATAACGTTACCTCAAACACTTCAGTGCACCACAGGCTACGCTTTTGCGGGCTGCACATCGCTTAAGCAGGTAACCATTCCGAAGAATGTTATGCACCTTGGCGAAAACACGTTCGCCGGCTGCACCTCCCTCAAAAATGTAACATATAAAACTATTTTGATGACGGATATCAGTGCAAGCTGTTTCTATGGCTGCACCTCGCTTTCCAATATCGTTATTCCCGATTCTATCGTAAGTATTAAGGACAGGGCGTTCTCAAACTGCACTTCGCTTCCCACCATTGATTTTGAGAAAGGAAAGCTCACCACAATAGGCGCAGAGGCCTTTTCGGGGTGCACGTCTCTTGACGCCGTTTATATTCCTTACAGCATAAACCTGATAGACAGAAGCGCGTTCCAGAAATGTACCGGACTTACAAGCGTAGTTGTTGATACCAACGCTAAAATAGGCAACAACGTATTTACGGACTGCACGAATCTTGAAGAGGCTGTTATTTTCGCCTCCACTATCGGCAAGAACGCGTTTACAAGATGCACGGCTTTGAAGAGCGTTTACCTTTCCGACGGCGTCGGCAGTATTGATACCAACGCGTTCGAAAACTGCACAAGCCTTGAGACCATCGAGCTTCCCGAGTACCTTGTAAGTCTCAGCAATCAGCTGTTTAAGGGCTGCAAGGCGCTTAAAAATGTGGTTATCCAGAATAACGTGACCAACATCGGTACAGATGTGTTCAAGGACTGCCCCGATAACATGAAGATTACCTATAAGGGTACAGAGGCTAAGTGGAAAGCTATTCCGAACAGCACAAGTCTCAGCAGCTACGCAAAGGTTTGGAATCCCAATTATATCAGAAAACCTGCGTCTGTTGTAAACTTCAAGGCGGCAGGCGACAAAGCGGGCAATAAGATAAAGCTTACTTGGCTTAAAAACCCGTGCGCGGATAAAGGCTACAACATTTATCAGTTGAAGAATGGTTCTTGGACTAAGATCGCGGCGATTTCGAGCAAGGACACGACGGCTTATACTGTTTCGGGTTATAACACCGCTATCGACAACGCGTTCAGAATCTACGCGGTAGACGAAAAGGGCACGATAAGCAAAGCAACCGGTACCGCGATTATGCTGCCGATAAAGAACTTCAAGGCAACATCGGTGGGCACCTCCGTAAAGCTCACTTGGACGAAGAACTCGGTAGCAGAGGGTTATAACATCTGGCAGTCCAACGATAATGTAACTTGGAACCGCCTGGGCACTGTAAAAACTACGTCATACACCATAAACAACCTTTCGAAGGGCAAAAAGCAGTATTACAGAGTAACGGCATATTTCGGCAAGAGCCTTAGCGCTATTGCGGCAACCAATGTCGTTGTTGGCAGCACACCCTCCAAGGTAACGGGATTCAGCGGCACTTCCACGGCTAATTCCGTAACGCTCAAGTGGAATCTGAAAACAGGCGCGACCCATTATAAGGTTTGGATGAATGTAAACGGCAGTTGGCAGTTGGTGACCACAACAAAGGACGTAAACGTTCTGACGTGCACCAAGAAAAGCCTGAAAGCAAATACATCTTACAAGTTCCTTATAAGAGCGTATAACGGCACCAATATGAGCGAACCCGCTTATATTACCGTAAAGACCAAGGCTGTGGCACCCGCGGCTGTGACCGGCTTTAAGGGTACTTCCACAACCAATTCCGTAACGCTTAGCTGGACGCAGAGATCGGGCGCTACCAAATATAAGGTTTGGATGCTTGTGAACAATAATTGGCAGTTGGTTACCGAGACAAAGAACGCGACTACCGTAAAGTGCACCAAAACAGGCTTGAAGAACAACACCTCGTATAAGTTCCTTATAAGAGCGTATAACGGTACTGCAATGGGCGCTCCCGCTTATGTTACAGTAAAGACCAAGGCAGTGGCTCCCGCGGCTGTGACCGGCTTTAAGGGTACTTCCACAACCAATTCCGTAACGCTTAATTGGACAAAGAGATCGGGTGCTACCAAATACAAGGTTTGGATGCTTGTGAACAATAATTGGCAGTTGGTTACCGAGACAAAGAACGCGACTACCGTAAAGTGCACCAAAACGGGCTTGAAGAACAACACCTCTTATAAGTTCCTTATAAGAGCGTATAACGGTACTGCAATGGGCGCTCCCGCTTATGTTACAGTAAAGACCAAGGCTGTGGCACCTGCGGCTGTGACCGGCTTTAAGGGTACTTCCACAACCAATTCCGTAACACTTAGTTGGACAAGGAGATCGGGCGCTACCAAATATAAGGTTTGGATGCTCGTGAACAATAAGTGGCAGTTGGTTACCGAGACAAAGAATGCTACTACCGTGAAGTGCACCAAAACCGGTTTGAAGCGCGGCACTTCGTATAAATTCCTTATTAGAGCGTACAACGGTACCGCAATGGGCGCTCCCGCTTATGTTACCGTAAAGACCGCGAAATAAGATTCGGTATTAAGAAATGATTTGACTATTTTGCCGTTATGCCTTGGGCAATTAGGCATAACGGCATTTTTATCACACACGGCTATTTATGTGTTCGAGAAATATCAAGGAGGTATTTTACATTGAAAAAGAAATTGCTTGCGGCGGTCTCAGCTCTGATGGCGGCGGCACAGCTTCTTACGCTTAACAGCTTCGCCGCGTCCGTTTCCACAGACGCTTCAACGGAAACGCTGCAGATTTCCGCTGAACTTGAGACAGTGGAGCTTAACGGCTCTTCAAAGCTTGAAAGCGCCAAGCTGCATTGGGAGGACATTGTTCTTCCCGAAGGAACTTTTGACAGCAAGGCTGCTGAAAATAAATATTTAACAAAGCTGATGTACGATGGCACCAACATCAACATAATTGAGAATTACAATGCCGCGCGCAGCAGAAATTCCGTTTCCGCAGCGCAGAAGGTTATTTATGACGCTGTTTTAAAGGAAGCAAAAAAAATATCTTCCGGGGGAGTAACATCACCGTATTTTAATGTAACAACGTCTATATCCTACTCAAGCCTTACATCGTTTCAAAACGACGTGCGAACGGCGATCATAGCCCTTATTCGCGATTATCCCGAGTATTTTTACTGGTTCTCCAGCAGATGGGGCGTGGGCGGACCTTACGACAACGCAGGAAAATCGTTCGCAGTTCAATTGGGGATTTCAGACTCGTATTCAAACGACAACGGTCAGACGTTTGACACAGCGAAAATAAAAAGAGCACAGACCGCCTTGAATAACGCTAAGGCTTTTGCAAGCAAATGCAGAAATTTGCCCGCCTATAAAAAGATTTACGCGTTCAGCGAAGAAATAGCGAGACTCAACGTTTATGACCAAGACGCCGCGGATTCTTATAATCTCTATGGCAGTTTGGGATTGAATTATCCCGATATTGACTGCACCCCATGGAGTCTTATAAATGTTTTTGATAATGATCCGAGCACAAACGTGGTTTGCGAGGGATATTCAAAGTCTATGCAATATCTGTGCGATCTGAGCGGAATAACGTGCTATCTCGCGGCAGGCAGCGGACATATGTGGAATATCGTCGTTTTGGACGGCGTAAGCTACCACGTTGACGTTACCTTTGCGGATACGGGCTTGAATGACGATATTGCGGCAATGAAAAAGTATCATCCCTTTATTCTTAAAGGCGCAAAATACAGCGACGGTCAATCGGTGACAATGTATACGAACACACCGGTTCTTATCAACACCTCAACTTATACATACGAAGAAGATACGCTGAAGTTGATCCCCGCAAAGATAAGAAAGGTATCCACAAAGGATTATGCCCCCGTTTATATTCCAAAAGTGACCAATTTTAAAGCGACGGTCGGAAGCAATAACGTGAAACTTACGTGGAGCAAGAACATCAAAGCAAGTCAGTATAAAATCTGGTATTCCGCCAACAACGGAAAAAACTGGACAGGTGTTTGCACCACCAAAAATAACAGCGTAACAACATATAATGTTAAGGGTTTGAAAGCAAACACCGCTTATACGTTCCGCATAAAAGCCATAACAAGCTCATCGGAGAGCGGATACACGGACGTAAAGGTAAAGACGGCTCCCGCTAAAGTCAGCGGCTTTAAAGGCACGGTCTCCGCAAATAATGTTCGTCTTTCATGGAGCAAAAATTCGGCGGCGAAGTTCTACAAGGTTTGGTATTCCGTAAATAACGGTAAAAGCTGGGTGAGCGCCGCAAAAACAGCAAACAACAGCGTATTGTCGTATACGGTTAAAAATCTTAAGGCGAATACAGTGTATAAGTTCCGTATAAGAGCTTACAGTGAAAGCGGTATGGGCGACGCTGTTGACATCAAGGTCAAGACGGGATTTCCGAAGCTAACGAACGTTAAGGCTGTCAGCGGAAGTAATAATGTGACTCTTTCGTGGGGTAAAAACAAATCGGCACAGGCTTATAAGATTTGGTATTCTACCAATAAGGGCAAGAGTTGGAACACCGTCAAAAGCATATACAATGCAAATGTTACGTCATATAACGTAAAAGGTTTGAAAGCGAACACGACCTACACTTTCCGCGTCAGAGCTTACAACAAAAACAAGACTGCCATTGCAAATACGGATATTACAGCGAAAACAGCTCCGGCAAAGGTCGCGAATTTGAAAACGACAGTCGGCAAAACAACCGTTAAGCTTACGTGGAACAAATCCGCGGGCGCAACGAACTATAAAGTTTGGTACTCCATGAATAACGGAAAAACTTGGATCGGCGCAGCAAATTTGAAAGGCAACAGCAACACATCGTATACAGTGAAAGGCTTAAAGGTCAACACAAAATACGTATTCCGCGTAAGACCTTATCGCGGAAACGTAATGGGTACCGCGAAAGACATAAAAATCACTACAAAAAGATAAACACTCAATAGCGTAATTTTCATTTTAAACAGAGCTATAGCCGCGGCGTCAAGCACAACAGCTTGACGCCGCTTTTTATGGTAAAATTTTGATCGTGAACATAGTTTCGCGCGCTAATCGCCCACTGCTTATGAATCGCGCCTACGAAGATGAATCAACACGCCAAGCCGCATTGGACAGCGTATTCATTCCCGTCGTTCCGCCTAAGAAGAACTAATTTGGTATATAATTTTTGCAGATCAAATATAGAAAAAAAGCCTGACAATTTTCTAAATTATGGAAATTATTGAGCTATTTTTGAAATACAATTTTATTTTCAGCCCACGAATACTCTGCTTCGATAACTTTTTTTAAAAAAGCCCTTGACATCTTTGCTTGTTTGTGTTATAATATTATTTGTTATTGAGGTGTGTCTCAGCGTGGTAGAGCGTTGCATGCGGGAGTATAGATCCGTTAGAACGCGTTATAGAGCCGTTTTGCGGCACATTGCCTTTGACACCACACCGTCACGGCTATTTCATTTGACGGAAATCTTGGTCAGAAATCTCTTTGACCACATGTTTGACCACATCGGTGGAAATTTCATTTCGAGGCGTGGCTCAGCTTGGTAGAGCGCTGCGTTCGGGAGCATAGAACTCTCGGAGCGCGTTACAAAGCTGTTTGCGGCACATTGCCTTTGACACTACACCGTCACGGTGTTTTCAGCACTTTAAAATTTCGGTCAAAAATCCATTTGACCACATGTTTGACCACTTCGGTGGAAAATCCATATTTCGAGGCGTGGCTCAGCTTGGTAGAGCGCTGCGTTC
>CANRFR010000020.1 GCA_947629945.1 uncultured Clostridia bacterium | reverse complement strand
GGTCCTGATGCGCCTTGAAGAGGATCGTTCCGCCCGGCGTCTCATAGACGCCGCGCGATTTCATGCCGACGAGACGGTTTTCGATGATATCGATCGTGCCGACGCCGTTTTCGCCGCCGAGTTTATTCAAAGTCTTGATAAGCTTTACGCCGTCCATTTTCTCGCCGTTGAGAGCGGTCGGAATACCTTTCTCAAAGTGGAGAGTGATGTAAGTGGGTTTGTCGGGAGCCTGCTCGGGAGAAACGCCAAGTTCCAAAAAACCCTCCTTGTTGTACTGCGGCTCGTTCGCGGGATCTTCAAGATCAAGACCCTCGTGCGAAAGGTGCCACAGGTTCATATCTTTAGAGTAGTTAGTCTCGCGAGTGATCTTTATGGGAACATTGTGCTGCTCCGCGTAAGTGATCTCTTGATCTCTGGACTTGATATCCCAAATTCTCCACGGCGCGATAATTTCCAGTTCGGGAGCAAGCGCCTTGATAGTCAACTCAAAACGTACTTGGTCGTTGCCTTTGCCCGTACAGCCGTGGCAGATAGCGTCCGCGCACTCTTTTTTCGCGATTTCCACAAGTCTCTTAGCTATCGGCGGACGTGCAAACGATGTGCCGAGCAGATAACCCTCATATTTTGCACCCGCTTTCAAAGTCGGGAAGATGAAGTCGTTTACGAACTCGTCCTGGATATCCTCTATGTAGAGCTTTGAAGCTCCGGTTTTCTTCGCGCGTTCCTCAAGACCAACGATCTCCGCGTCCTGACCTACGTTGCCGGCAACGCAGATGACCTCAACACCGGGATAAGTTTCCTTAAGCCACGGAATGATAATAGATGTATCAAGTCCGCCCGAATATGCCAAAACTACCTTTTTGATTTCCTTAGCCATTATGATATCTCCTTTTGAAAAATAAATTACATTTATTATTATACACTTTTTTTTTTTTAATGTCAAGCAAAAATATTCATATATTAAGATATTATTCATTTTGGTGAATTTTTATTATTTTTTTCAAAATAATCTTGACAAATTTGTTGTTCACTGGTATAATATAATAGTGAATACGTTAAAAACACATTCGGTTCACGGACATTTTAATGGTCTGTAAATAATAGGGAGGAACTGTACAGTGAAGTTAAATGAGAAATTGGATATTCTGCTCACAAGAAAAAACATGAAGCGCGTGGATTTTGCGGAGAAAGTAGGTATAACCTACCGTGCGTTCGCTTATTATATGAGCGATACGCGCAATCCTCGCAAAAGTGTTCTTGAGAGAATTGCAAAGGAACTTAACGTTACGACGGAGTTCTTGCTTGACGACGAACAGGAACTTCAGCTGACGCAGGAGGAAAAGTTCATCAGAGGGATTACTCAAAACGGAAACAACGCCTATGAAGCCGCAAAATTTTTGTCGCAGTCCAAAGGACTGTTTGCGGGAAATTCATTGTCTGATGAGGATAAATACAATCTTATGCGCTGTCTCACCGAGATATACGAGGACTCCCGTAAGGATAAGAAATAATGCGTCGAATTATTGAAGCTGCCGAAGCGCTCCTTGAAAAATATGGCGGCAGTGATGTTTTTGAAACGGCGGAGAATTCGGGAGCAAAAGTATGGCAGCGGAATCTTGGGGGCTTAAAAGGCTTTTATATCTGCGAAAACGGTTCAAGATATATCGTTATAAACGAGGAATTGGACGATACTTTAAAAAAAGTGGTGTGCGCACACGAACTCGGGCACGATACTCTTCATCGCGAGCTTTCGGCGGGCGGAATCCGCGAAAACACCATGTTTCTCGATAACAACAAGACCGAGCGCGAGGCGAATTTGTTCGCGGCTTGCGTTCTTATCTCGGACGGCGATATCTTAGAGTTGGCGAACGGCGGAGCGGATATATCAGGCATTTCGGCACAACTGAGATTGCCGCTCGAGATAGTAAGCTATAAACTGTCGGCTATGAATTACAAAGGCTACAATTTTAATGTCGGCGAAGTTAAGAGTGATTTTCTTAAATAGGGGGTGATTTTTTGAACGTTAAATTTACTTTAAAAGCGCTGACGGGTCTCGTGGGCGTTTCGGGAGATGAATTTGCGGCTTCAAACGCCGCGGCGGAGCTTTTGAAGCAATACGCCGAGGATGTTTCCGTGGACGCTTTCGGCAATGTTACGGGTTTTGTGAGATCTGCCCGCGAAAACGCTAAAACGCTTATGTTGGACGCACACATCGACAGGGTGGGTTATATCGTAACCTATATCGACGATAAGGGCTTTTTAAGCGTTGGCGCGTGCGGTTCGCCCGATGTGAAAACGCTGTTGGCGCAGTCGGTGACGGTACATGGAAAAGGCGCTGTCTGCGGCATCGTTTCAACCTTACCGCCTCACGTTCAAAAGGAGAGCGGCGTGCCCGAGGTCGGCGACATTTCGATAGACATTGGTATGACAAAGGAGCAAGCCGAGAAAGTGATATCTCTCGGCGACCGAGTTACCGTAAATTCCGAATTTAAGGAGCTTTGCGCCGATGTGGTTTCTGCGTCGGCGGTCGATGACAGAAGCGGCGTTTGCGCGATTTTGGCGGCTCTGGATATGCTTAAAGGCGCGGATTTGGCGTATGATCTTGCCGTCAGCTTTTCGGCGCAGGAGGAAACGGGCGAGCGAGGTGCAAAACAAACGGCTTTCCGCGTTCAGCCCGACGAGTGTATAGCGGTGGACGTATCATTTGGGAGAACTCCGGACAGCAATCCGAAAGAGACAGCAGAGCTTGGCAGCGGCGTTATGATAGGCTTTTCGGCGGCTTTGGATAAGGAGATGTCAAATAATTTGCGAAAGCTCGCCAAGGAAAAGCAAATACCGTTTACGGAGGAAATTATGTCCGACAGCACAGGCACAAACGCGGACGCTGTCGGAGTATCGGGAAAGGGCGTCAAGTGCTGTACGCTGTCTTTTCCGATAAGATATATGCACACGCCCGTTGAGACCGTAAATTTGAACGATATCAAATCGACGGCGAAGCTTATCGCCGAATACGCTTTGGGAGGTGCCGCAAATGATCGATAATTTGGAAGAGTTGTGCCAACTTAACGGCGCTTCGGGAGATGAGACGCGGGTGCGTGATTTCATAATATCGCATATTTCAGCCGACGAGGTGACCACAGACAATTTAGGTAACCTTATCGTGTTCAAAAAGGGCAGAAAAACTCCGAAAAACAAGATAATGTACGCGGCGCACATAGATGAGGTAGGCTTTATGATAACCGATATCTCCGATGAAGGCTTTTTGAGCTTCGGTGCGGTAGGCGGCATAAATCCCGCAGTAGTTCTTGGGAGAGCGTTAAAGCTCGAAAACGGCGCGTACGGCGTTGTCGGAACAAAGGCGATTCATCAGCAGTCCAAGAATGAGCGCAAAAATATGCCGGGTATTGACGAGCTTTATCTGGATATCGGTGCAAGTTCAAAAGAGGAAGCGGAAAAACTTGCACCGAGAGGTAGTTATGCTTATTTTGATACGGATTTCTTCGAGTTTGGCGACGGGTTCATTAAAGGCAAGGCGATTGACGACCGCGCGGGCTGTCTGGTTATGATGGATATGATAAACGGCGATCCGGAATATGACGCGTGGTACGCTTTTACGGTTCAAGAGGAGATAGGCACACGCGGAGCAAAAGCTGCGACGTTTTCGATAGCTCCCGACATCGCGTTTGTGCTTGAAACGACCACCGCCTGTGACATATCGGGTGTTTCCGGTGCGAAAAAGGTCTGTGAACTTGGAAAAGGCGCGGTAGTATCATATATGGATAAGGGTACTGTTTATGACAAGGCGCTGTATGCTCTTGCTTTTGAAACCGCTACGTCAAATAATTTTCCCGTACAGACTAAAACACTGATAGCGGGCGGCAACGACGGCGGTTCCATACACATAAGCCGCGGGGGAGTGCGTACTTGCGCTATCTCCGTGCCTTGCAGATACTTGCACTCGCCGTCTTGCGTAATAAAGGAAAGCGACTACCGAGCGGTTCGGGACTTAGCCGAGAAAATGCTCTCGGCAGCAGCCGAGTTATGATTAAATGCATAAACTTTCCCGAAGAACCGGCGCTGCCCGAGAAAGGCGTTGAAGCGCAAAAGATACGCGCGCTGCTTCGTGCCTACGGTACACAATACGATTTTTGCCGTTTTTACACCTCGTGCCACATAACGTTATGCGACCTGAACGGCGGCTTTGTGATATGTGAAAACGGCGAGTGTGATGTTGAAGAGTTGGCGGAGTTTTTGAGTTTTAACGGATTTTCCGACATTTTTTGCTCGAATGATCTTGGCGGGCGACTGAAAGAGCTTTTGAGCTGCGGCTCTCAAACAGTGAATCTGATGCGCTTTCGCGAAAAAATTCCTAATTCAACCGAGACGGACGTCAACAAAACCCCACCGCTCGAAGATGTTTACAAGATACTTTCAACGGCGTTTGAGATAGATTTTGAGCCATGGTATGTCGATATGTCTCACAGAATACGACACGGCGTTTCGGGGGCGAGGGTACTTGACCGTTCCGCGCTGATAATACAGCATAACATTAACGGCGAGGCACTGCTGTCTCAGATTGCGACGACTCCCGAAAGACGCGGTCAGGGCGGTGCTTCAAAGCTTATTCTGTCAACGTGCGTTGAATTGGCGACGAGCGAGATTTATATTATCTGCGAGGACAAGCTGCTGTCGTTTTACGAGAAAATCGGTTTTGAGAAGATTGATAAAAAGTATGTTTTAACGAGGTCTTAACGATGAAGAAAGAGAAAGTCAACGATGAATATAAGCATTACGTGATCCAAGAAATTGGGCTTGTTAAGGGCTATCGGCTAGTCAATGAGACCAACGAGAACGACAACATAATTATCAACGACATCAAAATTGAGATAAACCTTAACAGTAACATTGGAAAAGAATTTTGGGAGACAGTCAAAGGTAAGTTTACGCCCGAATCGCTCCCGTCAAAATATGCTACCAAAGCGAATTACATATACTCCGAAAACGAACGGAACGGCATTATGAACGTTGCTATCAAGATACTTACGAATAAGCGCGATCCCGATGAGGTCAAGGCGAAGCGAAAACTTCTGCATAAAATCAATAAGTACACATAGAAATTCCCCCGCCGGCGGCGGGGGAAAGGTGCATTGATACGTTTTTCCAACAGTGATCTTTGGTCAATAAAAAACTGCATATAAGCGCGTCCATTGTGCGGCGTTGACTTACACACAATTTGATGATAACGAAGTTTTTTGGAAATTTTGTGAAAATTTTGACATAGATGTTGACTAAATAGGAAAAATGTGGTACAATATATAATGTATATGTATGAAATTATATGAAGAGTAGGGTGTATTGATGAATAAAGGAAAAATCATTGTTTTGGATGGCTTGGACGGCTGTGGAAAATCCACACAGCTTGATTTGGCTGTTGATTTTTTGAAAGACAGCGGCGTCAGGTGCCGCAAGGTGAGTTTCCCCAACTATGGCGCTTTAAGTGGAAAATTGGTTCAGCAGTATCTAAACGGCGAGATACCGTGTGACGAATCAAACGGAGCCTACGCTGCTTCTGCGATATATGCCATTGACCGCTATATCAGCTATATGACGGACTGGAAAGATTTTTACGAGTCCGGCGGAATAATTCTTGCGGGGCGCTACACCACTTCAAACGCAATTTATCAGCTCACAAAGCTGCCGCCCGAGAAACATGAATATTACCTCAATTGGCTGTGCGATTTTGAATACGGAAAGTTGGGTTTGCCGGAGCCGGATATGGTGCTGTATCTTGATATGCCCGTTGAGGTGTCGCAAAAGTTACTTGACGAGCGCTATCTGGGCGACAAGCAGAAAAAGGATATTCACGAGCGCAATTTGGCGTTTCAGCGGGAGTGCCGTGAAAGTGCGCTTTATGCTGCGGACCAATGCGGTTGGCATATCATTGACTGCTCCGACGGCGAGCTGCCGCTGCCTATTGAAGACGTTTACGGTAAGATTTGCGCCGCGCTAAAGGTTGTTGCAGATGCTTAAGTTTCGTAAAGTTGAGCTTGCCGATAAAGCGCTCGTTAAGGAATATCTGCACAGATCCGGTTTTCGCGGCTGCGAATACACTTTCGGCAACCTTTTAATGTGGAGCGGGCATTACGGTACGGAAATATGCTTTAACAGCGGATTTTGCTTTGAAAAGACGGGCAGCGGCGCAGATACGATGTTCATTTATCCTTACGGCGGAGGAAGCGTTGAAACGGCGGTAACGCAGATCCGCGAATGCGCATTGCAAAATAATTTTCCTTGTCTGATTTGTGCAAATAAGGTCATTACACAAGAAATTCTCGAAAAATTTCCCGAGGCAAAAGCGGAGATGTACCGTGATTTCTTCGATTATATTTATTTGGCTGACGATTTGGAGAACCTTAAAGGCAAGAAATTCCACGCAAAACGCAATCACTTAAACAGATTTTACGAGAACGATTGGTACTTTGAGCCGATGACAGCCGAGAACATTCCCGAATGTCTTGCGATGAACGAGCTTTGGCGTGCCGAAAATATTACGGACGATTCCGAGGACGCCAAGGATAAGACAACAGAGCTTGCGGTCGTGAAGCGCTCTTTGGAGCTGTTTGGCGAATTGGGTTACACAGGCGGAGTGCTCCGCGTTGGCGGTGCGGTTCAGGCGTTTACGTTCGGGGAGCCGTCGGCAGCGGACACGTTTGTTGTTCACGTTGAAAAGGCTCTGCGAACGTATCAAGGCGCGTATACCGCAATAAACCGCGAGTTCGTGAAATCCTTGCAAGGGCAATATAAATATATCAACCGCGAGGAGGATACGGGCGCGGAAAATCTGCGTAAGGCTAAATTGTCGTATAATCCCGTGTTTCTGGAGGAGAAGTTTCTCGTAACCTTAGATAAATGAATTTGCGAAAAGGTTAAGATATTCTCAATTACCAATATAGTTTTTTGGATTGTCGTTTGACTGTAACAGTGATTTTAAAGTCTTGAAAGAATTTCTTTCGAAAATATTATAATCTTAGGAGGAAAAATTATGATCTACATTTTTTTGGCGGACGGATTTGAGGAAACAGAAGCGATAGCGCCCATCGATATGCTGCGGCGCGCCGGACAGGACGTTGTGACGGTAGGAATTAAAAACGACGGTGTAAAAAGTTCTCACGGAATACCGGTTTTGTGCGATATGACGGATATGCAGGTGGAACTTGACGAGCGTCTTGAGATGATAATTCTTCCCGGAGGTATGCCGGGAACCCTGAACATAGAATCGAACCCCGTAGTTCAGAAGTCTATCGATTACTGCGTAGAACACAATATTCCGATTGGAGCCATTTGCGCCGCGCCGTCAATTCTCGGCAAGAAAGGTCTTTTGAACGGTAAGGAAGCTATTTGTTTCCCGGGCTTTGAAAAATTCCTTACAGGCGCGAAGCTCTCGGATAAAAAAGTTGTAACCGACGGCATTTTCACAACGGCGGCGGGAGCGGGAGTGGCTATAGAATTCGGTCTGCGCTTGGTTGAGGTGGTCGCGGGCAAGGAAAAAGCCGAAAGCGTTCGCAAGGCTATCCAATGCGCGAATTGAAGCGACAGCTCCGAAAAGAGCTTATTGCACGGCGAAAGGCGATGAACTCGGACGAAAAAAAATCTGCCGATTTGGATATTTTCGAGCAAGTTAAACCGCTGCTTAACAAGGCAAGCGCGGTTTTCACTTACGCGTCAACGGATATCGAGGTCGACACATGGCGGATCATTGATTACTGTTTGGGAAATAAAATTCCGTTAGCACTGCCTGTTAGCGGGGACGCGGAACTGACATTTTTTTACATTGACGCTGTGGACGAGTTGAAGAAAGGTCGTTTTAATATAGACGAGCCGCCGCAAACTCTTAAAGCGAAATCAGACAAGCACTCTCTTTGTGTTGTTCCCGCTCTTTGCGCGGACGGAAAAGGATTACGGCTCGGTTATGGCAAAGGGTATTATGATAGATTTTTAAGCGGCTTTGAAGGGACAAGCGTTATTTTGTGCTATAAAAGCTTTAAATGCGAAGTTCCTGCCGAGCCGCACGATATTAAGGCAGATTTTACATTGTTTAACAGATAAGACGGAGGTCAAAATGGACGAATACCGCAAAGAAGATATTGAGGGAGAAGAAAATAAGTCTATTTCGCAAAGCGATTTTTCGGGATATGACGGCTTTATAGACGGAACGTTATCGGAACCGGATGAGGAAAACTATGAGAAAACCATGGAGATGAACAGCATTCAGCTTCCGAGGTTGTCCGATGACGAACGTGACGGTATTGTTTCGCGCGACGAATTTACCGATTTGAATTCAGCGGATGATATGTCGGCAACGCGCACTATGAATTCCATAAGCGACAATGACGAATTTGAATCGGAAGAGCCGCAGTCCATGGAAAACCCTGTCAGAAAACGTTCTAAAAAGAAAAAAACAAACCATACTCGGACTATGGGACAGGTTTTTTTGGGTGCGATCATCTCCGTTGCGTCGTTGGCAGTAGGGATATTTTTATCGGTACAACTTATCGGAGCTATCCGCGATGTTACGGGCATGGCTAAAACACGTAAGGAGATCGATTTTGAGATTACCGAAAATATGAATGTTGATCAGATAATCGACGGTCTTCACGAAAACGGGATCATTGATATGCCGTCGCTTATGAAGATGTACATTAGCTTTACGAAAAACGAATCGGGTTTTTTAAACGGACCGCATACAGTGAATTCCGGTATGAGCTACACCAACATCATAAAAGCTCTGAAAACCGAAAAGGAGTTCACCGAAACTATCACCATTACCATACCCGAGGGTCTTTCCGTTGTTGATATCGGCAAGCTGTTGGAGGAAAACTACGTTTGCCGTGCGTCGGATTTTGAGGAGTATGTAAAATCCATGAAAAACAAATACGAGTTCGAGAACGGCTTGAAATCAAGTTCCAACCGCGTATTTATGATGGAAGGATATCTGTTCCCCGACACCTACGAGTTTTATGTCATTGACTATTTGAAGGAGCATCCGAATTATGACACAAGCTCTTGGGCAAAGGAAGCAGCCGACAAGATGATGCAGAACTTCGACGATCACATTACCAAAAAGATGAGAACACGTATGAAAGAGCTCAATATGTCGTTAGATCAGGTCGTTACGCTGGCTTCTATCATTCAGTGGGAGGGCAACGCTCCCGAAAATATGAACATTATTTCTTCCGTTTTCCACAACAGACTGAATGATCCCGACAACTTTCCGAAGTTACAGTCGGATACCATTTATACCTATATTGACAGTACCATAAAGCCGAGAACAACCTCGTCAAACAAGGAGCAGATGCAGAAAATTGAGGACGCTTACGACACCTACAAGTGTAACGGACTTCCCGCGGGACCGATAAATAATCCCGGTATGGACGCGATAAACGCGGCGCTTTATCCCGATGATACAGAGTACTACTACTTCCTCGTTGCGCGTGACGGAACGTTCTACTACGCGCAAACGCATGAGCAGCATGAACAGAATGTAATTGACGCCGATCTTCGTTGGGAACAGGAGCAGAATGACGGAAATGTTGAATAACAAAAAAAGAGCCGAGCTGCTTTCTCCCGCGGGAGATATGGAAAGCCTTATATCAGCTTTGGATTTCGGTGCGGATGCGGTTTATCTTGCGGGAAAAACGTTTGGAATGCGTTCCGGAGCGAAAAATTTCACCAACGAAGAACTTGTTAAAGCTGTGCAAACCGCGCACGAAAGAGGTGTTAAGGTTTACATTACTTGCAACACGGTACCCTTGAATGGCGAGATGGACGAGTTCCCCGAGTTTATAAGATCTGCGCAAAACGCGGGTGTTGACGCGGTTATCGCCGCCGATATCGGCGTTATCGCGATGACGCGCGAATATGCTCCCGGGTTGGAGATACACGCTTCAACGCAGACGGGTGTGGTTAATTGGCGTACTGCGGTCGAGCTTTACAAAATGGGTGTAAAACGTGTTGTGCTTGCTCGTGAGGTGAGCCTTGAGGGCATAAAAGAAATACGCGCGAAAATTTCCGATGATATGGAGATAGAGGTGTTCGTTCATGGGGCAATGTGCGTTTCGTTTTCGGGGCGGTGCCTTATCTCTGAGTACCTTACGGGCAGAAACGCTAACCGCGGTGAGTGCGCTCAGCCGTGTCGCTGGGGTTACTACCTTATGGAGGAAACGCGCCCGGGGCAGTTCTTTAAGGTATTGGAGGACGAGCGTGGCTCGTACATTCTAAATTCACGTGATATGTGTATGATAGAGCATTTGGACGATCTCCTTGAAGCGGGCGTTTACAGCCTTAAAATTGAGGGGCGCGCCAAATCCGCTTACTATACGGCGCTTACGACCAACGCTTATCGCTCCGCTTTAGACAGCGCTTTAAAAGGGGAAAGACCACCGAAATGGGTTTTGGAGGAGGTGGATAAGATAAGCCACCGACCTTACTGTACGGGATTTTTCTATGGTCACCCGAACGAGGGCAGCGGCTCTCAAAATCCGAACGACGTTACCAACGGCGGGCAATTTCTGGAAAACAGCGGTTATATCCGTGAATATGATTTTGTGGCGACCGTAGACAATTGTGAAAACGGCACTATGCATTTAACAACGCGGAATTTTTTTAAGCTTTCCGACGAGTTGGAGATTTTGGCACCCGAAAGAGAACCGATAAAATTCGTACCGGAGAAGATGTTTGATGAAAACGGAGAGGAGATAGACACCGCACGACACGCGATGCGAAAAATAATCATTCCCTCCGACATTGAGCTCCCTCCCCATTCCTTGCTGAGAAAACGCATAAAGTGAAAGGAGTCTGCTATGTTACGGTTTAAGTTTCAGGATAATTCTTTACCTGTTGACGATCGAGTTAACGCTTTATTAAAAGAACTAACAATTGATGAAAAACTGACGCTTTTAACCTGTAGACAACAATCGGTGGAGCGGCTTGGGATAAAGCCGTGCACTATCGGCACAGAAGCCGCTCGCGGCATTGTCTGCCGTGATGAAGCAAAAAATGAGGAAACGGCGACCACCGTTTTTTCAGAGCCTTTTGGACTTGCCGCAACGTTTGATCCCGATCTGATGCACGAATTGGGTTCTATAGCGGCAACAGAGACGCGTATTTTGAATAGAGAAGGGAAGTCTTCACTGTTTTTGTGGGCGCCTACCGTTGATCTTGAACGCGATCCGCGCTGGGGGCGTACCGAAGAGGGTTACGGAGAGGATCCGTTCCTTACGGGAACGCTTGCGGCGGCTTATACCAAAGGGATGTTCGGTAATGATATGAAGCACGCCCGCACGATACCTACTCTAAAGCATTTCTTTGCGAATAATCACGAGGAAGATCGTCGCTGTGATAACGCATCGATACCGCTCTCTTTAAAACACGATTATTACTTGAAGCCTTTTGAGTATGCGATAAAAAACGGCGCGGCAAAGAGCGTTATGACTGCCTATAATTCAATAAACGGCGTAGAGGCGATGTGCAGTCCCGAGGCGGGCAAATTAAAAAATGAGGGAATGTTGTTTTCTGTAACAGATGGTTGGGATCTTATCCAAAACGTTACAAATCACAAAACCGATGTGTGTCATGCTGACGCGCTTGCTCGAACTTATAAAAACTGCGGTGCCGATATCATAAACGATGACAGCGATGTGGCAGAGGCGGCGGCGCGCGAGGCTCTCGAGCGAGGTTTGATAAGCGAGAATGACATCGACAACGCGCTTTTCGGCGTGTTGAAAGCTCGCTTTATGCTTGGGGAATTTGACAACAACTGTTCGTTTGACACTTTGCCATCCAATCTTCTGTGTTGTACTGAATATCAGAAAACATCTTTGAGAGCAGCCGAAGAAAGCATAATTCTTTTGAGAAATAAGCACGGCGTTTTACCGCTTAATCCTAAGGAGCGTTATTCGGTCATCGGAGTTCACGCGGATATGAATTTCCGCGATTGGTATACGGGCTATTCTAAGAAAATGCCGACAATTCTCGATGGCATAACTGCGCTTGTAGGCAGAGAGAACTTGAATTACGAATCCGGGAACGACATTATAGCGCTTCGCAACGCCCATAACGGTTTCTATTTCCGCGTGAGAGAGGACGGAACGCTTATTTGCGACGCGCCGCTTATCAACGAGCAATGTCTGCTTGAGCTTTTCGAGTGGGGCGAAGGCGCGGTCTCGTTCAAATCAAAGTACAACGGAAAATTCCTTTCGGACTGCGGCGTAATGAAGTGCTGCGCGGATGTGCCTTTTGGATGGTACGTCAAGGAAAAATTCTTTGTTGAACGCCGCAGCGGAGATATTTTGCTGAAAAATTGGCAAGGACGTTATTTGCAGATAAACGCAAATCATGAGATTTGCGTATGCGATAAAATAAAACCGCAGAGAAATTCGCTTTTCAGTATGGAAATATTCTCGTCGGGACTTGACAGAGTGCGCCGTGCTGTCACCGAAACTCAGAACACAATAATTTTTTGCGGAAATTATCCGCAGATAGGTGCGCGAGAATGCTTCGACAGAAAAAATTTACAGCTTCCGGAAAAGCAGCAAAAGCTTGCCGAGGAGGTTTTAAAGCTCAAGGAAAACGCGGTTTTGGTGTTGATTTCGGGCTTCCCGTATTCGATAGGCAGCGAGTTCACGACAGTACTTCATACGGCTCATGCAGCTCCCACAATGGGTGCGGCGGTGGCGAAAACACTTTTTGGCAAGCTTTCGCCTGCAGGTCGCTGCCCCGTGACGTGGTATACCTCAGAAAATGAACTTGGCTCAATAAAAGACTACAATATCATTGCTACAGAAAGCACTTATCGTTATTATAAGGGAAAGCCGCTGTTCCCGTTCGGTTTTGGACTAACTTATACCGCTTTTAAATACGGAATACCACAGCTAAATAAAACGGATTTTTCCGACGGCGATCGCGTAGAAATAACAATGGATATCAGCAACATCGGAATGTGCGGTTCTGACGAGGTCGTCCAGCTTTATGTTAAAGCTCCGAGATTTTCAACATTTATACCGAAAAAAGAACTTAGGGCATTTAAGAGAGTACACATTAGTAAGTCAATGACGGCTTATATAAAGTTGCACTTTGACATTAACGAGTTATCAATTTGGGATATTAACACAAACAGCCGAAAGCTCTATGGAGGAGTTTATGAAATACAAATAGGAGCTTCAAGCGAGGATATACGTCAGACCGTTGAGATCAACGTCAACGGCGCGGAATATTTGGGACTTGACGTCACAAAACCCGTTCCCGCAGCGGCTTCGTGGGAGTATGTGGGGACTACATTCCAAACAAGCAAGGCTCTCGAAGAATATGCGCTTTTGGAGGATTGGCAGAGCGGAATAGTATATGAAAACTGCCGTTTGAACGGAGAGACAAGGGTCGAGATAGTTGCGTCAAATCCCGCAACGAGAACCTTTGTTACGATAAGTGACGCGCAGAATGGCAACGAATTTGCGAAAATAGAGGTCTCGCAAACAGGCGGTTTGGAGCGCTTTGAAGTGTTTACCGCTGATGTAAGTATGCCTGTTGGAATTTATAATTTGAAGATTTCGGCAGGCGGTATGCTGAGCTTGCGTTCATTCAAATTTTATAAGGAGTAATTATGGATAATTCGGAAATTTTCCCACATATAGACCACACGCTTCTCCGAGCCACTGCGACGGAGAGCGAGATTTCAACGCTGTGTGAAGAAGCGTTGAAATTTGGTACAGCGAGCGTTTGCATACCCGCAAGTTATGTGAAATTAGCGAAAGAGAAGTTCCCGTCGCTAAAAATTTGTACGGTTATTGGTTTTCCGCTCGGTTATTCCACGACCTCCGTCAAGTGCTTTGAAGCGCGTAACGCTATCGAAAACGGCGCGGATGAGATAGATATGGTGATAAACCTCGGATGGGTAAAGGACAACAAATTTCATGAGGTTGAAAGGGAAATCGCCGAGGTAAAGACGGCTTGCGGCAACAAAATACTCAAGGTAATTATTGAAACGTGCTATCTTACCGAGAATGAGAAAATTACGCTCTGTAAGTGTGTAACAAACGCCAAAGCGGATTTCATCAAAACCTCCACGGGCTTCGGAACCGCAGGAGCGAATATTGAGGATATTCGGTTGTTTAAGAAGCATATCGGCGAAAATGTCAAGATTAAGGCAGCGGGCGGCGTGAAAACCAAAGCCGACCTTGAAATGTTTTTAAATGAGGGCTGCGAACGTATCGGAACAAGCTCCGCCGTAAAACTGCTTGCGGAGGAAAATAATGTGGACTGAGATAAACGATGAGTTGGCGGTCGATAAGCTTATGGAGGATTTCGGCGGGTTTCACGACAGTTGCATAGTTTCGGTGAACTATATCAGCGGCGCGAATGTCGACGAAAAAGGCGGTATGAGCAACGGAAATGCGGAAGAGCATACTGTATCTATGATACTGCACAGCCAGTGGAAAGAGCCGCTTGAAATGTGTTTTTCGGGCGTTAAAAAGTGCTGTATAACAGGCTTTCGCGAGCAGTATTTCTGCGATATTTTTGGTGCAACCTTGCAATTTCGCACAGATTTACTCGGCAAGACACGTGACGACCGCTTGATAGTCTGGGCGGACTGCGAGAACTTCGACCCGAAAAACTATGTGGAGGAGTATCCGCTCGACAACGGCTACGAGACTACATATATTATAGCTGAAAGGCTGAAATACCGCTATTTAAAGGATGGTGAGTGAATGAAACGAGTTTTTCTTATAGTTTTGGACAGCTTTGGCGTTGGAGAAATGCCCGATGCCGTCGATTTCGGAGACAAAGGCGCAAACACTTTACGCTCCTGTTTTGAAACAGGTCATTTGAACGTTCCCAATATGCAAAAGCTCGGACTGTTTAACATTGACGGAGTTACGGTAGGGGAGAGGTGCGAAAATCCAATTGGAGCTTACCTCAAAATTGCCGAAAAGTCAAGGGGCAAGGATACTACTACAGGACATTGGGAAATAGCGGGCTGCGTTTCCGAGAAGCCGTTCCCAACGTTCCCGAACGGGTTTCCGCGCGAGATTTTGGACAAATTAGAAAAAGCGCCGGGGCAAGAAGTCCTTTGCAACAAGCCGTACTCGGGAACTAAAGTCATAGCGGATTACGGCGAGGAACACCTCAAAACGGGCGCTCTAATCGTCTACACCTCGGCGGACAGCGTGTTTCAAATTGCTGCGCATGAAAGTATTGTGCCGCCCGAAAAGCTCTACGAATACTGTCGCGCGGCACGTGAGATACTAACGGGAGAGTTTGCCGTCGGCAGAGTAATCGCACGACCGTTTGAGGGTGACTATCCGTTTACGCGTACCTCGCGCCGTCATGACTTTTCGCTTGTTCCTCCAAAAACCACAGCTCTCGATATATTGAAAAAATCGGGCAAGGACGTTATCAGCGTGGGGAAGATTTACGATATTTTCGCCGGCAAGGGTTTGACTGAACAAGATCGACAAATCGGTAATGAAAACGATATGCGGATAACCTCGGAATACCAAAAACGTGATTGGAGCGGGCTTTGCTTTACCAATCTTGTTGATTTTGATATGCAGTACGGTCACCGCCGCGCCCCCGAGGGCTATACCGCAGCGTTGAACGATTTTGATAAGTGGCTCGAAAAGTTTATCGCGCAAATGAAGTCTGACGACGTACTGATACTTACCGCCGACCATGGCTGCGATCCGTGCCATTCCGGTACCGACCACACTCGAGAGTATATTCCTGTGTTGATTTACGGCGAGAAAATTACGACCGTAAATCTCGGCACAAGAAGCGGTTTCGGCGACATTGGAGCAACTGTTCTCGAATTGTTAAACGCGGACGGCAAGGTTGACGGCGAGAGCTTCGCCAAATCGATATTGATATAGGAGCGTGATATGTTCCGATTTGATATACAGACCGCGCATCATAAAGACGTTGTCGGAATCTGCAAAATTATCAGCCGTGTTATGACAACCGAGCTTTCTCAAAAGCAATTGGAGGAAATGTACACGGAAATAATCGAGGATATTGGGCAGATCGTAATAATCGCTCGCCACGCGCGGGTGGTTGCGGGATATATTCGAGCGCGTCGTTTGAAAGATTTTTCGCGCGGTTGTTATGCCGAAATATCCGAGATAGCGCTGCTGCCGTATTATCAAAGGCGCGGCGGCGGAACCGAACTTGTTTACGGCGTTGAAAAATGGGGCGGGCAAATGCTTATCCCAAAAATAATATGTAATTTACAAAGCGACAACGAGGGCGCGTCGGCTCTATTAAAGAAATGCCGATTTATCGAAACGCGTTCCGGCGCTTTTGAAAAAATAATTTTTGAAAGGAAAATAAAACTATGAGCGAATGTACACATGATTGCAGCAGCTGCGGAGAGAATTGCGCGGAGCGTCAGCCTGAGCGTCAGCCGGAAAGTCTTATTGAAAAGCCTCACGAGCTGTCGCATATCAAAAAAGTAATCGGAGTTGTAAGCGGAAAGGGCGGCGTCGGCAAGAGCTTGGTTACTTGCTTGTCGGCTGTTCTGATGAACCGCCGCGGCTTTAAAACCGCCGTTCTCGACGCGGATATTACGGGTCCCTCTGTACCTAAAGCGTTCGGGCTTACAGAAAAGGCGCAAGGAAATGAAGAGGCGATTTTCCCCGTTGTCACCAAAAAAGGCATTAAGGTTATGTCGGTAAATCTTCTGCTTCCCGATGAGACCGATCCAGTTATTTGGCGCGGTCCCATTATTGCGGGCACCGCGAAGCAGTTCTGGACGGACGTTATCTGGGACGACGTTGACTATATGTTCGTGGATATGCCTCCGGGAACGGGCGACGTTCCGCTTACCGTATTTCAGTCCATTCCGTTGGACGGAATTATCGTTGTTACCTCGCCTCAGGAGCTTGTATCGCTGATTGTCGGCAAAGCTGTTAAAATGGCAAATATGATGAACGTTCCGATAATCGGAGTTGTTGAGAATATGAGTTATGTCGCTTGTCCCGACTGCGGCAAGCATATCAGCGTATTTGGCGAGAGCCATATTGACGATACAGCAAAGAAATTCGGCTTGAAAGTTCTCGCGAAACTGCCGATAGACCCCGAAGTTGCAAAGCTGGTTGACAGCGGTATGTTGGAGCTTACCGAAACGACTGCCGCCGACCCCATTGCCGATGCAGTTGAGGAATTCTGCAAATAATATCGGATATTCGTTACACCGAAGAGTGCCGCTTTACTGCTGAGCAGGTTAAGCGGCTCTTTCTGTCGGTAAATCGGAAAAGCGGAAAATATCCAAAATAGCTGAAACGAAACTCAAAATGCGAGACATTTTGCCCGGCAAAGTGACGTGAGTTCGATGAACTGCAAGGAGTGTGAATAAATATGAGTAAAAAAGGCGATTTGGCATACGAAAATTTTTTAAAGGGCTATAACTGCACACAATCAATAGCCGTTGCATTCGCCGATGAGTTGGGATTGGACGAGCAGACAGCCGCGAGGCTGTCTTGCGGCTTCGGCGGCGGAATGGGACGTATGCGCGAGGTTTGCGGCACATTTTCGGGGATAGTTATGGTGCTGAGCCGACTTTACGGTTACTCCGACCCAAAGGACACTACGACAAAAAAAGCGTTGTACGAGAAGATACGTGCTTTAGCGGAGCGTTTTAGGCAAGACAACGGCTCGATAATCTGCCGCGAGCTTCTGGGTCTCGACAAGGCGGAAAAATCCGCAGAACCTGCCGCGCGTACTCCCGAATACTACAAAAAGCGTCCGTGCCCCGAACTTTGTCGTTATGCGGCAAATATTCTTGAGGAGTTTATCAAGGAAAACCCGCCCGAAATGTGACAGAGTATATTTCCGGCAAATTTTGCTGCATAATAACATCACCGGTTGTTATAGTCATAAATTTCAAGTAAAAATTCGCTGTTATATCCGCACAAACGGATTTTTTCCAGCAAACTGTCACGCGTGATGTTGCGGCGGAACGTTTCAGCGAGTTTGAGGTCATACTCGCGGTCGCGTTCAGAATTGGGTTGGTGTTTGAAGTAAAATTGTTCGCCACAGCGTTTTGTATAGTCGTAGGCGAAAATAAAGTCGTATTCTTCCGAGCCGGCAAAATAGTATTCCATATCGCCCTCGCGGAACAGGCGCAGAATTTGGGTGGGTACTATTTTCAGTCCCTTCTTGTAGTTAAGCGACAATTCAAGCAAGGAAAAGGTCGATGATATTTCAACTTTCAGTCTCATATCGCGAAAACCGCGGAACACTTGGTATTTCACGGTATAAGTTTCGTCCAGTGTGTTCGTTATGCGGTTTTCACCGTGAGTGAGTTCTTCATTCTCGGTTTGTATATCGGAGCAGATTTCATTAAAGACATTAAGTGCTTTAGTGCCGCAGCGGTTAAAAGTAACCATTAGCACAAAGCATAGCGCGAGCAGCAATATCGTGGAAATGAGCCACTTACATATTGAATTGAGAAATCTACGCATTGGCGAACCTCCAATTATTGTTTTTCGATAATTTAATTATAACACTGCTTTCTCTGCTTGTCAATAGATTTTTATTGATTTTCGATAAATATTGAAAATTTGTTTAAATTTGTCTTGCCTAACCAAATAACTCTTGACATTTCGGGAAAAATATGTTATAATCCTAGTGTACAGATAGGAATTTTGTACAATATGCAGAAATACAGAAACAGGTGATAGAATGGAAACAATATATGTTGATAACGCCGCGACCACCAAAATGAGCAAGACGGCGATCAACGCAATGCTGCCATATCTCGATGAGTGCTACGGCAATCCGTCCTCGCTGCATACGGTGGGGCAGTTGGCGCAAGAGGCTCTTGTGAGGGCGCGCGAAGAGGTCGCAAAAGCTCTCGGGGCGGAGCCGCGCGAGATATTTTTCACGTCGGGCGGCAGTGAAGCGGATAACCAAGCGCTGTTGACAGGTGCGGAACGCGGTGCTCTTAAAGGAAAAAAGCACATCATTTCACAGAAGACCGAGCACCACGCTATTCTTCATTCCTTGCGTAGACTGGAGAAGCAGGGCTACGAAATTGAACTGCTGGACGTTGATGAATTCGGCAATGTGACCGCCGAGCAGGTGAAGAACGCTATTCGTGATGATACGGCGCTTGTGACTATAATGGCGGCTAACAACGAAATTGGTACGCTAATGCCGATAAAGGAAATTGCAGATGTCTGCCACGAAAAAGGCGTGCTGTTCCATACAGACGCAGTACAAGCAGCGGGGCACATTCCGCTGAACGTGCATGAAATAGGCTGTGATATGCTGTCGCTCTCGGCACACAAATTCCACGGACCCAAAGGCGTGGGAGCGCTTTATGTGAGTAAGAAGCTATTTCCATCAACGCTTATTGAGGGCGGAGCGCAAGAGCGCGGCAGACGAGCGGGCACCGAGAATATAGCGGGTATTTCGTCAATGGCGGCGGCGCTTACGGAGTCTGTCGCTAATATTTCCGAAAACACGCGTAAACTTACCGCAATGCGGGACAGGCTTATTGAGGGACTTTCAGAAATACCGCACTCCGTTCTCAACGGCGACAGAAACAACAGACTTCCGGGCAACGTGAATATGTGCTTTGAGGGAATAGAGGGGGAGAGCATTCTGCTTCTTCTTGACGCTAAGGGAATTTGCGCGTCGTCGGGTTCCGCGTGCACGTCGGGGTCACTCGACCCGTCACACGTTTTGCTGGCTATCGGCAGACCGCACGAGGTGGCTCACGGCTCGCTGCGCTTGACGCTTTCGGAGGAAAATACTCCCGAGCAGATGGAATTTATAATAAAATCGGTGAAAGAGGTTGTGGAGTATCTTCGCGGGATGTCACCGGTTTGGCAGGATTTACAGGAGGGCAAGAAGAAATATGTTATACAGTGAAAAGGTTATGGATCACTTCACTAATCCGCGCAACGTTGGAACGCTTGATAACGCGGACGGCATTGGAGAAGTCGGTAACGCGAAGTGCGGCGATATAATGAAGATTTTCCTGAAAATCGACAAGGAAAACGGCGTTGATACGATAACCGACGTAAAATTCAGCACTTTCGGCTGCGGTTCGGCGATTGCAAGTTCGTCGATGGCTACCGAAATGATAAAAGGCAAACCGCTCTCACAAGCTCTGGAGCTTACTAACAAAGCGGTCGTTGAAGCTTTGGACGGACTTCCCGCACACAAGTTGCACTGCTCTGTGCTTGCTGAAGAAGCGGTCAAGGCGGCTATTAAGGACTACTACGACAAGAACGGAATTGAGTACGACCACGCGAAGCTGGAAAGCAAGCACGACTGCGAACATTGCGGAGAATAAATAAAATGCGGGTACGAAAGTATCCGCTTTATTTATTATAGATAATCATTTGGTTTGTCCAACACCCACGGAACGTGGAACTCTATATTCATAGAGACAACGGGTTTTGGAAAGCCGTCCGCAATCAAACTGCCGCCTTGTTCAAATGAAACGA
Organism: uncultured Clostridia bacterium; assembly: GCA_947629945.1. Taxonomy (GTDB): domain Bacteria; phylum Bacillota; class Clostridia; order Oscillospirales; family Ruminococcaceae; genus CAG-115. The sequence goes on along the minus strand of CANRFR010000020.1, from coordinate 8,236 downwards.
AGAAGTTTGGTGCAACTTCAAAGCAGCGGTTCGTTTCCCAGCGGTTGACGTTTTCTGACACGGGCTCCCAAGCGTTTTCGCCGTCAAGAACCGTTCCGCAAATATGGTAAAACCCGCCATAAAATACCGTTTTACCATCGTTTTCGGCGCAATTTATGTATACCTCGGCGGCTTTTTTCGGCTCAATTCCCATTTTTTCAAAGAAATCAAGGACGTTTTGCGGAAAACTTTCACACGCTTTTGCGAAATTTTGGCAGCCGTCGCAAGAGCATCCCTCGGCGAGATGTCGCTCGATTTTGTAGAACTCGCGCGTCCGCTCAACATCAATATCAAGTTTGTAGTTACCGAAAGTAAATATCATAAGTCACTCCTTGATAAAATAATCGTCAAGATATTTGGAAAACGCTTTCGGTTCGGTTTTTAGTTTTTGTTTGATAAGCTCGGCTTCGCGTTCGTCCTTGGCGGCAACCTCGACATAATACTTCTTTCGCGCTGCGTTTTCGTCCATAACGGTGATGCCGACGGTGCAGGTGCTGTCGGCGTTCTTTATATAGCGAACTGAGAGAAACGAGTCCTTTTTTTTCATAGCGTCACGAGTGTAGACCCGCACCGCCTCGCTGAACATTTTTTCGCGGACGGACAGCGGAAGTGAAGCTCCCAAGTCCTTTGCTGCCTTGATACCTGTCGGAGTGTTTGTATAGACTTCTGTGCCGTCAACGTCGGTCTCAATGCATAAATGTCCGCGTGCCTTGTCCAAAGCCGCCGAAAAGTCGAAATAGTTTACCGCTTCTTCAAGTGAAGTGATCTCGGCAAGCTGGCTTTTCGAGAGCGGACAGCCCAGCGAATAAATAAGATAACAAATCAATACGCATATATCGTCTATATTATCAATGCGAATTCTCGGAATACTCAAAATCATCCCTCCAAACTTGGATATTCAAGCAGCGCCGAAAGCAGCGCAATATTAAGAGCGCTTTCCACGCATGGAACAGCGCGCGGCACTACGCAAGGGTCGTGTCTGCCTTTGATGATAAGTTCTTCTTCCGTCATTGCTTTGAAATCCACGCTTTTCTGCGGCTGAGAGATAGACGGCGTAGCTTTAAACGCCACTCTGAAGATTATCGGCATTCCGGAGCTTATTCCGCCGAGTATACCGCCGTGATTATTCGTTTTGGTCACAATTTTGCCGTCCTTTAGCGAAAACTCATCGTTGTTTTCGCTGCCGAAAAGTTCGGCGCACTCAAAGCCGTTGCCGAACTCAATGCCTTTAACGGCGGGTATCGCGAACACAAGCTGCGAGATGATATTCTCCAGACCGTCCAGCATAGGCGAACCTATTCCCGCGGGAAATCCAACTGCGGCACACTCTACGATACCGCCAACGCTGTCCTGTGCCATTCGAGCATTGTTAATCACCTCGCGCATTTGAGTTTCGGCGGTTTCGGAGAGGGTAGGGAAGGAGCGTGATTTTACAAGCTCAAGCTGCTCGGCTGATATATTTACGGGATCGAAAGCTTCATCGCTTACGCCTTTAATGGAGCGGATATGCGCCCCCGTTGTAATTCCGCGCGCTTCAAGAATTTGTCCGCAGACCGCTCCCGCAAAGCAGAGCGGTGCGGTAATTCTTCCCGAGAAATGTCCGCCGCCGCGCGGATCATTAGCGCCGTTGTAGCGTAAATAGCCCGTGTAGTCCGCGTGAGCCGGACGCGCTATATGCGCGATGTTCCCGTAATCGCCCGATTGCTGATCGGAGTTGAAGATAACTGCCGACAAGGGTGTGCCTGTGGTCTTACCCTCGTACAACCCCGACAATATCTCGGGAATATCTTTTTCGTTTCGCGTAGTGGACGTGCCGTCCTTTTTGGGAGCACGCCTCGCCATAAACTCGCCGACTTTGTTAAGATCTATAGATATCCCGCTCGGCAAATTGTCCAGTACCACTCCGATACCTTTGCCGTGGCTCTCCCCGAAAAGCGAGAATTTTATCCCACCGTTGTAGCTTGATGACATATTTTCCCTCCAGATTATTCGTTATAAATATTTATTCGGTTTTTACGTCTAGATTGCGGTAACCCAATTCGTTAGTATTATCATAGCTCCGTAATCTCTCCGCCAAGCGATTTGTACACATCAAAAAAGTTCGGGAACGATTTGCTTACACATTCGGCACCGCGGATTTTTAGCGGTTGTTCGCACATTGTCGCTGCAACTGCCATTGACATCGCTATGCGGTGATCGTTATATGCATTCACCTCGCCGCCCTTAAAAGTGCTTACGCCCTCTATTTCCAGAAAATCCGCGCCGGAAATCACTTTTCCACCGATTTTGTTTAAACAATTCTCCATAGCTGCAAGGCGATCGCACTCTTTAATACGAAGTCGCGCGACATTTGTAATGCGGCTTTTCCCTTTGCCAAAGCTCGCCAATACTGTTAAAATAGGCACAAGATCGGGAATATCCGAGCAGTCAAGTTCAAAGGGCGCGGCGTGAGACTTCGTGAAATTTCCGCAAATCTCAACAATAGCCTTATCTCCTTGCGCGGAGTTTTCATTTAATCCGTTTATTTCTATGGAACTGCCTAAAGCGTTCGCCGTATAAAAGAACGCCGCCTGTGAATAATCGCCCTCAACGGTTCCGGAAAACGGCTTAAAACGACCGCAGCCTTTTATGGCGTACCCACTTTCCATTTTTGAGACTTCACAACCGAAGTCGCGAAGAACACTCACAGTTATATCGACATAGGGTTTGGATTGCAGCGGGGAAGTGAGTATGATTGTGCTATCACCGTCAACTAATGGCAGTGCAAACAGCAACCCCGTTATAAACTGTGAGGAAATGCCGCCGTCAATCTCGTATCGTCCCGCCGTCAGTTTCCCCGAAATGGAGCAGGGGAGAGTGCAGCCGCTTTCCGCTTTTGAGAAATCAAAAATTATCCCATGCTTTGATAACTCGTCAACAAGCGGCGTTATCGGTCTTTGCGGAAGCTTTCCCGATCCGATAAACTCCGCGTTTACTCCCAAAGCGCAAGCCACGGGAATAAGGAACCGCAAGGTAGAACCTGATTCGTGACAATCCAAAACAGCTTTCTCGGGTATTTTTTCAATTCCTTCAATTACCGCTGTATCGCCTGCAAAATCAATCTTTGCGCCCAAAGCGCGCATGCAATCCATAGTCGCGAGAATATCAACGGATGGATAAAGATTTGTCACCGTTGAAGTTCCGTCAGCAAGAGCAGCCGAAATTATCATACGATGCGCGACGCTTTTAGAGGACGGCACGGTTACCTTTCCCGATAGTTTTTTCGGGGTTAATTTTAAGTCCATTTCAGCCCTCCAAAAAATCCTTATACTCTTCTACTGACATTTTTATAACTTTACTTTCACCGATATCCGTGCAAATGACAATGTTCATTCCACTTGAGAGGTGTTTTTTATCACCAAGTGAAATTTTGTAAAGCTCGTCAATCGACGCGGGATCCGTTGTCGGAAGTCCGCATTTCTTAAGGAGCGTGTCCAGTTTGTCCGCAACGCCCGATTTGCATATTCCGCGATGTTCCGCTATATGTGTAAACGTGCTCATACCTATTGCCACCGCATAACCGTGAGTAAGTCCAGTGAAATTGTAATACTTTTCAAGAGCGTGTCCTAACGTGTGACCGAAATTCAAAAGCATACGCTCGCCCTTTTCACGTTCATCGTTTTCGACGACTTGACCTTTAATAGCGACGTTTCGCTTTATAATGTCCACAAGATTTGACTTGATATCACTATTTGAAAGAATTTCAAATAGTTCTGCTGACTTTATCATTCCGTGCTTTATGACTTCCGCCATTCCGTCCGAAAAGAATTCGGGAGTAAGCGTGGAGAGCGTTTCGGTGTCGGCAATGACAAGTCTTGGCTGATGAAAAGCGCCAACAAGGTTTTTTCCCGCCTTGATGTCTACGGCGGTTTTTCCGCCTACCGAGCTGTCCGACTGCGCTACTACGGTAGTTGGTATCTGTATAAAATCAATGCCGCGCATATAAGTAGCCGCCGCATAACCCGCAGTGTCTCCGACAACTCCGCCGCCTAAAGCCACAATATAATCGGAACGCGTGAAGCTGTGTTCGGTTAAAAAATCATAAATATTCAGTAGGGTAGAATGATTTTTAGAAGCCTCGCCATGCGGAAAAACAAACTTAACCGCGTCAATATGAGCACATTGAAGCGACTTCATCACACGCTCTCCATAAAATTTATCAACGTTGTCATCAGTGATAACGGCGCATTTTCCACTCTGCTTTACAGCTTTAATAAGTTCCCCCGAATGGTCAAGCAGTCCGTTGTCTATTAGAATTTCGTACTTTATACTGGCGTTTACTGTAACTTTTTCCATTTTCATCCTCCATACTCTCATACACATATCTATTTTACCATATTTTTATCACAATTTCAAGTGGTTTATCAGATAAAAAATAACGGTCGGATTTTGTCCGACCGTTAAGTTGTAAATTGTTATTATTGTTTCTGCTTAAGTACGAACTTACTGGTGAGGTTTTGAAGTTCAGCCGCTTGGCTGTTAAGCTCTTCACTGGAAGCAGCAGACTGCTCCGCAGTAGCTGCGTTTGTCTGAACTACAGAAGAAATCTGATCTACACCAACATTGACCTGTTCAATCATGGAAGCCTGCTCCTTAGAAGCCGCGCTGATCTCGTCAATAAGTTTAACGGTTTGATTCGTTACTTCAACGGAAGCATTAAGTGCTTCAGCGGTCTCATTTGCAATCTCGGAACCGTTCTCAACAGCGTCGATGCTCTGCTGGATAAGCTCTGTAGTGCTTTGAGCCGCTTCAGAGGACTTGGAAGCAAGGTTACGAACCTCGTCGGCAACAACCGCGAAGCCCTTGCCGGAAGCGCCTGCTCTTGCAGCCTCAATAGCTGCGTTAAGCGCAAGAATATTGGTCTGGAAAGCGATATCCTCAATAGTCTTGATGATATTGGAAATCTCGTTAGACTTCTCAGAAATATTGTTCATTGCCTTGATCATATCTTGCATACGATCATTGGAGCGGTCAATCTTTTCACCGGCAACAGCCGCTTTGGAATTAGCTTCAGCCGCGTTCTTCGCATTAGAAGCAACCTTATCGTTAAGGGTCGCAATAATGCTTGCCAATTCCTGAATAGAAGATGCCTGCTCGGTAGTACCCGAAGCCAACGATGTTGCACCATCGGAAATCTGAGTAGCGCCTTGATTTACCTGAGAAGCTGCAATATTAATTTGATCCATTGTATCACTCAATCTATCGGAGAGCATATCCAACGCATCTATAATTTGAATGAAGTCACCTTGGAATTCAATATTCCTATGAATATCAAAGTTTCCTTGAGACAGTTCTTGACAAATTCGAGATATCTCGCCAACATAGCTGTTCAAAGCATTAATTGTTGAGTTGATGTTTTCTGCCAAATGACCCGTTTCATCTTGAGAGATGTGATCAATGGAAACATTAAGATTACCTTCGGAAACAGAATGCATAACGTCAACAGTTTTAAGTATGGGCTTAACAATGCCGTTAGCGGTAATAAAGCTAACAACTACACCCGCTACAACCATAACAACCGCAACAATAATCGTAATGGCAATTGACATATACGTTTCAGCAAGCCATTCTTCCTGAGGAGTGGTAAGACCAACTATCCAACCATCTGTTTCGGGAATCATAGCGCACGCACCCCATCTTGTCTTTCCGTTATTGTAGAAAGTACCGAATACACCGGTGTCGGGATCTGTAAGAGCAAGACCTTCCTGCTCAATCTCCTTACGTTCAATAGTTTGAGACGTATCACCGTTTTCATTGATGTTGTTAAGCTGCGATGTAACGCGGGAATAATCCTTACTTGCGATATATGTACCGTTTGCATCAAGCATATATACGCTTGCATCTTCACTTGAGCCAACTTTGATGGCATTGGAGATATCCGAAAGGAACGAAGCACCAAGTCCGGCATAAACAACACCTTCGACTTTTCCATCATTGAAACCGCCCTCTTTAATGGGTGCTGCGAAATAAATCATCCATTCGTCTCCAACCAACGTGGGCGACTGAATATATTCCTCACCGGCCATACACCTTTTAAAAATATCCGATTGAGAATAATCCGAACCGTTGTTATTCAATTCATTGTGATTTATACCGTTTTCGGTAATAAATCCGTAATCAATAAGTCCATACGTCTTGGCTCTTCTTCTAAGAAGTTCCATCATATGCTCTTCCTGCTCGGTATCACCGTTTTCAACATCTTTAATGTAATCGCCGAGATTTGTATTCAAACCAATCTCTTTAATAATTGCTCTGCTACGTCCCAAGCGGTTTGCAACACGCACACCGGATTGCATTGCCAGTTCAACGAGCACATCTTCCATACAAGTGTATGTACTTCTGTAGTTCATAACGCACCCGAGAACGCCTACAACGGCTACGCCAACGACCATCAACAGTAACATCCTTGACAATATTTTGGCCCTTAGTGACTTAAACATTTTGCTAAACCTCATTTCATTTTCTAAAAATTTGCACACGAAATTGAGTTAAACACCTCGTGCATATCTAAATTATACCACAAAGGGGGAAAAAGGTCAAGTCGTTTTTAAAAAAAATTTTTCCCTTCTTAAGCGGGGTAAGGATTGCTGAAAATAATTGATTTTATCTTACCGATATTAATTAACTTGTTGGGGTTTTAAGCTCTGCAACCCATCTGTTAATTGCTTTTAAATTAGGCGTAGATTGATAAAACCGAAAAGTTCCTCGCAATGAAAGACATTCTTTCTTTCCGGGTATCGCTTGAACTTTTTATAATTCAAAAATCCCCTTTGTGAAAATCTGCACGTAAATTAGCCTCATATACCAAGTGCATATATCAATTATAACACAAAATATTGCAACAGTCAAGTTATTTTTAAACAAAGCATTTGTAGACTTCAACTAATTATCACCCTGATTTTTGTTAAATTTCACAATATTGATGTTTTATTGCAAATTACACTGTTGTTTCGTTTGATTTTACAAGGAAATACTTTCCATTTTTTTGGACGTCGATTAAAAATCATTTTTTTGGTTTAACTTTTGAAAGCGGATTATTTTTCATCGCATTTTCCATTTGAGAGTTTGAGACGTGGGTATAGATCTGTGTAGTATTGAGATTTTCGTGTCCCAGTACATCTTTGAGTACACGCACATCCACGCCGTTTTGATACATTAAAGTGGCAGCAGTGTGACGAAGCTTATGTACGGACAGTCCCATATTATCCAAACCGCACTTTTTCAAGGCGTCCTCGACGATCTGTTGAACACGGCGGTTGGAAATGCGAGTCTTGCGGCGGCTGATGAACAAAGCGTCGGTTTGCGCTGACATATCGCGGCAGCCTGATGCTTGTCTGATTTCGGGGTCGGTCTCTTCGGGAGCCACATAATCGTTATATGCCGCAACACAGGCGTCGTTTAAATAAACTATGCGCTCTTTATTGCCTTTGCCAAGTACTTTAAGGCTGTATATCTCGTTACCGTCGGAGCCGGCAGTCTTGCGTATATCCTTGAGATTTATCCCGACAAGTTCGGAAAGCCGCATACCGCAATTCAGGAAGAAAACGATTATACAATAGTCGCGTTTTTTGTCCGGCGAATCTATATGCGTCAGCATTTCAAGAGCTTGCTCCAGCGTTAGAAATTTCGGAAGCGCGGGTTTCGGCGACGGCAACTCCAGGTTCGCCATAGGGCTCACTTCAAACAAATGCTTGTTGTTCGTAAGGAATTTGTAGAACTGCCGCAGTGCGACAGCTTTGCGGTAACGAGCTTTCTGCTCGTTGTTTTTTTCCTCTTTTATAAAAATCATAAACTGCTGAGCCGTTAGCAGATCAACAGAGCAAATGTCCCGTTCGGAAATATCGGAAATGTCGATTTCTGAAAATTCTGTGTCTTTATCAACGTATCCGTTTTTCAGCTTGTAAAATCTGAAGAATGTCCGCAGATCATTGTAATAGTTTTTCACGGTTAGTTCAGAACGACCTTTTACGATCTGCTCATAATAAATAAAATCTTGTATCAACTGCGGCGCAGTACTATATTTGTTTTCTTTCATTTCATCCTCCATTCTATTGCGTAAAATTTCTATTTTACGCAATTCAGTATATTAAAGCGCCCGTAATTCCCCATTTAAATAAGTATACACCAACTAGCGGCAAATGTCAAGAACGTTTGCCGC
>CANRFR010000019.1 GCA_947629945.1 uncultured Clostridia bacterium | reverse complement strand
GCCGAAAGACGATAACGCAATCGCCAAGTAGTAAAGAAACGAGAGCGCCCCGCAGCTTGCGATATAATGATACTTACCGTGAGGTCTGATCCATAGGAATGGGCAGAGGTGAAAGCCCTATGTGCGAGTTGCGTAATTACTCGCTGTTTGCTTTGATTTGCAGCTATAAATAATAATTATCGGGCTGCGCCGCTGACCTCACTCGCAGAGTGATAAAGGTAAACGAAACAGCCCGATTTTTATATATTTGCTTGCGCGAGAGTATTTTTTGCGTGCTATATGTAGCGCAACTTCATCATTTAGAAGCACTGTGAACTTGTGCTACATATAGCACAAGTTCATTCTTTACGTGTTTTGTGAATTTGCACAATGTAGCACAGCTTGAAAGAAATACTTTGGCAAAAGCAAATATAACAGCAAAAGGAGGTCTAGCCTATGCAAAAACAAACGCAACAACTGCGGAGCTGGTCGATATACGGAGCGTGTCAGTAAACCGCAATCTGCCGAAAGAGGAACGAATTTCGGATTTTGTAAAACAAATCAAAAATCCGTACTTGTTTAAATGCGGTAAGTACACCGTTAAAGCAAGTTTCTCCGAGAACGGTCAAACGTTGGAAGAATGTATCAAGAGATTGATAAAATAGTTTGGAAAAGTCTTGATATTCACGCGGAAGTGTGTTATAATAAGATTGGAAAAAGAATTGAATATCAGCATAACCACACTCCTTTGATAGCGGGCAGTTTTCCGTATCAAAAAAGGAGTGTGTTTTTTATGCAAAAATTCAAGGCTATCAAGTACATCAGACTGTCCTACACGGACGACAAGTCTGTTGAAAGCAACAGCGTTTCCAACCAGAGAAAGCTGATTGATGATTTCATCGCGCAGCACTCCGAAATTGAGGTAGCGGCTGAAAAGGTCGATGACGGTTACAGCGGAGTGCTTTTTGACCGCCCCGCGTTTATGGAAATGCTGGATCATATCAAAAAGGGCGAGGCTAATTGCGTTATCGTCAAAGATTTGTCGCGGCTCGGACGGGAATACATAGAAACGGGACGTTATCTGCGGAGAGTATTTCCGACTTACGGTGTAAGATTTATCGCTATTAACGATAATCTGGACACTTTAACGGAAAAAGCCGACGAGATTTCTGTTTCCGTTAAGAACATAATGAATGAAGCGTATTCCCGCGACATTTCCGTGAAAACGCGAACGGCGCTTGACATCAAACGCCGAACGGGAGATTTTGTTGGAGCGTTTACGGTTTACGGTTATCTCAAAACAGGCGATAAACACAAAAGTCTGATTGTTGATACATTCGCCGCAAATGTGGTGCGCGATATTTTCAGAAAGCGTCTCGACGGTTTTAGCGCGGCACATATCGCCGAGAAACTGAACAAGGCGGGTATTCTTTCGCCGCTTGCCTATAAACGTTCAAACGGACTTCCATACGCGAAGAACGGCTATGCCGATAAAGAGGATTGTAAATGGTCTGCGACAACGGTCATTCGGATTTTAAGTGATGATATCTACACGGGAACTATGGTGCAAGGCAAACAGACCACGCCGCATTTCAAACTCAAGGAGCGCGAAACAAAGCCGTCTTCCGAGTGGGTGCGAGTTGAAAATACTCACGAACCGATTATTAGTAAAGCGGACTTTGATCTGGTACAAAGACTAAAGCGTTTGGATACGCGAACCTCGCCGCAGTCGGATAAGGTTTATCTCTTTTCGGGAGTGCTTATTTGCGGCTGCTGCGGCGGCAGAATGACGCGCAAAACAAACCGCGCCAACGGTAAAGAATATGTTTATTATTTCTGCCCTGCGGGTAAAAAGGGCGGTTGCAAGTCCTCGTCAATGATAAAGGAGAGCGATTTGACGGCTTGCGTTCAAACAAGTTTAAAAGCGCATATAAACAGCGTTCTTTCGCTAAATTCCATAATCAACAGCGTAAGCCGAGAGCGCATAAACCGCGGGCTTGTAAACGAGTACACAAGTTTCATAAAATCCAACGAGGAACGGCTTGCAAAGGTGGAGAATTTCAAGAGGAATTTATACGAAAATCTTGTAAACGGCGTGCTTTCAAAAGAGGAGTTTTTGCAGTACAAGCAAGAGTACTCCGCAAAAGCCGAGGATATCAAAGCCGCTATTCGGACTTGGAACGACAAGCTGGCGGAAGTACTTGAAAACCGCGGCGACAGAAACCGTTGGATAAATCACTTTTTGCAATTCTCCGATATGGAAGTTATCGACAGGAGTATGGTGGTGCGGCTGATACAAAGCGTAGTTATCAACGCCGACAAGAGTATTGAGATACGCTTTAATTATCAGGACGAATACCAAAAAGCAATGGAATTTATCAATTAAGTGTCCGATGAAAGGAGGGCGGGATAATGGCGCGGAAAAGCAGAAAAAATCTCATTACAGAGCCTGTTCGGGCGGCGGCATTAAATACCGCACTCTATATCAGACTTTCGGTTGAGGACGGAAAAGGGTGCATTAACTCAATTGAAAATCAGCAGTTGATTTTAAACGATTATGTGGCGGATAAACCCGAACACCACATTTGTGATACATATATTGACAACGGACTGACGGGAACGAATTTTGACCGTCCGAGTTTCAAAAGACTGTTATCCGATATTGAAAGCGGGAAAATCAATTGCGTTATCGTCAAGGACTTATCGCGGCTCGGACGAAATTCAATTGATACGGGTTATTATATCGAGCAATATTTTGCACAACACAAAGTCCGCTTTATTGCCGTGAATGACAATTTTGACACCGCCGACGAAAACCAAAACGGGATAATTCTCCCGTTAAAAAATATGGTCAACGAGGCTTACGCGCTTGACATCGGCAAGAAAATCAAGGCGCAGGCACATCAAGCAATGCTTGACGGAGAGTACGTCGGAGCGCGTGCGCCTTTTGGATATAAAAAGTCCCCCGACGATTGTCACAAGCTGATAATCGACGAGGAAACGGCTCCCATAGGCACGGCAACAGCATTTACTTTTTAGAAAAAATATGGTAGAATAAGGATATGAAGATAAAAACATTAAAGGAGCGACTGTCAACCATCACAGATCCGAGGAGACAGTACGGAAACATAAGGCACAAACTTGAAGATATAATCGCAATAGGATTATGTACAGTAATATGCGGGGGCGAGGACTTTGTCGATATGGAGGATTTCGGCAGAGAACGTGAAGAATTTTTACGGAATTTCCTTGAACTTCCGAATGGTATACCGGACATCGATACGTTCAGGCGAGTATTTGAAAATCTGAATCCTGAGGAACTGTCGGAATGTTTGGTAAATTGGCTTGATGTTGAATTGCCCGACAGATGTGTTATTGCAGTTGACGGAAAAACAATATGCGGCAGCGCAAACAAGGAACATAAGGCATATCATGTTGTCAGCGCCTTTGTTGCCGAAACGCAGATTACCCTCGGAGAAATCACGGTTGAGGAAAAGTCTAACGAGATAACAGCTGATCCGGAGCTTTTAGATCTGCTGTATATTGACGATGCAATAATCACAGCGGATTCTATGATCTGTCAAAAGAAGATCGTGCAGAAAATATGTGACGGAAAGGCTGATTATTGCATTGCTCTTAAAGAAAATCAACCAACACTTTTTAAGGATACCCAAGATTACTTTCTCGAATTTACAGCTGAATGTGTGAATGCAATTACTTCCGAAAAAGGTCACGGTAGAATTGAAATACGGGAATATTTTCTTTCTACAGATATTGATTGGTTGGAACAACGGGACAAGTGGACAAATCTCAACGCTTTGGGAATGGTTCATTCAAAAGTTATAGAGGGAGAAAACAAAAGTGAATTTACGCGGTATTTCATTACTTCACTAACAGATATTAATGAGTTCGCATATGCCGTACGAAAGCATTGGTCTATTGAGAATCAACTCCATTGGTGCCTTGACGTTATATTCAGAGAAGATGCCGCAAGAACCGGAAAAAACAATTCTCCGCTTAATATGAATGTCTTGCGCAAATCCGCGCTTTCGTTGCTCAATCAAGCTAAATATGGGCGTTTAAGCAAAAAACGTATGCGTTTTAAGGCTTCTCTTAATCCCGATGTCTTGCTTTCTGTACTTCTTTCCGGTGAAAAGTAAATGCTGTTGCCGTGAACTTTATAAAATAAGCTCTTGAATTTTTTGAAAGAATGTGATATAATATAAGATGAATATTTATTTAGACGGCGAACCGCCGTTAAATCAAAGCCGGAGAGGTGATCTAAATTGCAGTTGGTTGCAATAGTGGGCAGACCGAACGTGGGGAAGTCCACGCTGTTTAATAAGCTGGTGGGCAAGCGGCTTTCAATAGTGGACGATACGCCGGGGGTCACGCGTGACAGGATATACAGCCGCTGCGAGTGGCTCAACCGCGAGTTTATGCTGATCGACACGGGCGGTATAGAGGCAAAAACCGATGATGTGATCTTGGCGCAGATGAGAGAGCAGGCAATGCTGGCGATCGAAAGCGCGGATTGCATAATCTTCGTTACCGACCTAACGACCGGAGTTACGTCGAACGACCAAGACGTGGCGGCAATGCTTACAAAAAGCGGAAAACCCGTAGTGCTTGCCGTGAATAAGGACGACAGTATCGGCGAGCCGCCGCCCGAGTTTTATGAGTTTTATAATCTGGGGTTGGGAGACCCTATAGCGGTATCGGCGGTACACGGTCACGGCACGGGAGATCTGCTGGAGGCGGTCTTTGAGAAAATGCCGCCCGAGGAAGCCGAGCCGGAAGACGAAAATTCAATAAAGGTAGCGGTCATTGGCAAGCCGAATGTCGGAAAATCTTCCCTTATTAATTTGATAACGGGCGAGGAACGCTCCATTGTGTCCGATATAGCGGGCACGACCCGCGACGCGGTCGACAGCGAGGTCGTGCGCGGCGATAAAAAGTATATTTTCATAGACACGGCGGGTATGCGCCGCAAAGCCAAGGTCACCGAGAATATCGAGCATTTCAGCGTGCTTCGAGCGCTTATGGCGGTAGACCGCGCGGATGTGTGCGTTGTAATGATAGACGCTGTGGTCGGCTTTACCGAGCAGGACAGTAAGGTCGCGGGCTATGCTCACGACAAGGGCAAGGCGTGCGTTATCGCCGTAAACAAGTGGGACGCGGTCGAGGATAAAACCGACAAGACAATGAACGAGATGAAGAAAAAACTGGAAACGGATTTCTCGTTTATGAGCTACGCGCCGTTCATTTTTATCTCGGCAAAAACGGGTCAGCGCGTCGAAAAGCTGTTCGGAATGATAGACGAGGTGTACGAGCAGCACTCGCGCCGTATTTCAACGGGCGTGCTCAATGATATGCTGGGCTACGCAACGTCGAGAGTTCAGCCGCCATCGGACAAGGGTAAGCGCTTAAAGCTCTACTATATGACGCAGGCGTCGTCAAATCCGCCGAATTTCGTAGTGTTCTGCAACAGCAAGGAGCTGTTCCATTATTCGTATCAGCGGTATATTGAAAATCAGATACGCGAAACTTTTGGTCTGGATAAAACTCCGATAAAGCTCACGGTTAGAGAAAGAGGAGAGTAATTATGAAAAAGTGCTGTGCAAAAAAATGCGGTAAAAGCTGTAAAAAGAACAACGGTTGGGTATCGTTGGTAATTATGGTAGTCGGCTTCGCAATCGGAGTGCTTATCGGGCGCGGTCTTGATTGGGGCGAGGACGAGTTTTAATGCGGGATATCGCAAAGGAATTCTACCGTGCGAACCGCTCTTATCCCATTCGATTTTTGATAGTTACCGTGATATGCGAAGCCGTGCTTTGGATATCGGGTACTTTTGTGCGCGAGACTACGCGGATACCCGCCGTTATCGTAAGCGCGTTTTTGGTCGTCATAACGCTGTGGGCGCTGTTTGACGTGCTGACGGCTCCGAAGCGCTTTGAAAAGCAGCTCGGAAGACTTCCCGAAAACGTCGGCGAGGAAATACGGACGGGGTTTTCGAGTGCGCATAAACTTGGCGAGCGGTGGTTCTTGGAGAATTATTTGGTATATTTTGTCAAGCGGAGAATTCAAATTCTGCGCTTTGATGAAATGCGCTCCGCCGACCTTAAAGGAAATAAGCTGTATATCGGCTTGTTGGACGGAAAATCGTCGCTGCTGCCATTTGACGCGGACGAAAATCCCGCGATTTTGGTGGCGGCTTTAAGGAGCCGAAATGGGCAGATGACCGCTTCTATCGACGGAAAGCCCGTGGATTTCAATAAAAAGAGGAAAGCAAAATGATTTGGTTGTGTTACGTAATAATGCTGTGTGTGCCGTATTTGTTGGCGGGAGTGAACTTTTCGATAATCGTCTGCAAGCTGAAAACGGGCAAAGATATCCGTACAATGGGCAGCGGGAACGCGGGGCTTACTAACGCCGTTCGCGTTATGGGAAAGCCGCTGGGCGGTATCGTACTTATCGGTGATGTTTCCAAAGCGGCGCTTGGCGTTTGGCTTGTGAGAATGTGCTTTTTGTGGCTGGGCGGCGTAAATACTGCGGATTACGGTTCGGAAATGAAGTGGGTGGAATATATGGCGGTGTTTATGGCTATAGTCGGACACTGTTTTCCGCTTTACTATGGCTTTAAAGGCGGCAAAGGCGTTCTGGCGGCGGTTTCGGGTATTTTCGTACTTGATTGGCGCATTGCTTGTATACTTCTCGGCATTTTTATCGTTATTGTCGCGATATCGAAATATGTGTCTTTGGGCAGCATTATTGCTTCGTCGTGCTTTTTTATCGCGGCGGCTCTGTTCGGGTATTTTGCAAACGGCGACCCCGCTTGGATAGTCAACACGATAATAGCGGCGTTCTGCGGTTCGCTTATCGACGTTCGGCATAGGGCGAACATCGGGCGGCTTATCGCTCACAACGAGAAGAAGTTCGGGGAAAAATCAAAGTAAATACAAAAAGGTTGGAAGGTAAAAATGGCGAAAATAACTATATTGGGCTGCGGTTACGGCACGGCATTGGGAGTTCTCTACACAAAATACGGTCACGAGGTGACCACTTGGACTAAGTTTGAGGAGGAGGCTGAAACGCTCCGCCGAGAGCGCGAACATAAGCGGTTGTTGCCCGGAGTGAAACTCCCCGACGAGCTTGCAGTCACGACCGACCCGAAATGCGTTTCGGGCGCGGACGTTGTGGTGGTATGTATCCCGTCGAAGTTTTATCACGAGGCGATTTGCGCGGTGAAGCCGTATATTGACAGAAAAACCGTTTTGGTGAACGCTTCAAAGGGCTTTGAGGAGGTTACGGGCAAGCGGCTTTCCGAATTTATCCGCGCGGAACTTCCGAGCAATCCCGTGGCGGTCATAACGGGACCGTGCCACGCGGAAGAGATCGCGCGGTTTATGCCGACGACGGAGGTCTGCGCGGCGTATGAGCGCGAAACGGCGGAGTATCTTCAAAAAACTCTTTCCAACGAGTGCTACAGGATCTACCTGAACGACGACATTATTGGCTGCGAACTGGGCGGGGTTTTGAAAAACCCCATAGCTTTAAGCTGCGGGATAGCACGCGGAATGGGGCTTGGCGACAACACCATCGCCGCAATCATGACGCGCGGTATGACGGAGATCACTCGTCTGGGAGTGTCGTTTGGCGCGAACTGGAAAACTTTCACGGGAATGGCGGGTATCGGAGATCTGATAGTCACCTGTACTTCGGAGCACTCGCGAAATTACCGCGCCGGTGTTCTTATCGGAAAGGGTGTGCCCGCAGCGGAGGCGGTTGCGAAAGTCGGAACGGTTGAGGGCTACACTAACGCCAAAACCGCTTACCGACTTGCTTTAGACCACAACGTCGACACTCCTATTATAGAGCAAGTGGTGAGAGTCTGCTATGAGGGCGCGGATCCGAAAACCAGTATCGGCGCGCTTATGGGCAGAGCGTCGAAGCATGAGCGCGAAACGTTCTGGACGGACTGATGACAATTGACAATTTAGGAACAAATGCGAAAGATGGCGTTTATTACCGCTAAAATAAGTTACAAAGCGCGCCTACCGAGAGATTTAACCTATCGCACTGTAATTGTCAATTGTCAACTATACATTGTACATTAAAATTGGGGGGTGGTTTAATGAGCGATAAGATACCCGCAACGCCAAACGAACAAATCAAAAAACTACGCGAGCGCGGCTGTATCATTGATGATGAAAACCTTGCCCGCGAAACTCTTAAATATATAAATTACTATCGGCTTTCCAATTACTTTGTACCGTTTTCCGTAAGCAAAAATAAGTACGAGGACGGCACGACTTTTGAAAAGATACTTCAGATCTATGAAATGGACCGTAAACTGCGAAGTATTTTGCTTGCGGCTCTGGAGGAAGTTGAGATAACTCTGCGCGCCGCAATATCCAATTATCACGCTCTGAAATACGGCGCGCTCGGCTATCTCAATCCATCCTCGTTTGACCGCGCTCACAATCATCAAAGCTTTGCGGCTCGTATAAACCATTTGATAGAAGCCAACGAGGAGCGCGAGTTCGTAAAGCATTACAAGAAGCAGCACGAGGGTAAATTCCCGTTGTGGGTCGTTATGGAACTGTTCAGCTTCGGTACGCTCGCGTTTTTCTTTAAGGATATGCAGAACGTCGACAAAAAGACGCTGTCAAACGATTTCTTTCATTGTTCGCCGTCCGAGCTGGACAACTGGATCTTCTGCCTGAATGAACTCCGCAACTACTGCGCTCATTACAATCGCCTTTACGGTAATCATTTTCCCGTTCTGCCGCGTACTCCCAAGAACTTTGAACCTGAACTTGAAAACGACGTTTTCGGCTATATAATCGTGTTAAAGCAGCTTTATCACGACAAGGCAAACTGGAACGAGCGCGTGGTTAAACCTGTTTCGCGGCTTCTGCGGAAAAACTCCGCCGTTGCCCGAATGTCGGATCTGGGTTTTCCCGAGGGCTGGGAAACGAAGATCGCTTTTGTGGATATGGACGAGTAAGTTTCTGAAATTTTGTGACGAGGTAACGCTATGGGTGAGTTTAAGAAATTTATCCAAACAAACGGAAGATCCTTTGACGAAATAAAAAGAACAATAAACGATCTTGTGAACCGCGCCGTAGACAACGTGGTAGATACCGTAATAAACGACGTGACGGAATTCGCGCCGAAAGAAGTTCGGAAAGAGCTTAAACAAAAGGCGGCAGCCGCGCGGCAAAGCTCCGCGAAAAGCGCTTATAAGTCCGAAAGAATACCGCCGAAGCGCTTTGAAAACAATGATGACCGCGGTTTAAACGAATACGTTCAAAAACGCGGGCACAACGCCGATTTTCCCGAACAAAACCGAATTCACTATCCTCACGAATCCCATGCGGAGAACATATCGCCGCAGGAAGAGTTTATGCTCTCAAAAATCGGGGAAATGCGTGAACTTGAGATATGCGTTCGCGGGCACGGAGCGGTAAAACGCGCCGTGGAGCTTACTATGCTCGAACAGGGCGAGTTTATGGCGGACATTGAGGACGATTTCTCGCGGCGGGCGTTCTGCGCTCTGCCGCAGCCGGTTTACGCGGCAATGTCGAATTCGCAGCTTCGCACGTTTTTTACATGGAGAACGGACGTTCGTCGAGGGAAATACTCTGAAACGGACAAGCCGTACGTTCTGCTTTACTGCTGCGAACTGCTTAACAAGATAGGCGTCAACGGTTCGGTTGAAGCGTTCGACAAGCTGCTTGAGACTTGGGAGTGCTGTAAAGACTTCGCTCCGTATTTAAATTCGCTTATGCCGCGCTGGTTAAAGGATTTTTATGCGTTTAACGAAGTTTCGGAAAAATATCCCGATATAAACGCCGTTTTGAAAAACGGCTCATCGAACGAATACGAACGGGAGTTTTTCGACATTGAAAGCGGCAATTACAGCGGAAAACTCCGATTTCTTGCGGAGAACTCGGCATACGACCTAAAAAAAAGCATTTTTTTTACCGAAGAAACAATTCCGCTTTTGGACGCGGCTTGTGAAGAGGCTCTGCACGCGCTGGAGGAATATTTTTCGGCACGCGGTATCGAGCTTTCGGAGCTTATTTGCGGCAAGCTGAAAAAGGACTACAGCTGGACGCCGTTTAAGGACGCTATCGTAAATCTCGATACGGCGGACGGCTTTAAGCCCGTGAAGATAAGCGCTTCGGAGCGTTACTGCGTAAAGCGCGGCGAGCCTGCTTTGGAGATGTTTGATTTCGCTCCGTCGCGCGGATTTATCGGCTTTCTGCTTAAAAGCGTTGAAGCGGAGCTTCGATTAAAAACAGGCTTTAGCCGCAAGATAGTTCCAAAGCTGTCTATGCTGCAAAACGATTTCACCAACCGAACGAAGATAACCGAAGCGATTTCCGCGCCCGAGTTCCTTAAAATCATTCCAAAAGCCGTGGACGAATACTGCCGCAAGGCGGGAATAGCTTCCCCAAAAAAGTCGGCAAAGCGCAAGGATACGGACGAATATGTCGATTACACTGTTCCTAAAGTGGAGATCGACGTTTCAAAGCTATCGGAGATACGAGACAAGTCCGACGAGCTTGCGAAAAAGCTGATTATCGAAGAGCCGTCCGACGAGCTTAACGCGGCGGAGGAGATCGCCGCGCAAATAGGCGATGACGAGTTCTCCGCGCAAATAGAGGATTTTAAGCAGGAATTGTCTCCGGTTGAAGCTGAAGAACTGCCGTTAAGTTCAGGAGATCCCGCGTTTGAAGATTTGGACGCGGATTGGAGAACGTTCGCCAACAATCTGACCCCAATGCAGATAAAAACGCTTAACGCTTTGCTGAACGGAAACGCACGGACGTTCTGTAAGGAAAACGGACTGCTGCCCGAAACGGTTTTTGAGGAAATAAACACCGAGGCGCTTTCGGCGTTTGGCGACGTAGTTATAGAGTGCGGAGAACTTGTTTCGGATTATGTTGATGAAATAACGAAAATAGTTAAAGCGGCGCTGGGATGAGCGCCGAGCGGAACAAAGTATGCAAAAGAATTTGAAGAGACAGAGAGTTATATATGGAAAAAAGCAAAATGCGTATTAGGGATATGACGGAGGGCAGCCCGCTAAAGCTGATTTTGGGGTTTGCGGTGCCGATGCTTATCGGAAACGTGTTCCAACAGATTTACACTATTGCGGATACAATGGTGGTGGGGCGCAAGCTGGGAGATCCCGCTATCGCCGCCGTAGGCGCGACCTCGTCGCTTTATAGTCTTATCGTTAATTTGGCGTCGGGTATGAACAGCGGATATGGTATTGTGGTAACGCAGGCGTTCGGAGCGCACGACGAAAAAAAGCTGCGCCGCTCCATTGCGGGAATGTCGGTGCTCAACGTTGCGATAACGCTTATACTGACAGCGCTTTCGCTTATTTTTATGCGTCCGCTGCTGCGTTTTATGAATACGCCGGAGGATATTTTTGAGAAGGCGAATATTTACATCGCCGTGATTTGCGGCGGTATGATTTCCACTGTTTTATATAATATGTTCGCGGCTGTTTTACGCGCGGTCGGCAACAGCCGTTCGCCGCTTTACTTTTTAATAATATCTTGCGTGCTGAACGTTGCGCTCGATATACTGGCTGTTTCGGTATTTGAGTGGGGCGTTACGGGTGCGGCGGCGGCGACTGTCACGGCGCAAAGCATTTCGGCGGTTTTGTGCGGAGTGTATCTGATAAAAAACTATCGCGCCATACTTCCTAAAAAGGAAGATTTTCTTCTTTCCAAAGACTTGATTTCGGAACTGCTGTCAACGGGATTTGCAATGGCGCTTATGCTTTGTGTTGTGGATCTCGGCTCGATTATATTTCAGCGCGCCAACAATCTCCTCGGCGAGACAATTATAACGGCGCATACAGCTTCACGGCGCATTATAACCATAATGATGCAGCCAATCGGAACGATAGCTACGGCGAATTCCACATTTGTTGCACAGAATTGGGGTGCGAAAAAGCCCGAACGGATCCGTGACGCACTGAAAAAGGTATTGTGTGTGGAGCTGTTGTATTCCGTTGCGGCAGCGGCGGTTATATGGCTTTTCGGCGGCGCACTGGTGCGCTTTACAACGGGCACGAACGACGCCGAAACCGTAAAAAACGCGGTTATGAGCCTGCGCTGTCATTTATCGCTGTTCCCGGTACTTTCGATTTTATTGTGTCTGCGAACGACAATGCAAGCTATGGGTTACAAAACCGCGCCCGTATTTTCAAGCTGTATCGAGCTTGCGATGAAGATCGTTTCCGCGTGGCTTTTGATTCCGAACCTCGGATTTTTTGGAACAAGTATCACCGAGCCTATCACTTGGGTATTTATGACGATTTTTTTGACGGCGGCTTATTTGTCTGTAAGAAAAAAGATGTTCGGCGAAAAAATCAGGAACAAATCCGCATAGTACAGTCCGAGCAGCATAAGCGCCGCGTATACCGTCGTGAGCCGAGGCGTTGGCAGTCAAGGAACATGCAGTGATAGCCGATGAGGTGCGTGATCTTGCAGCGAAGAGCGCCTAAACGACGATATCGCCGCAGCGTGTGTTTTGCTTAATACCGAGGCTTCATATTTTGAGACCCGCATAGAGACGCTTAATACTATTCTTCAAACCTTGCTCTAAGCTTCTCCAAAGCTTTTTTCTCGATTCTTGAAACATAAGACCGAGATATTCCCATTTCGTTGGCAATTTCCCTTTGCGGCATAGGTTTGCAAACAGAGCCGTCGAGATCGGGCACTCCGTAGCGCTTGCAGATGATTACACGCTCACGGGGGGAAAGTTCCTCGCGAATAAATCTATACAATTTTTCAGAGTAAATTTTAAGTTCCACATCATTTTCAACATTGATATCACTGCTGAAAATATCCGCCAAAGTCAATGTATTCCCCTCGCCGTCGTTTTCAATCGGGTCGAATAAATTAAGTTCGTTTTGCTGGTGTTTTATTTTTCTAAAGTGCATTTTTATTTGATTATCTATACATTTTGAAGCGTAAGTGGAAAATTGATTTCCTTTCCGAAAGTCGAAAGTTTCGACGGCACGGATAAGTCCGATAGTTCCAATAGATACGAGGTCGTCGGGATCGCGGGCGTCGGGGTAGTTTTTGTTTACTATATAAGCGACCAAACGCAGATTGTGGATAATGAGTTTGTCGCGGGCTTGATCGTTTCCCGCAGCGATCTCTTTGATACATTCAGATTCTTCTTTTGGAGTAAGCTGCTTTGGGAACATATTTTTTCCCTCGAAATGCAGCCCGAAAAACAGCAGATTTTCCAGCGCCAGTCTAAACAATAAAATACCCATAAAGCCCTCCCCAATATGACAAAATATTACTATAAATTATTGTATTCGACAGAGCTTGACTGATATTACAAAATGAATTGATTATAAAGGCAACCGCACATTGTGAAAAAAAGTAACCGCGCTATGAAATTTCAAAGCATAGCGCGGTTTATGTGTTATTTTGTTCGCAAGGAAAACCAAATTAAGCCGGCAGAGAAATTCTGTAAGCTAAAATAAAATTTGCCAAAGGATGACGGAAAATATGCAAGCAAGCGGACGACAAAGCGCGAAGCGCGGTCTTTGTGCGGCGTTGCCTTAACACTTTGTAAACCCGCATTGCTTCGTTGAATTTTTGGATCGATTTTCAAAAAATGCCCATTTGTAAACAGGCTCATATTTAGCACAATTCTTGATTTGATTTACAAAATTTTACAGTTGTGATTTTTATAAAAGTTATTGACATTTCACGCCCTATGTGATATAATGAAAATAAATGATGCATAGGTGGGTGAAATTATGAATAAACGGGTTTATGTTGCTATTGACCTTAAATCGTTTTACGCAAGCGTTGAGTGCGTCGAGCGTGGTCTTGACCCGCTCGACACAAATCTTGTTGTGGCAGACGAGAGCCGCACCGAGAAAACTATCTGTCTTGCCGTTTCTCCCTCGTTAAAGACGTTCGGCACGGGCGGCAGACCTCGGCTGTTCGAAGTCATTCAAAAAATCCGCGAAGTTAATCGGGAACGTAAACGGTATACACCGGGGAAAATGTTTTCGTGGAAGTCGATTTCGCTGTCCGAATTGCAAAAAAATCCGTTTTTGGAGGTCGATTATATTGTAGCTATGCCGCGAATGGCTCTCTATATGGAGTACAGTACGCGTATCTACGGCATTTATTTGCGGTACTTTTCGCCCGAAGATGTTCAAATTTATTCGTGCGACGAGGTTTTTATTGATGTGACAGATTATCTCGGACTATACAAATTATCCGCTCACGATTTGACTATTAAGATAATTCGCGAAGTCCTCTCTGAAACTGGGATTACCGCGACGGCGGGTATCGGAACAAATCTGTTTCTCGCGAAAGTCGCAATGGATATTGTCGCGAAGAAAATGCCCGCAGACAAAGACGGCGTTCGTATCGCGGAACTTGACGAGATGAGTTTTCGTCGGCAGCTTTGGGAACACCGACCGCTAACGGACTTTTGGCGAGTAGGGCGCGGTTACGCGGCAGCTCTGGAGCAGAATGGAATGTACACGCTCGGCGATGTTGCGGAGTGTTCGCTTTGCGATGAGGACAGCCTGTTCAAACTGTTCGGTGTGAACGCCGAGCTGCTGATAGATCACGCTTGGGGTATCGAGCCAACAACGATTGCGGATATAAAGGCGTACAAGCCGAAGTCCAACAGCTTGAACAATGGGCAGGTTTTGCAAAAGCCGTACTCTTGTGAAAAAGTGCGCATAATCGTGCGCGAAATGGCTGACGATTTGTCGCTTTCCCTTGCGGAGAAAAATCTTGTCACCGACAAACTTACGCTCACAATCGGTTATGGCGCGGAGAGTTTAACAGACCCGCAAATAAAATATTTCGGCGAAATTACGACCGACTTTTATGGGCGAGACTTACCTAAACACGCTCACGGCACGGAAAACCTCGACCGTAAGACATACTCTGCGCGCGCGATAGCCGAGGGCGCGGTACGGCTTTTTGACCGCATTGTAAATCCTAAACTGCTGGTGCGGCGCGTGACTATTTGCGCTTGCGATGTAACGCCGAAATCCGAGCAAACCGCCGAGTATGGCGGAGAACAGCTTGATTTGTTTACCGACTACGCGGCGCGGGAGCGTGAAATTTTAACAGAGCGGAAAGAAGAAAATATGCAGCTCGCCGTGCTGAAAATAAGGCATAAGTTCGGTAAAAACGCACTCCTAAAGGGAATGAATTTCGAGGACGGAGCAACAATGAGGGAACGTAATCAACAGATTGGAGGACACAGAGCGTGAAATATTCAAACATTATAAATCTTTCTCGACCGCCGAGCAGCCGCCCGAAAATGTCTGCGATTGACCGTGCTGCGCAGTTCTCGGCGTTCGCGGCTCTTGTCGGACTCGACGAGCAAATGGACGAAACAGCGAGACTCGTTGATAACAAAATCGAGTTGTCGGAGGACGAGGTAGAAACGCTTAATCAAAAATTTAAACGACTGATTGAGGTTTCAGACGGGGTTAAACCGCAAATCAAAGTAACTTATTTTGTTCCCGATCCGCGCAAGGACGGAGGCGCTTATGTTACGAAAATTGGCACGGTCAAGAGGATCGATGACATTTTCTTAAAAATCTTGTTTGCCGACAGAACGGAAATAAGCGTTTCGGATATACTTGATTTTGAAATATTGTGACAAAGTGTCTGATTAGTCGCCTTGCTATTAAATTTTTAAGGAACTTATTGTAACCCCCTTTTGGGGTTGTCCTAACTGGATCTTCCGCGTTATGAACCGCAATATCCGCTGTCGGTGTGAAAATATCTTCCGCCGCGCAAAGAAAGAGCGTAAAAAAGACCGTAACAAGAAGTAAAAAACCAATTTATTCCGAATAAAAATGACCCTGTCGACGCTTATAATCCTAAGTCATTTCGGCGGCAAGGTCGTTTTTAAAACACCGTGAACACAAGTTACACTAAGCGCATACTATGCTTTGGAGTATTTTTTATAACGGAGGGTCTATTTATGAATACAAACAACTATGTTGAAAAATCCTTGGAGCTTCATATTTTTTTCGCACGAATAATGAAGGAACATTCCTTTTTCCTTAAAGCGGGATTTACTCCCGTTTGTACGGAATTCGCGGAAAAAGCGGAATATTTCAAAAATGAATTCGATAAGCTGCTGTGTGAAGCGGTTAGGCTCGGAAACGGAATGATAAATCAAAAGCTGTTGTGCTCACAGGAGCTGGTCACGCAATTTACCGCGCTCGCCGAAAAGCAGACCGAATGTCTGACGGGAATACCGATAAACAAAGAAATAACGGAAAAAGAACTTCATCTGAAAAGCGGCTGCGGCAAATGCGGTGACAATCCCGAAAGGCGCGGCAAGGTGCGTCAGCTTAATCAGACCGCGCTCAAGCTTCTGGACGGTCTTATCTCCTTTAAGGAAACTATCCTCAAAAAGGTTTTGTGCGGCGAAATTTTTACGGCAAACTACCCGCTCTTGATTGAACATATAATCAGAGAGGCAAAGCTGTACAGAGAGTATGTGGAATGTCTTGAGAAAGACGGCTTTTTGGACAGCCGTTCAATGAAGGAAGTTGAGTGCTTCTGGAATCGGATAATGATGGAACACGCGATGTTCATACGCGGGCTGCTTGATCCGTCGGAAACCGAACTGTTCGATTCTGCGGATAAGTTTGCAGATGAGTATTGCGAACTGTTGAACAAATGCCGCGACGCGCAAAACAACGCGTTAGGCTCCGATTCTCTTGAATTAACGCAAAAGCTGAGAGATTTCAAAACGGCTGGCGTTCGTGGAATAGAGCAATGCGAGATACGTTCGGTAATTTTGCCGCTTCTTGCCGATCATGTGCTGCGTGAGGCTAATCATTATATCAGATTATTAAAAAACTAATTTTTTAATTTGCTTCGCCATACGGTATCCAACCCACAATATTCGGATATCGTATGGTGTTCTTATATAACGCTGTGATTAACAAAATAGTTTAAGAGCCTGTCGAAATCTGAATTCCTAATGTTTACTTGAAATGTGGAAATCCACATAATATTGAAGTTGGTTGAAAGAATTTTTTAATGTCACAAAGCGGCGGATAAACTCGTCAACATCGCTTTTGTCAAAAAGGTATTCTGCAACGATCTTTGGCAGTTTTAAAAGGGCGATTGAAAACTCAATAGCCCAAGCAGCCGCAGACGCAATTATCGTAGCTATATCTTTATTAAAGAATACGGCACATATTGAGAGGGCAAAACAGCCTACCGTTACGTGGATAAATCCCATTTCTGACTAAAGCACCGTCCTCACGAAACGCGGAACACGTTCATCACGAGGGCGAAAGAGGCGGGAGCTGACGAGTATTGCCTTAAAATGATAGTCGGTCATCAGATAGGCGACGTCACCGAAAAGGTGTACACCCACAGAACACTTGAAAGTCTAAAACGCGAAATCGAAAAAATCCCATAAAAATAGGCGGCTATCCCACGGACAGCCGCCTTAATTTGTGTATTACAAGTTGATTTTCACCTGTTTTCAAGGCTATACACAACACGTTAAACCGCATTGCCGCGTGATATACTTACTTTAACGCTTCCTCAACCGCAACAGCGCAAGCAACGGTAGCGCCAACCATCGGGTTGTTGCCCATACCGATAAGACCCATCATCTCAACGTGAGCGGGAACGGACGAAGAGCCCGCAAACTGCGCGTCGGAGTGCATACGACCCATCGTATCGGTCATACCGTAAGAAGCGGGACCCGCCGCCATATTGTCGGGGTGGAGGGTACGTCCCGTACCGCCGCCCGACGCAACGGAAAAGTACTTCTTTCCCTTGTCGGTGCACTCTTTCTTGTAGGTGCCCGCAACGGGGTGCTGGAAACGAGTGGGGTTGGTGGAGTTACCGGTGATGGAAACGTCAACGCCCTCTTTCCACATGATTGCAACGCCCTCGGTAACGTCGTTCGCACCGTAGCAGTTTACCTTAGCTCTGGGGTTTGCAGGGTCTTTAGAGTAGCACTTGCGGAAAACTTCCTTAACTTCGCCGGTATAGTAATCCATTTCCGTTTCAACGAAAGTGAAACCGTTGATACGCGCGATGATCTGTGCCGCGTCTTTACCCAAACCGTTCAGAATAACGCGAAGCGGCTCTTTGCGAACCTTGTTTGCTTTCTCCGCGATACCGATAGCGCCCTCAGCCGCCGCGAAAGATTCGTGACCTGCCAAGAAGCAGAAGCACTTTGTTTCTTCCTCAAGCAGCATTTTGCCGAGGTTGCCGTGACCAAGACCAACTTTACGCTGATCCGCCACGGAGCCGGGAATACAGAAGCTCTGCAAGCCCTCGCCGATAGCCGCCGCAGCGTCCGCCGCTCTGGTGCAGCCTTTCTTGATAGCGATAGCGCAGCCTACGGTGTAAGCCCACTTAGCGTTCTCAAAGCAGATAGGCTGAATACCCTCTACGATCTTGTAGGGGTCGAAACCTTTTTCCTTGCAGATATCCGCACATTCCTCAATGGAGTTGATGCCGTATTTTTTCAGGACCTCGAGAATTTGCTTCTCGCGTCTTTCGTAAGATTCAAATAAAGCCATTCTTATGTACCTCCTTACTGCTTTCTCGGGTCGATGAACTTAGCGGCGTCGGCTACGCGGCCATACTGACCTTTAGCCTTTTCAAACGCGGTATTCGCGTCGTCGCCCGCCTTGATGAAGTCCATCATCTTGCCGAAGTTTACGAACTTATAGCCGATTATCTCATCGTCTTCGTTCAAAGCCAAGTCGGTTACATAACCGTCTGTCATCTCAAGGTAACGCGGTCCCTTTGCGAGCGTGCCGTACATCGTGCCTACCTGAGAGCGGTTGCCCTTGCCGAGGTCTTCAAGACCCGCGCCTATTGAAAGACCGTCCTCGGAGAACGCGGACTGCGAACGTCCGTATACTATCTGAAGGAACAACTCGCGCATCGCGGTGTTGATAGCGTCGCAAACCAAGTCGGTGTTGAGCGCTTCGAGAATGGTTCTGCCGGGGAGTATCTCCGCCGCCATAGCAGCACTGTGCGTCATACCCGAGCAGCCGATAGTCTCAACAAGAGCTTCCTGTATAACGCCCTCCTTGACGTTCAGCGAGAGCTTGCAGGTGCCCTGCTGCGGAGCGCACCAGCCAATGCCGTGTGTGAAGCCCGAAATGTCCTTGATTTCCTTTGCCTTTACCCACTTTGCCTCCTCGGGGATAGGAGCGCAGCCGTGAGCCGTGCCCTGTGCTACGGGACACATTGCGTCTACTTCGTGAGAATAAGTCATACGTTTATCTCCTTTTTCAAATTTAGCAGCTAAATTTGAACGAAGCGTTCCAAAGCCAAGGAAAAAACGGCTTTAAGGATAAACACCGTCCAAATTTGCTAACTATACATTTACATTATACTACATCTTGTCTGATTTTTCAAGGGGTAATACAAAAAAAATGTGATTTTTTGACGAAAATAGAGCGGCAAGCTGCCGCTCTATTAATTATTCTTTTATCGTAAACTCCGCGACTGGCGTGCTTTCGCCTTTGTCTTCATAAAAACCTATTCTATATAAACCGGGTAGCAAGGGGAGTCTTACGTGCTCCTTTAGATCAAAGGTCGTAATTACGTCCTGAGACGGTTTGATCATATAATTCGCCAGATTCCAAGGACCTTGACATTTTATGTAACGCCATTCGTCGTCCAGCTTTTGTAAAAAAAATTGCTCACCGTGATTGAAGTTCTTGTTACTATTATTTGTGATTGTCACACTGATCTTTTCCGTATTTCCGTCGTATTCGGTAAACTCCGTTGTCATCTCCGGAATTTCCGATATTGTGGGTTGCGGTAGATCATCCTCGTAAAAGTCGTCTTTGACCGTTGATTTGCAGCTTGACAACGTAAAAACAGCAGCACAAACCATAATTGAACTAATTATTCTTTTCACCGTCATAAAATCGCCTCCATTCAATTAAAGTGTAGATACCCTGTATTTTATAAACTCGTTAAATACCGTTTCGGTTATTCTGCAAAAAACAGCATCATCACTATTCCACGGATGATGAGAAGAGATTCCGATAGCAGTGTACCCTGTTTCATTTGAATCTATATAACACGGTCCGCCACTGTTTCCTTGTGATATATAAGCGTTTTTGCTGTAAAGCAATTTTGGATAAGAAGCTGAAATTGTTCCGCGGCACATATACATATCCCACGAATTTCCTTTTATATTGGGATATCCGTTCACCATAATATGCTCCCCGTTATACGAATCCGACTGCCATCTTAGTCCAAGCCAACCAACCTTATTGCCGATATTTGAATCCAAAATTATTATTCCCCAATCGTCTTCAAAATTAAGATTTTTTGCCCAATCTCTGCCACATATAAAATTTGTTGAATAGGCAAAACCATAAGGTGCTTGGTTAGTTCCTGTATTGAGAGCGGGATAAACTTTAGCCGACTTAGCCCAGCTCCATGATTTGCCATCTTCTCCGAAACCGTCGTCACACACTAGGTGTCCACAAGTTGCAACGGCATTGGGACCAATCATAAATCCGGAACCGCTGATTACTTTGCCGCTCTGCAATGTAACCTCAATATAAACAGTATTTCGACATCTTCCATCGTTTTGGGGATTGTTTACCTTTACCCTGTTGTCTGCCATATACGGCTGTATGGAATTTTCGCTGTCATCATCCTCATTTGCAAAGGGATCATATCCCGGAGAAAAACCCTCTGTCTCGTTTGAATAAGACTCGGTTTCCGAAGCAGGAGTATATGTGACCTCTCCGGTTGCCACATTGTAATTAAGAGTGCCGCCGCTTTCATCGCTCTGCAAATAATCGGGGAGCACGCTGTCATAGTCTTCCGTCGCGACAGCCGACGTTGAAAGCAGTACCGCCGCTAAACCGACGGCAAAAACGCCTTTTGCTTTTTTTAAAAATTTTTTCATAATAATACCTCCTTGGTGATGTACAGCTTTATTATACGGTTGACCGTCAATCGTTTCATTAACGTGAACATCACCTAATTAATATTATATATCATTTTGTTGCAAATGTCAAGTATATATACTTAGCTTTTGCCGTTTTGACCGCGCCGCCCTTTCCTTGATCTGCACTTTCCCAAGAGCCTGTTCAGTATCTTGAAGTATGCGGATTGTGCGGCAGATTTTGCGTATTTCGAGGCGATTATTCGCAGGTATACTTGTGTACTGCAAGAAAAATCAACGAAGAAATACGCAAAAGATGCAAGCAATATGCGTACTCACAGCAATCCACACAATTAAAGCAACATTAGTGCTTTTAAGCTCCCGACCCGCATTATAACGTTTAATTGAACTGCAGCGTTATTTTCGTGAATTGCTATAGAGATACTGAACAGGCTCTAAGCGCGAAAGTCGGTCGGAGGTAATTTTCGCGGAAAGCTCCGCATACAATTAGACAAGTATGCGAATGGGGGTAAAGGACATGGGTATGCGGGAAAAGCTTATCGCGTTTGAAGAGCTGGCGGCGCGAAAATGCGCGATAACTCTTGAAACGGACGGCGGAATAAAAAACGGCGCTGAGCTTTGCATTGACAACTGCCGCTGCATAAAAGAACTGGACGAAAATTTTATCGTGCTTTCGGTGTGCGGCATGGACATTAAAATTTCGGGCGCGCCCCTTTTTTTGCAGAATTTCGGAGTGGGCGGCGTGAAAATAACGGGCTATATCCACTCGCTGACTTTCGAGGAGAACGACAATGAAGAATAACGTAAAAATACCCAAAATAAAAGGTCTGCGCTGGGGCAGAGTGGAATTTAAAGGGATTGGCGGTTATCCCGAGGAAATGTTGACCGAGATACTGGAAAGCGGCGTTGCGGTGCGAAATATTCGTTTCGGAAACGGCGAGATAAGCGGCGCGGTAAGTCCGTCGGATTATTACAGATTGTCCGAGACCGCGCGAAAAAACGGCGTGAGACTCCGCGCGGGCAAACGCCGCGGACTTTATTTCGTTCTAGCGAGATATCAGACCAGAGTGGGGCTTTTAGCGGGTTTTTTGGGATTTTTGCTGTTTATCGCGCTGTGGCAGACAAGCGTTCAATCTATTTCGATTGAGGGCGACGTTCCCAAAACGCAAATTATGCAAATACTTGAAGAGTGTAACATAAAATTGGGCGCGTCCGTTGACAGCCTGGAAATGTCGAAAGCCGAGCACCGCATAATGGCGGAGGTGGAGGACTGTGCGTGGACGGACGTTTCCTGTGAGGGATTTCGTGTGAATGTCAAGGTGCAGACAGGCGTTCCGAAGCCCGATATGGAGGACGACGCTCCGCGAAACATCGTTGCCGCCCGCCCCGCGACGATAGTGCGGCAAGTTCCGAGGACGGGCGCTTCGGCGGTAACGAACGGCAGCGGCGTGAACACGGGCGACTTGCTTGTGTCGGGAACCGTTTTCGACGGCAGAGACCACATTCTGTTTGTCCGCGCGGACGCGGAGGTGATAGGCGAGTGGACGGAAACGAAAGAGTTCTTTGTGCCGTACAGTGAAACGGTGAGCGTTGCCGACGGCGAGCAAAAAAAGTACAAGTATCTTATCTGCAACGACGACGTTTATCCGCTTTTTAGAGGAAAAGCGGGTATGGAAAACGCGCTTTACTCCGAGGAAACGAGCGTTGTGAAATTCTTCGGCGAAAACACGGTGTTCAAGATAAAAACGGGTATTTACACCGCCTATACCGAGCACGATATAACAAGAAGCCCCGACGATGTTCTGTCGGAGCTTCAAAAGCGGCGGGAGGACTATGAGGAAAATTTCTACGGCGAGTATGATATAGTCAACGCCGAAGAGCGTTTTTATCCGCAGGACGACGGTATCCGTCTCGTTGTGGATTACACCATACAGGGCGATATCGCGAAGCCCGCGCCCATTGAAATGGGAGATATGTCGATGCCCGAGAACGAAACCCCCGAAACCTCCGAGACATCGACCGTTTCCGAGACCTATCAGGACAATTGACGGATCTTAGCTTGTATCTTCTTATACTCCGGCGAGATAAGCGACGCTCCGCGCTGTTTTAAGTAGATCTCTGCGTAGAGCTTGTTGCAGAACAGATCTCCTCCGAAAAAGCGGTACATACGACGAATTTGCTCAAACGTATAGACCGTAGATAAGAACATCAGCTTTTCGCGCTCTGTGGTGTTTTGTTCAAGACCGCCCATCATCAGAAAATCATAAATGGTCATCAAAACGATTTTGATGTCTGCGGGCGGAAATTCGCCGTTTGTTATGGTATCGCAAAGCTCAATTGCGTCGTTTATCCGCGCCGCGTCTTTTGCTTTCAGCCACACCGCGCGGTCGTAGACGTACAATGCTCTGCAAAGCGATTCCTTAACGTGCGCGTCGCAGTGACAGCGTATTACGACAAGCATTCCGCGTCTCAAATTCTTGTCGGGTTCCACGGGGCAACTTCCAACGGCGAATTTCGTGGTCTCGTGGTCGAGCCGCGCCGCGTCGGTAAACGGCGCGTTTTCTATGTTCAGACAGTGCGCGAGAATTTCCGCGGCGGTCTGCTTCAGCACAGGAAAGCTCTGCGTCACCCGCTCGAAAAAACCGACAGTGTAGCTTGGCGAAACATACCGTCCGCCCTTTGAAAGAAAACGCTTCATTATATTCAGCGCGTACCGCAGCGCCTCCTGAGCCATATTCCAGTCGCTTTGAGAGCGTATTTTGTCAACGCACTCGACGAGATACCGCTCCCAGTTCTCGGTGTCCTTTAGCCGCAGAACTCCCGATACCATAAGCCCGCACTGCGACTCGAAATCGTTCGGATACCAGTCCAGCGCTTCGGAGAACGCTTTGAACGCACCTCCGAAATCCCACTTTCCGAGAAACTCTTGCGCCAGAGCGCGTTTTTCGCGGCACTCGTCCAGACCGTAGACGTTTTCTGAAACGTCGTCCTCGTCGATAAGCTCGGAAAGCTCCGCTACCAGTTCGAATTCATCGGGGATAGCCGCGCGCATTCCGTTAAGCAGTTCCTCGCGCGCTTCGCTGTATAAAATATGCGTGCCGCAATAGCAGCAAAAACCGCTGTAGAAATCGCCGTCGAGCATTATCATTCGTTCGCACTTCGGGCAAACGCAGTATTCAAGCATTTTATGTAATTCTCCAATCGATCGGTTCTATTCCGTTGTCTTTCAGAAATTCGTTAGCCTTGGCGAAGTGTCCGCAGCCGAAAAATCCGTTGTACGCCGAAAGCGGACTTGGATGAGCGCATTGCAGAACGAGGTGCTTCGGGTTTGTAATAAGCTTCGACTTTGCCCGAGCGTTCCCGCCCCACAGCAGAAAAACTATCGGCGTTTCACGCTCGTTCAGCAGCTCGATGACGCGGTCGGTAAGAAGCTCCCACCCCTTGCCTCGGTGAGAGTTCGCCTGACCCTCGCGAACGGTAAGCACGGTGTTCAGCAGCAGCACGCCGCTTTTCGCCCAAGCCGTCAGTTCGCCGTGCGGGGGTATGGGAAGCCCCAGCTCGTCTCGAATCTCTTTGAAAATGTTTTGCAGGGAGGGCGGGGGAGGGGTTCCTTTTTTTACAGAGAAGCACATTCCGTGCGCCTGTCCCGCTCCGTGGTACGGATCCTGTCCCAGAATGACCGCTTTAACGTCGGAATACGGAGTGGTTTTCAGCGCGTTGAAGATATCGTTCATTGGCGGATAGACTGTCCGCGAATTGTATTCCGAAATTAAAAACTGACGTAATTGCAGATAGTAGTCCTTTTTGAATTCATCAGCGAGCAATGCGTCCCAATCGTTTCCTATATTTACCATTACTTTTTCTTGCCGTCCTTTTTCTTCTTTGGATTTTTTCGCGCGACCTCTTTACCGCGTTTTTGCTTGGTGGAAAATCCGAACGTACCGATTTTCTTGCCGAGCGCAAAATAGGTGCCGTGCGCATAAGCAAGCAGTCCCGCCTGTTCTATCATAAGTCTGCCTTTTTCATCGATCAGATCTTCTTCGATATTCACTGCGAGTATATCCGCCAAAAACATATCGTGAGAGCCTTGCGGCAGAACGTCGAACACCTTACATTCCAAAGAGATTTTGCTCTGCGCTATCATCGGCGCGGAAATATTTTCGCATGGCAGCGCGATAAGCTTGCGTTTCGCCAGCTTATCCTCGTTCCTGCCGGATTTTATTCCGCAGTAATCCAGCGACCTTACCGCCGCAGACGGCATCATATTCACGCAGAACTCGCCCGAATTCTTGATTATCTCGTAAGAATTGCGCTCGCGCCGCACCGAAATGTATAATCGTGGCGGGTCGGAGCTTATTATTCCCGTCCACGCGACAGTCAGAGCGGCGGGCTTTTCCACCGTGCCGCATGATACCAGAACCGCCGGCACGGGAGCTAAAAGCGTGCCGCCTTTCCATGTTACTTTTGACATTGCATTTACCTCCGAAATCGGATAAAATTATCGTTTGCGTGTCTAACGCATAAAAATGAACCGTATACTTTATTTTACCATATTTCCGCAAATTTTTCAACAACTTATCTTGAAATTTCCGAAAAAATATGATATAATATAAAAAAGTTATAGAATAACATAGATAACGCAAATTAATTTTTTGGAGGAACAGTCATGCCGTTTATTAACACAAAATATTCGGGAGATATCGCGCCTGAGCAGGAAAACAACATAAAAGCAGCTTTAGGAGAGGCGGTATCAATTATCGGTAAATCCGAGAATTGGCTTATGGTGGGCTTTGAGCCTAACTGTACGCTGTATTTCAAGGGCGAGAAGTCCGAAAAACTCGCGTTCGTTGACGTCAGCCTTTACGGCAGCGCGTCCGACTCCGCATACGAGAAGTTCACTGCCGCTGTTTGCAAGATACTCGCAGATAATCTGGGTGTGCCCTCGGATAATGTCTATGTTAAATATTCGCCGACCGCGCATTGGGGTTGGAACGGCGGTAATTTCTGAGTTTTTGGTGCGGACAAACGATCCGCACCTTTTAGCAAAAAGCTTGTTTGGCATTCAAACAATAGCGTGGTGGTTAGAAAATGAAAAACGTTAAAGGTTTAAAAAGGGCGTTGGCGGCGGTGTTGTGCGCTGCGCTTTTAAGCGGCTGTGCCGATAAAACGTCAAGCATACCCGTTTTACCGAACGGAAACGACAGCGCCGACAATTCGTCGGAGAATAACGTTTCGAGTTCAAGCGCGGGTAACGCTTATGTGTTCCCCGACGTTTCGCAAATGATCCGACCAAGTTCTAAGTCGTCGAGTGTTTCCAAACCGACGGTTTCGGAATATGAACCGCAAGAACAGGAACAGTCGTCGGAAAATGATAAGCCTGCGCCAATCATGTCCGTGCGCCCGCCCCAATCCGAAAGTTCGATATCACAAGACGATCCGACTGTTTGGGATATACCGACAGACCATGAATGGCAGACCGAGCAAAGCTCCGATAACGTAACGACCAAGGTTTATGTCGAGCAAGCGCCCGAACCTGTCCAAACGGACAGCGCTTCTTTGGAGAATTTCGCGGCAAAATGGGCGTACGGTAATATTTCGATAAAGCAGCGGCAAATTTATGCAAGACTTTTTGCTTGTGCTGAAAAGCGGGAAAAAGAGTGCGACGTTTCCGATTTGGGGGCTTCAAAGGACGATCTTTACACCGCGTTTTGGGCGTTCGATTATGACAATCCGCAGTTTTTGGAACTGGGCAGCGGTTATACATACAAATATTCAAAATCGGACAGTGGGAATAAAATGAAAAGCATGGAAATAAACTACGGAAGAACCTCAAGCGAAGTGCCGCAGACGCAGTTCGACAACGCAGCCGCGGAGATACTCGCCAAGGCGCGCGCAATGGGCAGCGGCTACGAAAAGCTGAAATATATTCACGACAGGCTTATCGGCGGTACGGTATACACCAACACAGACGCCGACTACGAAAGCGAAGCGGACGGACCCGTGGTTTACGGAAAAGCTCTTTGCGAGGGTTACTCTAAGGCGTTTATGTATTTCGCGCAGTCGCTGGGATATCCTTGCGTATGTGCCGTTGGCTCGGCAAAAGGTACGGAGCACATGTGGAACAAGGTCAAACTGGACGGCGTGTGGTACAACGTCGATTTGACGTGGGACGACCCCGTGCGTTCCGACGGCACGCAAATCACCGAATACGGTTATTTTTTGATAAGCGACGCGGATCTGCTTCAGACGCATACGATCGACACGCCTTTCGCGCTGCCGCCCGCTCCTCAAAGCTATCCGCAATATTGATATTGGAGGAACTTATGGCAAAGCGTTTTGACAACAATAAAAATGATAAAAAACTGGAGCGTACCATTACGCGCAACTGGATAATTATGGGTATCTCGCTCGCGGCGATAATAGTTCTGTTAGTGATTTCAAGCCGCGGGTAACGGAAAACAATAACGCGCCGAGAGAATTTTCGGCGCGTTATTGTTTTCGTCCTTTGACCCCGCTTGTTATGACAGCGGCGAGAATCGTCAACGATCCCGCGATAATGAATAAGGGAATAAAACCGATAACTCCCAAGCCGTTGCCCGCGCTCCACTCGGGAAGCAGTATATGCGCAAAGTCCATTCCGATTTCGATAAACGCGGATATCATCACTCCCGCAAACCAATATGCGATATTACAACCAAGTTGCGGCGCGGACTTATCCGCAAGAGACGGTTCCGTCAGAACGCTCAGCACAACAAGCGCGGTAAGACTTATTTTAGGCTCAAAACGCGTTACCGCAAGCCAAAACAAAACCGTCCATGCCGCGCCCGTGAGAAAATTCAGTACAAGGCGCGGTATTTTCAGCTTGAATTTCATATACGCTCCTTTTAACAGCCGGGCGGGTAGTATCTGTATTTCTTTTCGCTTAACAGCACTCGAACGGAAAGAACGCCCGTATTCTCGATAATGCTGAAATATTCACGGTTGTAAACCATGGGATTTCCGTATTTTAGCGAGCAGTCCATACGTACTTCGGCGCTTCTGCGGCTCTCGGGGTTCATGAAAAAATTGCGGCTGTGGGTATAGAAAGCGTTTTCGCGGAAAAGGAACAAGCCGATCGCTGTGATATAGAGAGCAAGCGTTACCGCAAACGCACTCTTAAAAGGCTTTGTTCCTCTTTTTATACGGAATATCATAAACGCGGGCGGCGCGAACCACAGACCTACCGCCATAAATCCCTTTATCTCGATCGGTTTGCCGTACGCCGAAACTACGCTCGCCGCACTTAAAATCAAATAAACGATTTGTTTTTTCGTCTCACTCACCTCGGTAAAGATACTGACTGCTTATCCGCCGCTCGGGGTTTACGTCGAATGCGTACAGGAATATCAGAAACAGCCATTCCAAGGGCTTCATCAGAAAGTACACGAAATTTGCGCGGCGGGGCGTGGTGATGTGTTTTGAAACGGGGTAGCCGTATTTGTCGTAAGCGCCGCGTATAAATTTATGGAACTTCGGGAGCTTTTCGTGAATGTAGTCCTCGAAAGCGTTCGCTATACAGAGCTGGCGGTTGACTACTATCGTCACGCCGTGACGCGTTCCGTAACGCAAAGGCTTTACGACTTTCGGGTCGCCGCCCGCCGCTACGGTGCAGAGATAGTGCCCTTTATACTCCTTGGGCGGCGGGGGTATCTGCTTCGAGAACGTCCAGTCGGCGGTGTCCGTGAACGCTTTTATCGGAGCGTCCGCGCCCTGTCCCGTAAGTATGAAAATTATTTCGAGCACCGCGATAATGAAGAACAGACACGCGAACACAAGTATTCCGTAACGCGAAATACTGTTTATTTTCCGCGAGAGCCAATTCGGTTTGTCATCGTTTCCGCGCTCGGCGAAAATTTCAAGCTGCTGCTTTATCTGATCTCTCACTGCCGAGAGCGAAAGTATGAAAATATTTGCGTGATAAACGTAGAGCATTAGCTCTATGCCATCGACGTTTTTGCCGATCTGCACCGCGTATATTATCTGAAGCACGTTCATTAAAACGACCGCCGCTATCGAGCCGGCGGACACGAGCGGCGGCAGCTTTTCCGCTTTGATATTAATAAGTATGAGCAAGCCCGCGATCCCTAAGACAGTCGGTATAATAACCGTCCACGAGTATTCCGAGGACAGGCTGTAGTGTAAATCATGAGGGTACACCTGCTCCCACCAATCGCCGCCGGTATTGAACGACATGGAGAACAACATAACGTACAGAATGCCGCCAACGATCAGCGTAAGCCACGCCGTGATTTTTCGCGCATTGGGCTTTTTCGAGCACAAATTCCATATATTCAGGAAAGTAAGCGTGGCGGGAATAACGAATGCTATCCAGCCAAATATGACATATTTAATTATATCGCCAAAACACAAAAATACTAAAAACACTTGTCAAGCCCCCTCTCCTAAATTAAATACAGCAAACACACCCGCCATGAACGCCAAAACGGCGATAGGAATTATCGGTTTTATTCCTCCGAATTATCCGCTCTGTATTCAAGAATGTCGCCGGGCTGGCAGTCAAGAGCCTTACATATTCTGTCGAGCGTGGAAAACCGCACTGCCTTTGCCTTGCCCGTTTTCAGTATCGAAAGATTGGCAGGGGTTATATCTATTATTTCGGCAAGCTCGTTGGAGGATATCTTGCGCCTTGCCATCATAACGTCTAAATTCACAATGATCATCTTGTCACCTCAAATGGTCGCGTCGTTTTCCTCGCGTATCTCGACGGCTTCTTTAAAGCAGTTTTTGACTACGCGAAGTATCAGTCCGAAAAACGCTGCAACAAACACTATCGTGAACGCGAACGGTCTCAAAACCGAGAAGTAGATAAACGCCAGCGCCACGCCGAAACAGCAGTAGGAAATTATCCGCAGATACGTAACGTTTTTCGCAATGAACGGCTGTCCGTTTGCGATGTTTTTAAGAAGCAGATCGAGACACACAAGAACGCACACCGCGAACGGCACGCAGCAGTAAAGCGTTATCAAAAGCGGCGCGGCGACGTCGCCCCTGTTGGGAATGTGCGCGGTTTTTTCATCGTAATATTTGACCAGCGCGGGACCGAAAACGCAGCACGCCGCGACTATCACATAGCAGACCTTAACGACGATCCGCGACGCCAAAAGCGATCTGTCTTTTTTCATAATTGCCTCCGTAAGTATTATTTGTGTTTTTGTGCCAATAATGGCGAACTATAACTATTATACCACACGGATTT
Source organism: uncultured Clostridia bacterium (assembly GCA_947629945.1). Classification (GTDB taxonomy): domain Bacteria; phylum Bacillota; class Clostridia; order Oscillospirales; family Ruminococcaceae; genus CAG-115. The sequence continues at coordinate 321 of CANRFR010000019.1, read as the reverse complement.
TCGTTTGTCAATAGTCTTTTATCGAAAATCAATAATTAATTGTTGGATTATGAATAAAAAAGCGGAGCAAACCGCTCCGCTTCAAAGTTTATTTAAAATAGAACACTTTCCCGCGCGCATGAAACGGCAGACGACTGCCCTCGGGAATAAGGAACGCGTGCTCGCGTTTTACCGCGAGGTCGTCCTCAATGTAACCGTCGGTTATAATGAGTATCGGGGCATTTTTCGGAAAATCCTCGGCGCGTTCAAGAAGATAAACGGCAGGCTGCAAAACCGTTCCGCCGCGCCCCTCCACCATAACGCGCCCCGCAATGTCCTCGG
>CANRFR010000018.1 GCA_947629945.1 uncultured Clostridia bacterium | reverse complement strand
ATCATTTTCACCAACTCCTTCCCGGATATTATACCATACTTTTTTGATAATTTCCACTACTTTAGGGGTTGGACCTATTTTTTGTGAGATATATTGTTGCTAAACCGCTTGCTATTTATCCGTTTTAGAGTTAATATACAGTTACCGAAAGGGAACAGCCCCACGGAAAAACACAAAACGGAGGACATTACAATGAGCGAGAAAACCACCAAGCAAATCACCGAAATGAAGAAACAGACCATAGGGGTCGAGGTTGAAATGAACAGCATTACACGAAAAGCGGCAGCTAAAGTAGCGGCAGACTTCTTCGGAACGAGCCGAGTTGAATACACAGGCGGTAGAAACGGCTACGAAACCTACTCCGCTTGGGACGGCGAGGGGCGCGAGTGGAAATTCCAAAAGGACGTAAGCATAGCGGGACCCGACAGCGAAAAGTGCGAGCTTGTGACCCAGATCCTCACCTACGCAGACATCGAAATCTTGCAAGAACTGATACGCAGACTTCGCAGGGCAGGAGCCAAGAGCGATGCGACAAGGGGCTGCGGGGTACACATTCACATCGGTGCGAAAGGGCATACGCCGCAGACTTTGAGGAACTTGGCAAACATTATGGCAAGCCACGAGCAACTCCTCGCAAGCGCGCTTAACCTCGACAGCCGCCGAATGAACCGCTACTGCAAAATGGTAAACCCCAGCTTCTTAGCGAACCTCAACAAGCAAAAGCCCACAACAATGGCACAGCTTGCGGACATTTGGTACGGCACTCAGAACGCTAACTACGGTCGGGACGCCCACTACAACGACAGCCGCTAGCGTTTTGTGCGAAGCGCATAATGCGCATATTGCTAAACCTCCACGCGACCTTTACGAAAGGCACAGTCGAGTTCAGACTTTTCCAATTCGACGCTCCGAGCAACGGCAAGCAGAATGGACTTCACGCAGGACAGCTTAAAAGCTACATTCAGCTTTGCTTGGCGCTTTCCGAAATGGCAAAGGAAGTCAAGACCGCAAGCCCTAAGCCCCAGCAGACCGAAAACCCCAAGTACGCTATGAGGACTTGGCTTTTAAGGCTCGGCTTTATCGGCGAGGAGTTCGCAACAGCGAGAGAAATCCTCACCAAGCGGCTTGATGGAGATACCGCATTTCGCAATGGCAGAGCCGCTTGAAGGGCTCAAGGAAGGTAGCCTTATACCTTCCACCGACCTCTACGGAGGTCTTTAGGTGGTAGAAGGGTGCTTTTCACGGCGATACAAGCCCTTTTGAAAGGATTGATTTCAAATGGCAAAACGTTATTATTTGGCTTACGGCAGCAACTTGAATTTGGAGCAAATGAAGTACCGCTGCCCTACGGCAAAGGCGGTAGGCACAGCGGTTCTCCAAAACAATACACTGACCTTTCGCGGTTCGGGGAGCGGGTACTACCTTTCGGTCGATCCGAAAATCGGCGGCAAGGTTCCTGTTGGTGTATGGGAGGTCACAGCCTCTGACGAAGCCGCACTCGACCGCTACGAGGGCTTTCCGAGGTTCTACTCGAAAGCCGAGGTAACGCTTGACGTGACCCCTTTAAACGGCGGCAGACCGGCAAGGAAAAAGGCTTTTTACTACTTCATGAACGAGGATAGTAGGCTCGGATTGCCGAGCGAGTTCTACCTTGAAACGTGCTTGCAAGGCTACAAGGATTTCGGGTTCGACAAGCGTTTTCTGAAACGTGCGGTGGAAAGAGTAAGGAGGGTGCTTAATGAAAGAAAACACTGAACGCATAAGGATTTGCCCAAAGTGCGGAAAATCCTATCGCGGTATTCCTGCACTGTCGAGAGTGGACAGTTCCCCGATCTGCCCGGACTGCGGCACTCGTGAGGCTCTTGAAAGCATCGGTATCAAGCCAGAAGAACAGGAGCTTATCATGGAAACGATACATCGCACTTATCAGGCATAAGATATACAGATACAACAGCGGTTTTTCGTGCAGATTATTGTGCGAAAACCGCTTGCTTTTATGTGCTTTTAGAGTTAATATGTAACTACCGAAAGGACAACGACCTACGGAAAACGAAAGCACGGAGGAAAGCACAATGACAAGAGAAGAAAAGATACAGAACATTCTGGACGCAACAAGGGCACTCATCGAGGAGAAAACCAAAAGCGGTGAGCTTACTGCTGAAATGGCAGCGGCGATTCTCGAATGCCAAAACAGTGCGATCGCGGCGGTCAATTGATGATCCCAAAGTTTTAAGAGGTGAGAATTTGCGAAAACTGAAAAAGTACAAGCCGACCAAGTTCAAAGCAAAGGACAGCCGCTACGATAAGGACTCGGCGGACTTCGCCGTAGCTTTTATCGAGAGCCTGTGCCACACCAAAGGCACATGGGCGGGAAAGCCGTTCGAGCTTATCGATTGGCAAGAGCAGATAATCCGCGACCTTTTCGGCATTTTAAAACCGAACGGTTATCGGCAGTTCAACACGGCATACATCGAGATACCCAAGAAGAACGGAAAGAGCGAACTCGCTGCGGCGGTCGCTCTTTTGCTTACTTGCGGCGACGGCGAAGAACGCGCCGAGGTCTACGGCTGTGCCGCAGATCGGCAGCAAGCGGCTATCGTTTTCGATGTGGCAGCGGATATGGTGCGAATGTGTCCGGCTTTGAATAAGCGGGTGAAGATACTCACTGCTACCAAGCGTATTATTTATACGCCGACAAACTCGTTTTATCAAGTGCTTTCGGCCGAAGCGTATAGCAAGCACGGCTTTAATATACACGGTGTTGTTTTCGATGAGCTGCACACTCAGCCTAACCGAAAATTGTTTGATGTTATGACCAAAGGCAGCGGTGATGCTCGTATGCAGCCGCTGTATTTTCTTATCACGACAGCCGGAACAGATACTAACAGTATCTGCTATGAAACTCATCAAAAGGCAAAGGATATTCTTGAGGGCAGAAAGATCGACAGCACCTTCTACCCTGTTATTTACGGCGCAGATGAATGTGAGGATTGGACTTCACCGAAGGTCTGGAAGAAAGCAAATCCATCGCTCGGTGAAACTATCGGCATTGACAAAGTTCAGGCGGCTTGCGATTCCGCACGGCAGAATCCGGGAGAGGAGAACTCTTTCCGGCAGTTAAGGCTTAATCAATGGGTAAAGCAAGCGGTGCGGTGGATGCCGATGGAGAAATGGGACGCTTGTGCGTTTCCCGTAAATGAAGATGAACTTGAAGGTCGGGTCTGCTACGGCGGGCTTGACCTTTCGTCTACCTCCGACTTGACCGCTTTCGTGCTTGTTTTCCCGCCGAAAGATGAAGAAGACAGATTTCAGATTTTGCCGTATTTCTGGCTCCCCGAAGAAACACTTGCTTTGAGAGTGAACCGCGACCATGTTCCCTACGATGTGTGGGAGCGTCAAGGGTTTATTCAGACCACCGAGGGAAATGTAGTGCATTACGGCTTTATCGAAAAGTTCATCGAGCGTCTTGGTGAACGGTTCAACATTCGTGAGATAGCTTTCGACCGTTGGGGAGCCGTTCAAATGGTGCAGAACCTTGAAAACATGGGCTTTACGGTCGTGCCGTTTGGACAGGGTTTCAAGGATATGAGCCCGCCGACAAAAGAGTTGATGAAACTGACCTTGGAGCAGAAGATAGCTCACGGCGGCAATCCCGTTCTGCGGTGGAATATGGATAACATTTTCATTCGCACCGACCCCGCCGGGAACATTAAGGCGGACAAGGAAAAGTCCACCGAGAAAATTGACGGCGCGATCGCCACGATAATGGCTCTGGACAGGGCTATTCGGTGCGGGAATGACACGGGCGAGAGCGTTTACGATGAGCGGGGTTTGCTTTTTATATGAGAGAAAACAAGCCATAAAATACACTATTTTTCCTCCGAATATTTGTGTACATTATTCTCAAATAAAGCTTGATATAATGCGGCTTTAGAGTTAATATGTAACTACCGAAAGGGACAAGCCCTACGGAAAACAAAAACACGGAGGAAAAAGAAATGAAAAGATTATGGGCAGCGAAGGTTTTAAGGGTTTTAGGCAAGGGCAAGACCACGGTTGAGAACGGGATCAGAACATACACGCCCGGTCGCACGGATTGGGTAACGCTTAGGACCTTTGAAGATTTTGTAGAGGCTGACGAATGGTTATGCGCCTACGCAAGAGAGCATCACATTGCATACTTCGATATCAAAGTCAGCGAGGTACGCTAAACAAAAGCGGCGAGAACACACCTTGAAAGAGTCGAGCAATCGGCTCTTTCTGTGATTTTATGCATAAAAAACTCCATTTCTGCATATAATATAGCAAAATATATTCAGAAAATTCCCTTATCCACTTGACTTTTTGCATATAAAGAGGTATAATGATATGCAGAAACGGAGGGATATTGTGAGAAAGTTTGATTATTCATTTTTGGATAACGGTTTGCTCCCTGCAAACCTTATCGGTATAACCGGGAGCATCTATTCATTGCGCACCGCTGCAGGCGTTCGGAAGGAAGAATATGCGCAGGTTTTCACCGAATTGGAAGCTGTGGCAAAGGTACAGTCGGTCAAAAGCTCCAATGCTATCGAGGGTATCGTCACCAGCGATCGGCGTATTGCGGAAATCGTGAACCGGAGCAGCGCACCGCTGAATCACAACGAGGCGGAGATCGCCGGATACCGTGATGCTCTGAATATCATTCATACCGGATATGAGCATCTGTCTTTCAATGAACGGGATATTCTACGGCTGCATGAGATGATGATGTCTGTTGCCGGGTATGAATATGCCGGACAATACAAGAATACAGACAATGTGATCTTAGAGGTCGCACCGGACGGCACTCGAAGTGTTCGCTTCCGTCCGACCCCCGCAGCCGAGACAAAGGCTGCTATGGAACAGTTGGAGCTTGCCTATGCGGACGCTTGCTCCAACGCAAACATCAATCAGCTTCTGCTGATCCCCTGCGTGATCTTGGATTTCCTCTGCATCCACCCGTTCGGGGACGGCAACGGCAGAATGTCGCGGCTTCTGTCGCTCCTGCTTCTTTACAAAAACGGTTTTGATGCCGGTAAGTACATTTCTTTTGAGGAGCAGATCAATAACTGCAAGGCATATTATTATGAGGCGCTGCAACAGTCTTCGGCCGGCTGGAACACCAACGAGAACGACTACTTCCCATTTATACAGAATTTCCTCACTACCCTGTATATGTGCTATAAGGAACTGGACAAACGGTTTGCAATCGTGCATGGCAAGAAAGTCACAAAGACCGCCCGCATCGAAGCAACTGTACTTGGCAGCTTGACGCCCATATCCAAAGCGGAGATCTGTGCCATTCACCCGGATATCAGCCCGACAACAGTGGAATCTGTTCTGGGTAAGATGGTAAAGGCGGGTCAAATCAAGCGTATCGGTGCATCAAGGAATACACGATATGTAAGGAACGAATGATCCTTAAAATATCCGCAGAATTAAGGGATTCAGAACAATAATAAATGAAAGCATCTCTTCGGAGGTGCTTTTCTTATGCTCATTTTTAGAAGGAAGTGATTCAATATGGGTATCTTTTCCGGCTTGTTCAAATCCCGTGACAAGCCCCAAAACCGAACTCCCGGCAGCAGCTATGCCTTTTATATGGGCGGCAGCTCTGCGGGAAAAGCGGTAACGGAGCGTTCTGCGATGCAGATGACGGCGGTATACGCTTGTGTGCGTATCTTGTCAGAAGCAATAGCGGGACTTCCGCTCCACGTTTATCGTTATAAAGAGGACAACGGGAAAGAAAAGGCAATCGACCATCCGCTGTATTTGTTGCTCCACGACGAGCCTAACCCCGAAATGACCTCGTTCGTGTTCCGTGAAACGCTCATGACGCACCTCTTGCTTTGGGGTAACGCCTACGCGCAGATAATACGCAACGGCAAAGGCGAAGTTGTGGCTTTGTATCCGCTTATGCCGAACAAAATGAGCGTGAACCGCGATGCGGACGGGCGGCTCTATTACGAATACATACGTTCTTCCGATGAAGCGCACACGATGAAAGGCTTTACAGTGCGGCTCAATCCGTCTGATGTTCTGCATATTCCGGGACTTGGTTTTGACGGTCTTGTCGGTTACTCGCCTATCGCAATGGCTAAGAACGCTATCGGACTTGCAATTGCGACCGAGGAATACGGCAGTAAGTTCTTCGCCAACGGCGCACAGCCGAGCGGTGTTCTCGAACATCCCGGAACGCTGAAAGACCCGCAGAGAATAAGGGACAGCTGGCAGTCGACCTTTGGCGGCAGCGGCAACTCCAACAAGGTGGCGGTGCTTGAGGAAGGAATGAAATACACGCCTATTTCAATATCCCCGGAACAGGCGCAGTTCTTGGAAACGAGGAAGTTTCAGATAAACGAGATAGCGAGGATCTTCCGTGTTCCACCGCACATGGTGGGCGATCTGGAAAAGTCCTCGTTTTCCAATATCGAGCAGCAGTCCTTGGAGTTCGTGAAATACACGCTTGACCCGTGGGTCATAAGGTGGGAGCAGTCCATTCAGCGGACGCTGTTTACTCCCAATGAAAAGAAGTCGTGTTTTGTGAAGTTCAATGTTGAGGGATTGCTGCGCGGCGATTACGCAAGCCGTATGAACGGGTATGCGACCGCAAGACAGAATGGTTGGATGTCGGCAAACGATATCCGGGAGCTGGAAAACCTCGACCGCATTCCTACAGAGGAGGGCGGCGATCTGTACCTTATAAACGGCAATATGACAAAGCTGCGTGACGCGGGAATATTCGCGGCAAGCAGCGGAAAGGAGAATGAAACCGATGAAGAAGTTTTGGAACTGGAAGAATCAAATTATTCGGAACAGCGAAACAGACGAGGAAATCAAGGAGCGAATACTTGAACTGTACGGCACTATCGCCGAGGAAAGCTGGTATGACGACGACATTACTCCGGCGATGTTCAAGGAAGAATTGTTCGCCGGGAACGGTCCTATCACGATTTGGATAAACTCGCCCAGCGGCGACTGTATCGCCGCAAGCCAGATTTACACGATGCTCATGGACTACAAAAACGATGTGACAGTCAAAATTGACGGCATAGCAGCGAGTGCGGCATCTGTTATTGCCATGGCGGGAACAAAGGTGCTTATGGCTCCTACCGCAATGATGATGATTCACAACCCCGCGACCGTGGCTTTCGGAGATCACGCGGATATGGAAAAGGCGATAGATATGCTGTCTGAGGTCAAGGAAAGCATCATCAATGCCTACGAAATCAAGACAAGTCTGCCGAGAAAGCAGCTTGCCCGCATGATGGACGATACCACTTGGATGAACGCAAACAAAGCCATGGAACTTGCCTTTGCGGACGGTATTTTGACCGATGAGCGTAAAGTCGTATCTACCGAGGATAGCTTTGAATTTTCAGCCTCGGCAGTCGAACGGACGCTTATCAACAAGCTGTCCGCAAAAACGGAGAAAAAGCCGCAAGGACGCTCAGTAAGCAAACTGAAAGCGTCCTTGTACAAGAAGTTACTTTAAGGAGGATTTTAACATGAACATTACTGAAATGAGAAACAAAAGAGCCAAGCTGTGGAACACAATGGAGGGTTTCCTCGATACCCACAGAAACGACATGGGAGTGCTGTCCGCAGAGGACGATGCCGCTTACTCAAAAATGGAAAGCGACCTCGACAGCATGACCAACGAGATAAAGCGTATGGAGCGCCGTGAAGCTATTGAGGCGGAACTCAACAAGCCCGTGAACACGCCTATTACCGAAACTCCCGAAAAGGCGGTCGGTTTGGCGAGCAAGACCGGCAGAGCGTCCGATGCTTATAAGGAGGACTTCGACCGCCATCTTCGCGGCAAGGCACTCGTCCACAACGTCCTTTCCGAGGGTACAGACGCGGATGGCGGCTATCTCGTGCCGGAGGAGTTCGAGAAAGACATCGTGACCGCGCTTGACGAGGAGAATGTGATCCGTTCTTTAGCGAAAGTCATCACCACACAGCACGAGCGCAAGATACCCGTTGCTACTGGTCACTCTACGGCGCAGTGGACTGCGGAAAATGCCGCCTACACCGAGAGCAATCCCACTTTCGGACAGAAACAGATAGACGCATTCAAGCTCACGAATTTGTGCCGCGTCAGTGTGGAACTTCTGCAGGACTCCGCTTTCGACATCGAGGACTACCTCATGAAAGAGTTCGCCAGAGCCTTTGGTATTGCCGAGGAAGAAGCGTTCTGCGTGGGTACGGGTACTAATCAGCCTACGGGCATTTTCACAACGAACGGCGGCACGGTGGGCGTTACCGCTGCGGCGAATAACGCAATAACAGCCGATGAACTCATCAGCCTTGTGTATGCGCTGAAATCGCCGTATCGCAGAAACGCAAAGTTTCTGATGAACGACGCGACTATCTCCGCTATTCGCAAGCTGAAAGATCAGAACGGAGCGTATCTCTGGCAGCCGTCCATTCAGGCGGGACAGCCCGACAGACTGCTCGGATATGGGATTTTTACCTCGCCTTATGTTCCGACTATGGCGGCTGGCGCGCTTACGGTCGCTTTCGGCGATTTCAAGAATTATTGGATCGGCGACCGTGCGGGAAGAACCGTTCAACGTTTGAACGAACTGTATGCTACCAACGGACAGATCGGTTATGTTGCGACCGAGCGCGTGGACGGTAAAGTTATTCTGCCGGAGGGCATTCAGCTGCTGAAGATGAAAGCCGGAAGCGCAACGTAATGAAGAAAGGAGTGCGGCGGTATGACTTTGCTTGAAAAGGTGAAAAAGAACCTTATTCTTGAACACGATGAAGACGATGAACTTTTGCAGATGTACATTACCGCTGCCGTTTCCTATGCGGAGAGTTATCAGCACATCACGGAGGGAACATACACAACCGAGCAAATGCCGCCTACCACCGAGCAAGCCGTCATTATGCTTGCAAGCCATTTTTACGAGAGCAGAGACGGTTCAACGGGCGGCTTTTTTGCGGACAACACCAATGCGGCGCAGCAAGTATGGAATACTGTAAACCTGTTGCTGCGGCTCGACAGGAAATGGACGGTGTGAGATGAGTTTCGGTAAAATGAACACCTTTATAGATATCGTGCAAAAGAAGATAACCACCGATGATGAGGGCTTTAAGGTCGAAACCGATGAAGTCCTCGCATCGGTTCGCGCGTATCGTGAGGGGCGGCACGGTTCGGAAAAATGGGCGAATATGGCGGCTTTCTCAAATGCTATGGACTTGTTCCGCTTTCGCGTCATTCCCAGTTTGGAAGTGACGACGGAAATGCGGATAATCTGTGGCAAACAAGTATTTGAGATAACGTCCGTGGAGGACGTCAAAGGGCGCGGAATGTATCTTGAAGTGCAAGCACAGGAGGTTCGGGAAAGTGGCTAAAGCAACTATGCAAATGCCGGAGGAGTTCCTTTTGAAAATCTCTCGGCTCGGCGAAAAGACTGACGAAATAATTCCCGAAGTCCTTAAAGCGGGCGCGGAGATCGTTGAGAAAAAGGTTTGCTCGAATTTGCAAGGCGTTATAGGCAGCGGAACGAAAACACCGTCAAAGTCAACGGGACAGCTTTTGGCGGCACTCGGTACATCTTCCGCAAAGCAAGACAAGGACGGGAATTTCAATGTCAAGATTGGGTTTGCAGAGAACAGGACAGACGGAGAGAGCAATGCGAAAATTGCCAACATTCTCGAATATGGACGGCACGGGCAAGCGGCGAAACCCTTTCTCAAGCCCGCGAAAAACGCAACAAAGTCCGCTTGCGAGAACGCCATGAAGTCCAAGCTGGAGGAGGAATTGAGAAAGCTATGAGCATTTTATCCGAACTGAAAATGGTGGTCAAGAACTGCGGTCTGTCCGTTGAAACAGGCGTTTTCTCGGGAGTTCCTCCCGATGAATACATAGTTTTAACGCCGCTTACGGACGATTACGGTCTTCATGCGGATAACGCGCCGGAGATCGAGGTGCAAAATGTCCGCATTTCCGTACTCACGAAAGGGAATTACATCGAATTGAAGAATCGGCTCTGTAAAAGGCTTTTAGCAGCGGATTTTACGATAACCGACAAGCGTTACAACGGACACGAAAACGACACGGGTTATCATCACTATGTGATAGACGCGGCAAAATATTATGAAACGGAGGAATTATAATGGCTACTATCGGCTTGGATATGCTGTATTACGCAAAAATTACCGAAGACGAAAACGGCAATGAAGCCTACGGTTCGCCGAAAAGACTCGCCAAAGCGATGAGCGCGGAATTGTCCGTGGAGCTTGCCGAGGCTACTCTTTACGCTGACGACGGCGCGGCGGAGATCGTCAAGGAGTTCAAAAACGGCACTCTTTCGCTCGGCGTGGACGATATAGGAAACGAAGTAGCGTCCGATCTTACGGGCGCGACTATCGACAAAAATAACGTGGTGATCTCATCGAGCGAGGACGGCGGAGAGCCTGTTGCGATCGGTTTCCGTGCGAAAAAGTCTAATAACAAATATCGCTATTTCTGGCTTTATCGTGTAAAATTCGGCATTCCGTCAACTTCACTTGCTACAAAAGGCGACAGCATCACGTTTTCCACACCGACCATCGAGGGCACAATACTGCGGAGAAACAAAGTCGGCGCAGACGGGAAACATCCGTGGAAAGCCGAGGTCACCGAGGGCAATGCCGGAGTTACCGAGGAAACGATCAAGAATTGGTACAAGGAAGTCTACGAGCCGACTTTCACGGCGAGTTCCACCGACACAGAGGAGGTCTGACAGATGAACGACAGAGGAACAACGGTAAATATCGGCGGTGAGGAATACGAAATGCTCCTCACCACCAAAGCTACAAAGGAAATAGCGAAACGTTACGGCGGCTTGGAGAACCTCGGCGATAGGCTGATGAGCACCGAGAACTTTGAACAGGCTCTTGACGAGATCGTGTGGCTTATAGTGCTGCTTTGCAATCAGCCGATAGAGATACACAATCTCAAAAGCGAGGATAAAAAGCCGCTGCTTACCGCCGAGGAGTTGGAGCTGCTGACACTTCCCGCCGATCTTGCGAAATACAAGGACGCGATAATGGCGGCTATGACTAAAGGAACAAATCGTGTGATACAGAGCGAGGATGATTTAAAAAACGCGGTAACAGCCGAGTAAATGACGATGAGTTATTTATTCGGCTGTTCTATTATGGCACGGCACAGCTGCACCTCACGCCGGATGAGGTGTGGTTTATGCCGTTCGGAGAGCTGCTCGATCTTTGGGAGTGTCATAAGCAGTTTATCGGCATTGCAAAGCCGAAAAGGGAACGGTTTATTGATGATGTGATTCCATTTGGTATTTAATGTTAATGGGTATTGACAAATATAGAAGAATATGATATAATTAAATTGGAGAATTATATTATTTATTTTAGATAAATTGAGAGGTGCATATTTCCATGGGTGTTGTTGTTAATGATGATTTATATAAACCGAGTCTTAATTTTGAACTGTGTAAATGCCACCGACTGACAAATTTCTCCAATAACCGCATTGTCATTTTAGCACTAAAAATGTAAAAGTCAAGACTAAAATGAACGCGAAAGCGGTCTTGACTTTTACATTTTTAGTGCTGTTTGGCAATTATGCGGTTATTGGAGAAAGTTTTGTCGAACTTGCTGAACACAATTGTAAAATCAGACCCTATAAACCAATTAATATTTTTAGTTACATTCAAACTTCTGTTAATTATTTGATTAATAACATTTACAATATCGCGGCATCAAAAGAATACTTTTTGTTTTACTATGTTCAACAAAATTTTTATACCAATTGGATGTCTCTTCATAATTTTGATGTTTCATCACAAGATGTTTTGGGCTTTCCTGTTATTCATATTCTTACTCGCCATAGTATTGAAGCTTTTTTGGATTTATATAATCTTTGTAGAGATCAAAGGTATGAAGATGTTTTAGCATTTTGTTCTAAGGATGGTAAGTATAAAGGCGTTAATGAGTATAACGGCATTTATAAGTATTTCCTTGGAAAAAATAACAATAATTATTTTACTGTGCATATTAAGCATAAGATTGCTACCAACGATGTAAAGGGATGTGCGAAAGATTATCATTTGGTAAAAAATGATTGGTTTCCTACTGAAATAGATTTATTGAAAATTTCCGACAAATGTAATAAATATGCTCATCCAAATGTATATTTAACTCCTGTAACTGCTGTTTTTTCGACTACAAATTCATATTTAGGTTATACAGAATCAAAAGAATCAATTTTACGGGAATTGCTGATAGCCAATCTGTACATATATACAAACTCATATTTCTTAATACTGCAAAAGTTTTATGGGGAAAACTCGGCGGGTTTTATTTGCAGGCAGTGTACTAATCCCTTGTTTCGTTTGAATGATAAGAATAGATGCGTATATTGTTTAAGGCAACAATTTGAAAGCATTGTTAATAGTTCAAACCTTTTGGTGAATAAGACACCAATAAATCAATCGAATGCATTTTATAACTAATAATGAGAGGAGCAGCCTCCACGGTTGTTCCTTTTTCTATATTTTTCGAGCCGCAAGGCTCTTTTTTTATGCTCGTTTTTTAGGAGGTGGCATAGAATGTCCGACAACTTCGGCTTAAAAATAGGCGTAGAGGGCGAGCGCGAGTTCAAAAAATCGCTGTCCGAAATAAATCAGTCGTTCAAAGTTCTCGGCTCGGAGATGAAACTTGTCACTTCGCAGTTCGACAAGAACGACACGTCCGTTCAGGCTTTGTCCGTGCGGAACGAAGTCCTCAACAAGGAAATTGACGAGCAGAACCGAAAGATCGAAACGCTGAAGTCCGCGCTCGACAATGCCGCTAACTCCTTCGGCGAGAACGACAGACGCACTCAAAGCTGGCAGATACAGTTGAATAACGCTCAGGCGGCTTTGAACGATATGGAGCGCGAGTTGTCGGATAACAACAAGGCTCTCGAGAACGCCGAAAACGGCTTTGACGACGCCGCAGACGGAGCGAAAGACTTCTCCAAGGACGTGGACAAAGCGGCGGATACGGCTGATAGTGCAGAGGGAAAGTTCTCAAAGCTCGGCGATACCGCAAAGAAAATAGGCGCGGCTCTGGGCGCAGCTGCAACGGCTATCGGAACGGCGGCAGTTGCGGCGGGCAAAAAGCTGTGGGATATAGCGAACGAAGTCGGCTTGGCGGGTGACGCTATCGACAAGACTTCGCAGAAGATCGGCATTTCGGCGGAAAGCTATCAGGAGTGGGGTTACGTTTTCGAACGGTGCGGCGCTAACGTGGATAACCTCCAGATCGGCATGAAAAAGCTGTCCACCGTCATAACGGACGCGGCGAACGGCTCCGATTCCGCTGCCGAAATGCTGTCCGCTGTCGGGCTGTCTATTGAGCAGCTGAACGGCAAATCCCAAGACGAACAGCTGCAGCTTGTTATCACGGCTTTGCAAGGAATGGAAAGCGGCGCGGAACGCACGGCGGCGGCGAACGATCTGCTCGGAAAGTCGGCTGTGGATATGGCGGCGGTTCTGAATACTTCCGTTGAGGAAACGGAGCGTTTAAAGCAAGAGGCGCAAGACTACGGCATGATAATGTCTAACGAGGCTGTGGCGGCAAGCGCGGCGTTTGAGGACAGCATTACAAAACTTTCACATACGGCGGGCGGGCTTAAAAATCGCCTTGTCGGTGAATTGCTCCCCGGAATAACGCAGATCACAGACGGCTTGACAGACCTTATCGCAGGAAATGAACAAGCGGGTGAGGAACTCAAAAACGGTGTTACAAGCGTCATTGACGCAATAAAGTCTATTATTCCTCAAGCGGTCGAACTCATCACATCAATCGCCGAAGCCGTTCTTGAAAGTGCGCCGGGAATAATAAAAGCATTGGCGGACGGTTTGCTTACCGCAATTCCAAAGCTGATGCCATCGCTCTCGAAAATTATAACGGAGATCATTTCGGCGCTTGTGGACTTGCTCCCGCAAATAGTCCAAGCCGGCGCGGACATAATCGTGTCGCTTATCAGCGGTATTTCCTCGGCTATCCCGAACCTAATTCCACAGATAGTAGAAGTAATGGTTCAGATCGTTCAGACGCTTATCGATAACCTGCCGCTTATTCTGGACGCGGCTTTGCAGCTCATAACGGCACTTGCGCAAGGCTTGCTGGACGCGCTGCCTATACTCATAGAATCGCTGCCGCTTATTATTCAAGGCATTATAGATTTTCTGATCGGCGCAATTCCGCAGATAATTGAAACGGGAATACAGTTGTTGACGGCACTTGTTGGCGCATTACCGGACATCATCGCGGCAATAGTCGCGGTCATTCCGCAGATTATCGAGGGGATAATAACCGCTGTAATCGGTGCTATCCCTCAAATCATTGAGGCGGGAATAAAACTGCTCATCTCTCTTGTGCAGAATTTACCCGAAATAATAACGCAGATAGTCGCGGCTATACCGCAGATAATCACGAGCGTTATTTCGGCGATAATAGGCTCCATTCCGCAGATAATTCAAGCGGGAATAGAACTTTTTGTGTCGCTTATCGCGAACTTGCCGACCATAATCGTGGAAATAGTAAAGGCTGTTCCGCAGATAATCACCGGCATTGTAAACGGTTTTGCAAGCGGTTTCGGAGAAATGGTAAAGATAGGCGGAAATCTGCTTAAGGGCTTGTGGGAAGGCATATCGAACGCGGCATCGTGGCTTTGGGATAAGGTCACGGGCTTTTTCGGCGGCATCGTGGACGGCATCAAGGGGTTCTTCGGCATACACTCGCCGTCAACCTTGTTTGCGGAGCTTGGAGATAATATGGCTAAAGGCTTGGGAATAGGCTTCGGCGATGAAATGAAAACAGTCACCAAGGATATGGTGGACGCAATTCCCTCCGAGTTCGATACCGATGTGAAAGCGAATATCAACTCGGATATTTCCGGCGGCGCATCTGCCGAAACCGCTGTGTTTGACGTTACAATACCTCTTACGATTGACGGCGTGACGCTCACAAAAGTGGTATCTCGTATTCAGTGGAGCAACGGACAGGTAACGGCGAGAAATGCGGGTGCGGTATGACTGAAATAATCATAACAAATTCCAAAGGCGAGAACGAACGCCGCTTTACCCGCGTGATGTCGTCCGCGCTGTTCGACAGTCTTAACGGCGAGTGTACATTCTCTTTTACGGTGATGTGTTCAGCGCTTAACTCCATTGATGTTGGAGAGAAAGTTCAGTTGTGCGGTAGTGATTTCAACTACCTGTTTAACATCGTCAAGATAAGCAAAAAGATGTCGGGCGGTATTGCGGCGGTGACAGTCGAGTGCGAACACAAATCCTACGAACTCAATAATTCCGAGTACACGGTAACGAAATTCGAGTTTAACGGAACTCCGTTTGACTGTCTGAGCGAATTGCTGAACGGTACAAATCTTATAGCGGGAATTTGCGATTTCACCATTCCCGTGGAACTTAAAATAAATCAGCAATGTACACGCAGAGCCGCAGTAATGCAGCTTATAGCCCTTTGTGATGGTGAGATAGAGTATGACGGCTTGGCGATAAACATTCGCCGACACAGGGGTTCGGAGAGTTACATCGAGCTCATGGACGGGCGGAACGTCACCGACCTTTCCACGGACAAGGACAGCCGTTCAAGCACCGATTCCTACGCGCTGACGCTCTATAAAAACACCGATCTGCACACGGGCGATAACGTCAACATAACGTTTCGCCCGTTTGAAATTAACGTGCAAACTCGCATAGTTTCGATGAGCTTTGACCCGTATAACCGATTTGAAATTCAGATCGAGGTCGGAGATTATCGCCCGTCAATAAACGACAGCCTGTACAAGCTGGAAAAGGAAACCAGCAAGACAAATCAGTCGGTTCAAGAGGCTACGGCGGCGATAAAATCCGACACAAACAATTCTCAAATAAACATTTCGGACACAGAGCAGAGGATAATCAAGCTGTCTTATAACGCATATAAGAAAACATATTCCGCGTTTTGCGTCACGGTGAAGTTCGAGATCACAGCGGCGGGAAACATTATCTTTTTCATTCGCTTGGGACCGAATGAGCGTGTTCGCTACACCGAGTATTTCGATGTCGGAAAGCACACTAAGACTTTCAATTATCCGTTCGTTTCGGAGGACGGCTTGAACACTATAACTTTTCATGTGTTGACGGACAACGGCGCGGAGGGTTTCCTTCCCGCCGTGCAGACTTGGGGCTACGTTATCGGCGCGGCTATTGCGGGAGACAGCCCTTGGGACGGTTACTTGGAATTCAGAGAGCGCGGCTTCATTTTCAAGAAACGCAAGCAGCCGCTCAGAACAATTTCTATCAAGGAAACGCTCATCGCGAAACTCACGGATATTCAAAGACACTCAATGTGCGAGAATAACTTGCATTTCTCTGCAAGGTTCTATGAAAAGCGGCGCAAAACTCTTGAAAACACGGTGGTTCATTTCCCCGCGCCAGATTCACCGCAGACGAAAACGCCGCCTCCATTGAAAGCCGAAAATATCTCTAACCGCGAGATTTTTCTTGAATTGCGTAACCCCGTGACATCGGATAATATAGAGCTTTCGGCGTTCAAGATGATAGTAACAACGGCAAGTGAAACGCTGAATTTAACACCTATTTCGGCAAGCTTTGGTGCGGGCAACTTTGGCAGCACTGTTTGGCTGACGCTTGCGGAATCGTCAATGAAAGGCAGCGTACAGGCTATAACCGTTTTGTATGACGGCGACAGCGGAAACTTGCATGACGTGCTGAATGACGCTCCGTGCGGCAGTTTTCAGACTTCGTTTATGTACACGGAATTTGAGGAGGAACAAGATGATAAAGGGCAAGGCTAAAATACAGCTTTTCGAGGGCGGCAAGCTCGTTTCCGAAACGCGCGAGGAAAACATGATAACAAACGCGGTCGACAATATTCTGAATCCGCCCGATTACATTGAATCGGGAATGGATTCCGAAAACGACCGCAGTTTCAATCCCTTGCGGCTGTTCAAAAGCAATATTGCGGACACGGCTTTTCACGGCGTTATTGTCTGCCGCGATAAAATCGAGGAGAACGCAGACAACGTAATGCTCCCGTGGACGAACGCGGAAATAGGTCACGCGGGAATTCCCACCACAAACACCGATTCAACCATCGGCACTTACAACGAAAACGAGAGTGGGAAGATTGACGGCGGTTACCGCCACGTCTGGGATTTCGCGTCCGACAAGGCAAACGGCGAGATCTCATGTATCTGCTTGACTACCAAGGACGGCGGCACGGGCGGTTATCACGATACTTTTTGGGACTTGTCAATGGGCGGCACAGACCTCAACAGCAACTCCACTTCAAGTTTCAGCAGTAATTTGCACACTATTTGCGGACGATTTATTCCGAATTCCGAAATTGATTTAGCGCACTACAAGTGGTTTTATATGGACAAACTCGAAAATGGCAATGTCCGTCTGCTTGGAAAGAACCGTCATGACTGCGGAATTTATGAGGTCATTTTCTTTGACCCGACTTCCATAAGCGTCAGCGAGAAAAAGCCGTTCTGCGGCATTGTAAGCATGAAAAAGGTGATCGAAATATTCCCCGCGCCAAGTCCTATCCCCGATACATCATCGGGGAATTATTTTCACGGCTCATATTTTTACACAAACAGCTCATATAACACAAGCAGTATTCCCGAAGATGAAAAGGAAAAGCTGCGGAATAATTGGTTTGAAAACCCGCAGTGGCTGGCATTCTTCCCGTATGTTATCGGTGAGGAAATACACGTTATAGGTCAAAGTAAACAGAGTATATATCACTATGTGTTTGACCTTGCGAGTTATACTCAAAAATCCAAAAAAGTGATAACCACAGATGTTATGTTACAAAACTATGATATCGGGTTTAACTATGTTTATCACGATTACAAGTACACATGGTTCTACGGAGCGGGAGTGAATGAGGACTACAACTCGGCTCTTCCCGCTTTTCAATGGGATGGAAAGTATTTCGCAATAACCGATCATCCGCTGATTGATGGTACGGAAAACACTTCTTCGGAAAACTATGGGCAGTTGAGAATTTTTTCGGAGAGCGGAATTTCCGAGAATAAAACGCTCCAATACATAAATAATGAGCGATTATCCAATATGGCGACTGCAAGTTTCTGGGGCTTTTATGTGGACGAAAAATCTCACACTCCAATCTTGATTTGCGACAGCTGCAACATAAACTATTCCGCTATTGCACTTGAAATAATCAAGAACGGCGATGGGTACGATCAGTACAGAATGCGGGTTTCAATGCCCACTTACGGAACTTCCCGTATCAATTGCTACGCAAATTTCATGAAAGTCAAGGACATGAGTTTTCCGTACTATGTCGCGCCAGACAATCCGTATACAAGCAACGGCACATCCCGCTATTTTGGACTTTCACTCGGTGTTTTAAAGCCGTGCCTTACCACGATAAACAACCTGTCCTCGCCGGTTCGCAAGCTGGACGGACAGGTAATGAAAATAACTTATGACATTGTTGACGAGGAGGAATGAAAATGAAAGAATTTTGGAACACAGTACAAGCAATTTTCACAGCTGTTGGAGGTTGGCTCGGCTATTATCTCGGAGGGTGTGATGGACTGCTCATCGCTTTGATCGCGTTTGTCGTTATTGATTACATCACAGGAGTGATGTGCGCTGTTATCGACAAAAAGCTGTCGAGTTCGGTAGGTTTCAAAGGGATTTGCAGAAAGGTGCTGATTTTTCTGATAGTTGGCGCGTCGCATCTTTTGGATTTGTACGTTATTCGGACAGGCTCTATTCTGCGGACTGCCGTGATCTTCTTCTACATATCCAACGAGGGAGTATCTTTGGTGGAAAATTCGGCTCATCTGGGGCTGCCCGTGCCGAAGAAGATAAAGTCGGTGCTTGAACAGCTGCACAACCGCGCCGAAACAGACGAAAAGGAGGACGGAAATAATGACGAGAATTAAAGGTGTTGACATCAGCTACTGTCAGGAGGGCATCAACTTTGCGGAGCTCCAAAAGGCGGGCGTGAGGTTCGCGATCATCCGCGCGGGCTTCTCTACGAAAAAGGATGTTACAATGGACAAGTTCGTCGCGGACTGCAACAAATACGGCATTGACTACGGCTTTTATTGGTACAGCTATGCGATGAGCATTGACGAAGCCAAAGCTGAGGCGGAAAAGTGCGTGGAGGTCGTCAAGGGGCTTGCTCCGACATATCCCGTGTTTTTTGATTTGGAAGAAAAGCGTCAGATAAACGGCTTGAATAACGCAACTCGCACGGAAATGGCGAAAACGTTCTGCGAGATCGTTCGCGCGGCGGGATTTACTCCGGGTATCTACGCAAATCCGTCTTTTATTGAATGCTACTACAACAAGGGTGAACTCATCGGAAAGTACGACATCTGGCTTGCTCATTGGACGGGTAGCCCGAACAAGCCTTCCAAGTATGACTACGGACAGAAGATGTGGCAGTGGGGCTTGGACAACATCGGCGACCTGAGCCGGGCTGGCAGCTATGACATTGACGGGGATATTTGCTTTGCGGACTATGCGGTCAAGGAGCCTGTTGCGGAAAAGACAGTTGATGAACTTGCCCAAGAGATCATCGCCGGCAAATGGGGCAGCGGTATCGAGCGCAAGGAACGCTTGACAGCCGCCGGGTACGATTACTATGCCGTGCAAAACCGCGTCAACGAGATTTTGTACAAGCCGAAGAAGTCCGTTGACGAACTTGCCCGCGAGGTCATTCGCGGGGATTGGGGGAACGGAGAGGAACGCAGAAAACGGTTGATTGCGGCGGGGTATGACTATTCTGCTGTGCAGAAACGTGTAAATGAAATATTGAGATGAGCGCAGCCCGTGGGAAATTATTCTCACGGGCTGATTTTTTTCGCCCAATTTACTCATTTTTGTCCAGATAGATTATTGAAAAACATTATAGGGCGACTGAGTGAGGATTTAGTCCCCAATTACAGAATAACTGTCCTTATAATAATAGGAACGCATTTCCGGGAGGTGATAATGTTGCTAAAGAATGAATCGGTCAGCACCGAGAGGGCTTCTCTGTCTATCGGCGAGAAGTATCTGCTTTCTATAAAGGAAGCGGCGATGTATTTCAATATCGGAGAGAAAAAGATACGCCGACTTGCCGAGGACAATCAAGGCGGCTCGGCGGATAGAAGATTTTCTGTTTATAACGGTAATCGTGTACTCATAATTCGCACAAAATTCGAGAAATTTATTGAGGAAAGTTCGGCGATTTAGTTTCTTTTTCTTTGCCGTAAGTAGTTGCTATTTCCGTTTGAAAGAGTTAATATGGTATCGGAAAACGGAGGTGAGCATTATGTTAGAGAAGAATATTCCGATAAGTGAAAAGTATCTGCTGTCGATAAACGAGGCAGCGGCTTATTTCAACATCGGAGAAAAACGGCTTCGCAGACTTGCCGAGAGCGATAACCATTTCGCGATAATGAACGGAAACCGTTACCTTATCATCAGAAAGCGGTTCGAGGAGTATATTGATTCATTGACGGAGAGAGGTGATGAGGATTGATAAAGCCGAAAATATCCGAAAAAACCTACTTAAACGTTCGTGAAGCAATTGAATTATTCGGCTTGAGCGCGCGTAAATTCACTCGTTTCCTGAAAAGCGGCGACCATTACAGCTTTTTGGCGTTTTATCACAACAGGGTCTTGGTACTTCGCGAGGAATTTCAGCATTTTTTGGAAAGCGAACCGAAAGCAAAGGAGGAGTTGTTATGCCGAGAAATCCGCAAAGACGGGATTCAAAACGGCGGCTTTTAAGGCGCGGAGAATCTATCCGCGCAGACGGAAAATATCAGTTCAAGTATCACATCAACGGAAAGCCGCATTTTGTGTACAGCTGGCGGTTAGAGCCTACCGATCCGCTGCCGAGCGGGAAAAAGCCTTGCCAATCGCTTCGGGAAATGGAGAAGCAGATAGGCTACGATCTGGACACGCTCTGCGACCCGTCCAATAAAAATATGACCGTTTATGAACTCGTGGAACGCTATCTGGCGACTAAGACGGGCGTAAAGTACAGCACCAAGAGCAATTACGGCTTTGTAAAAAATCTTCTCGCAAAGGAGCCGTTTTCGTCAAATAAGATAGGAACGGTCAAGACATCCGATGCGAAGCTGTTCCTTATCAAGCTGCAAGAGGACGGAAAGGGTTACAGCACGATAAAAACCGTGCGCGGCGTCCTCCGTCCGGCTTTTCAGATGGCGGTTGACGATGATGTACTCAGAAAGAACCCGTTCGGATTTGAGATGGCTACTGTTATCGTCAATGACAGCGTTACCCGTCAAGCGATCACCAAGGACGAAATGCGGAGATTTTTGAAATTCGTTCACGACGATAACAATTACTGTAAGTATTATGAAGTCGTTTACATATTGTTCCACACGGGAATGAGAATATCGGAGTTCTGCGGGTTGACGCTCTCCGATATCGATCTAGAAAACAAGGTGGTAAACATCGAGCGTCAGCTTCAACGGACAAGCGATATGAAGCTGATCATAGAATCCACGAAAACCAATGCAGGTACAAGGAAAATACCCATCACAGATGATGTTGCATATTGCCTTCAAGCGATAATCGATGACAGAAAGGCACCAAAAGCGGAGCGGATAGTTGGCGGCTATACGGGATTTTTGTTCACAGACAAGGACGGATACCCGCTTGTGGCAATGCATTGGGAACACAGGTTCAATCACATGGTAAAGCGTTACAATGAAATTTATAAGCTTCAGCTGCCGAACATAACCCCGCACGTTTGTCGCCACACCTACTGCAGCAATATGACTAAGGCGGGAATGAACCCGAAAACTCTCCAGTATCTTATGGGTCACAGCGACATCGGCGTTACCTTGAACACCTATACGCATTTGGGGCTTGATGACGCAGCCGATGAACTCAGCCGACTGAATGACATAGAAGCCGCTCGTAAAGAGCTTGACCGCGATACCGGCAGCGTCTCAAGAGATTTGTTCCGCTCGGTTTAACGAAATGAATTTACATCCCCTGTTGGTCGATTTTCGATTGACAGGGGATTTTTTTGTGTAAATGTATTCCATTTTCCCGAAAACTGTGATATAATTATAATAGGTATATTTGTAATATTTGGAAGAATGGGGTTACATAAAATGTCACGAGGCAAAAGCATCAATTTGTTCCTGATGGACGGCGTTGCAGACGGCAGAATAAAATGCACCTTAGCCAATTGGACGGGTGTTGCGTATAAGATACCGAGAACCGATCTGGATAAATGTAAAGAGCGCGAAGATCTCAAATGGAGCGGTGTTTATTTCTTGTTCGGCAAATCGGATGAGACCGGAAAAGAGATCGTGTATATCGGGCAAGCCGGGGTGCGGAAAAACGGCGAGGGCATTTTAAACCGCTTGTATGAGCATAGACGCAATCGCGAAAAGGATTACTGGACGGAAGCCGTAGTCTTCACCACTTCAAACAATTCGTTCGGACCCACCGAGATAAGTTATCTTGAAAATCGTTTCTGTAATCTTGCGCTTGAAGTCGATCGCTATTCGGTCAAAAACGGAAACGATCCCTCTCCCGGACATATCACCGAGGAAAAGGAGAGTGAGCTGGAGGAGTTTATCGAAAACGCCAAGCTTATAATGGGAACGCTCGAACACAAGGTATTCGTTCCGGTCGTTGAGGATTCGTCCGATGATACTAATGAGAACGCTGCCGGAGATGGGCAAAAGCTGTATCTTACCCGAACGATAAAGCAAATCAATTTCACCGTTAAAGCAATTGGCAAGCAGACTTCCGATGGATTTGTTGTGCTAAAAGGGAGTATAATTTCTCCAATGGACGCGGAGTATCTTTCAAAAGGCTATTTAGAGCGGCGTAAGCAGCGCAAGGTCGATGAGAACAATGTTTTGCTTGAGGATGTTCTTTTCAGTTCTCCCTCTGGGGCATCATCTTTTGTCATTGGCAATAGCTCCAACGGTTGGATCGAATGGAAAACCTTAGATGGCAGGACTTTGCGCGATCTGGAAAACAGCGAGGGTATCTCATAGTAGGTCTCAGAGCTTTACTATTTTATAGAAACATTTGCATACATTAAATGATTGTTCTTGGGAGGGCAAAATCATGGACAAGAAAATTTATAGACTAAACGATGATATTTCATTTAGGACATGCTCATTGTATAGAAATCCAAATACTAGTCCCGGAGATTGCACTAATTTCTATGGGTACGAACCAGATGAACTGCGCTATTATTATTGTAATCAAGATGGAATTCATTTTCACTGTTCAAAGCACCCGGAGATTGAATTAGAACGTTCGGAAGATACTACTCTCTACTGTCCTAGATGCCAAAAGCAAATTGAGATTATAAGTATACATTCACTTACGTCACAGTGTTTGAGGGCGCTGAATCGTGAGATATTTAAAAATGCTAAACTGATTCGTCTAGATGATTGGTATACTCCAGAAATAAAACGCAAAGTCAAAGACGATCCCGATTACTGGATCAATGTAGATGTAAAAAAAGATCGTGACGGCGATACTATCATAGTTTTGTACGTTGGATATAAAGGTGCTGCTGATAAAACGCAATTTTTTATTAAGCCGGAAAAGCTTCAACTGTCAAACGATCACAAAGATTTGGATCCCGCTAAAATTCTCTCCAAGATTGAGGTTACTTTAAGAAATAGAACTATTACTCAGACATACGATGAGGACGAAAATTCTCAAAAGTAATCTGTTATTGGCAAACCCTCCATTATTTGGAAAACAACGAGAAAATCCCGCAGTAGTAAGCAATCCCAATTTTCTACTACGTTTTGACTACGTTTGACCGCCACATCTTGCTGAGTTTTGCCTATTTGCGTGAGAAACTGTAAAAATCGAGCGCCCATTCCAACATAGCGCGGCGCGCCGTAACTTCGCAAAACACTGCAAATCTTACCACTTTTGAAAGGAAACCGATAATGCTGAAAATCTTATTCGTCTGCCACGGCAATAGATTCCAACCTCTTAAAAATGTCCTCAGTGGCTCTTTCCTCCTCCGCTTGTACAGATATCGTGGAATATTGTTCTATAAGAACCGCCCGAAGTTTTTCCCGCAAATCTGCGAAAACAGCAGCAAAGCTATCCTTGTAGCTGATAACAGACATCTCATTCTTCACTGCCTGCCCAATATCAGAGAAAACCATTTCCACGTATCTTTCAGAAATCGACTTGCAGAGATACTCCTTGAGTGTTGGGAACGCTTTCCAATAATCATTCAAGGAATCTAACTCCGCATTCGGAATGCCGCCAAACATAATGGAATGTAAATCCCAAGGCTTCGGCTTTTCGTAAGAGTCAATATAACGAGAAATATTTAGATTATAGTCGTTCTCCTTGATTTTTTCTTTGCCCACTCGTGCGGAAAATCCAGGGATAACAGCACGAGTACGGATGCAGTCTACAATACGCTTGATATCCGAAGAACGCAGTCTGTTGCTCTTTCCGGCTTTTTCATATCCCTTCGATGCATCGATAATAAGGACATCCGTCTCTGTCCTTTCACGCTTCAACACCATGATTAGTGTTTGAATAGATGTGCCGAAAAAAATATTACCAGGGAGCCCAATAATAGCATCAATGTTATTTTTCTCTATCAGGTTCTTCCGAATTGTATATTCTTCATTTCCACGGAAGAGAACGCCATGAGGAAGGACTATCGTCATAATCCCATCCTTCTCCAAGTGATATAGATCATGTAGCAGAAACGCATAATCCGCCTTACCCTTTGGTGCTATGCCATAGTCAGAAAAACGAGCGTCATGCTTCTTATTTTTCGGATTCCATTTCTGTGAATAGGGGGGATTGGATACCACGGCGTCTACACGGACAAGCTGATAATGCTCAATATCACCTTCCTCGAAAAATGGCCAGTCTTCCTCCAAAGTATCACCGTTTCTTACATAAATATTGACCGGATCGATACCTCTCATCACGAGGTTCATTCTGATGAGGTTGTAGGTGTTCTCCTTCAGTTCCTGCGCATAATAGCTGATTTTGTTTTCGCCTTTGATATACTTGGCAGCTGCCGTTCCCATATTTATTAATAGAGATCTGGAACCGGATGTGGGATCGTATATACGGATTTTCTTTCTGTTCTTCAAATGATTTGCCACAATCTCGGACATGAGCAGCGAAACCTCATGTGGCGTATAGAATTCGCCCGCTTTTTTGCCCGCATTGGCAGCGAACTGACTGATGAGATACTCATAAATAAACCCAAGGACATCATAATCCTGCCGCCCATCCATAGGAATGCGTCTAATCAGCTTGATAAGCTCGTTAATGGACTTTGTCTGCGTGGACGCAGTTTCTCCCAGTTTAGAAAGTCCAGTTTGCAGTGTATTGAAAATCTTTTCAAACACTTTTTTATGAGAAGGGCTGACGAGCCGGTCAAAGACAGTCAACGCCGTTCTTACATCAGAGACATCAAAATCGCTACCCCTTTCCAGCCACGTGGAGAATAGATTCTCATATGCGATAAAAAAGCCGATAGACTCTTTCGTGAAATTCACAAACTCCTCATCGGATTCGTTCATTTCTTTTATGTCCTTTGCTAACATTCCCTGTTTCTTGAAAAAGTGCAGTTCCTTCTCGGAAAGATACCTGTAGAAAATAAAGCCTAAGATATAATCCTTGTACTCGTTGGCTTCAATTTTGGAACGCATTTCATTAGCCGATTTCCATATTGTGGCAGCCAGTTGTCGCTTATTCATATCTAAAATTCCTCCGGTTTATAATTTGTTTGTGTGGTTCAACAATCTTTATATCGATACCTACCTCTGGCAGAAATCCGCAGATAATACGAATATATGGTATTTTTGCAGATTTGTAATTCATACATTATAGCATTAAAGCAGGTGCCGATAAAACTTACCTTTTCGTACTTCATCCCACAATTTAAAATTTCGACATCCATCCTGTCCACCCCAACAATCCCGTCCACACGACCCTATTTTCATCCATTCTGTCAACTCCACCCCGCCGTGGAAATATTCCCCAACGGGATTTAGCGAACTTTTCGGAGAGCCGTCAATCCGCGCCGCATTGCCGAAAAAGGCTCTATACAAAGCGATTTTCAGACCTGCTTTTCCGAGCGCGACATCAAAACGACGCACTCAACGTGCGCCGAGCTGATGGGAAGTCTGTCTTGTCCCGTTTTTATTCAAAGGGAACGTTTCGTCGAGGATTAGAGCAGTGGTGCAGTTTGGGGAAATATATCATATCCATCGTGAACAATATATAAATAGATAGTGCAAATCTCTATGTTACCATTGCTCTCCAGTTTTGCCTATTTTCATTGAGTTAATATTCTCGTCAATATAGTTCAAAAATGAATTTGCCTGCTCTAAAATGTTCGCAAATGCTTCTTTGTAATTTCCTTTTTGCATATTAAAAACCTTTGTTATCTTTTGATATTCCTTCCCTTTACGGTGTCCTGTCCCGCTTGATCTTAGGTCTTGGAGGTTCCTCAAAAACTTTATATGTGCTTCAAAACCTTGCAATCCCGATTCTACCATCCATGCCTCCAATTTCGATATGCTTCCTACTAATTTCTCATAGTTTCCGGTTAACTGCCGTACGATTTCTTTCTCGTTTATTGAATCTAACAAAACTTTAACAAGAGATAACACAAGCATATCCATTTCTGGTATCGAGTTATTTATAGGTACACGTAGTCCTTCAAAATTATATATATCTTGCTTGGCTAAGTCAATAAATAATTTCCAACCCATCTTGTCTGAAAATTTTTTATTAACTTTTACATATGTGTTTTTAAACACAAAATCTATTGATGTCGAATTCGTAGCTTGTGCTAAAAAATCTCGTTTAAACTTTACTTCACTTAGTTTCCCCGCAATTGCCTTATTAAAGCTTCGCCAATAATATTGTTCCTGTTCGCTCGGTAAGTCTCTTCCTAAATCACCAAGATACGCAGAGACATATTCCGATTGCTGGTTATCAATAAACAACGACCACAATGTTCCACACCTTATAATGCCATCTTCAATCTTATATACTTCAGGTTTTGAATAGTATTTTTCCAGTACGGCAGAATCAAAGAAAACTGGTGTTAAATAATCCGGTGCATCAGAATTTGCTTCAAAATGGTTGCTCAATTTACTTGGATCTGATGTATATTTAATTTCATTTCCATCTTCATCTAATCCAATAATAAAATCTATGTATTTCTTCTCTGCATCATAAGGCCATACTCCACTATCTTTTATATCACATCCGCATACTATTTTCTTGCCAAATAAAATGGAGAAATTTTCCATTTTGCACCCTGTATTGCACTTTCCAATATGCAATGTATAATAAATCGTATTATCCCCGCTCCTATATTCTAAGCTATTATCTTTCAACAAAGGATTATATTCGTAAAAAATACATCTACTATCCATATGTAATACTAAAGCCATTTTCTTAACAGCTAGATAACGCTTTAAATATTTTTTGTGTATCTCCACTATTCCGTCATTTTTTATGCGAACCGCTACGATATTATCGACTAAGTCCTTGTACTCGTTTGCAGTATTATTAAAATACAAATTAAATAAAAGCCTAAATTCCTCGACAATTTCGATGGTAGATTCTGCCAGCCCATCATAATCTCTAACAATCACAAGTGGCTCAGCTCCGATACCACTATTAAACCTATCATAAACAACTTCGGAATCCTCCCAAGCACCATATACTGTAAAACCCGGTCTTAAAGAACCTATATCATAAGTGTCTTTTTCTAATTGCTGTTCTGCGTCTTGCACAGGTATTAAATAACTTTGGATAAAAATGTCATATTTTTGGTTTTTAATTGATCCATACACTGGTATCATCATTTCGTTTCCAAATGCCTGTTCTATCCACTCTCTTATATCTACTTGGTACAGTATTTTTTTGTCCATCTCCAAACTCCTTTGCAACTGATATTTTTTCCATCCGGCAGAACAAATGTTTGCTCATAGCCTACATCCAGTGCCTCTGCAATCTTCATCATTTTCTCAAAGGACACTGTACCGCACTTCAGCTTTTTACTAAAATTCTACGGTGACTACCGAAGCACCTTACTGATTCCACTATGCCTATATTCTTCGTTTAACATAGTACACTTATCATATCCGATGTAGTTATGGCACACTCCCTTTAAATATATATTATACACCATTTTACTAAAAATTTCAATATGTTTTTGAGCAAAACCACTAAAGTACACAAAAAAGCACTCTGCGTGAAATAACTACCACAAAGTGCTTAACGAAACCATATTTACTTACTCCTCGTAATGTCCACCGATAGCTTGGATTTAAGCTCTACCTCGAACCTGTCATCGTATACCGTGACTTTCTCCACCAACCGTCTGACCAACTCCTCATTGAACTCCTCAATGTCGGTCATTTGGCTGTTCAGAAACGCTTTCATATTATAAATGCTCTGCTTTATACCCTCCATTTCCGCCTTGTCACTGAGTAACTTCTGCTTTTCCTCACGCAGCTTGTATATCTGTTCCACCAAGCTGTCGTATTGTTCATTCTTGTTAGCCTTTTGCAACAGCTGCTTTTGAAGTTCTTCAAGCTGACTGTCAATGTCCTTTGCGGGAGAATTCTCTTGCTTTAAGACTTCCTCGATGTTCTCTTGCAGAACACCGATAGCAGTGCTTTTCCGAGCGAGGATACTGTTGATAGCTTTTACCACTGCCTCTTGAAGTTCCGTTTCCTGAATGGTATCGGCATCGCAGGCATTCGGTCCGCTCTCTATTCTTGTTACGCACCTCCAAACCACAGAATGTTTTCCGCGATTGTTCCATACAATTCTGCGGAAGATGTCACCGCATTTGGAGCAGTACACAATGCTTGATAGAGCGTACTTACTGCTGTAAACCCGTTTCTTTCGGTCTTTGCCGCTGTGAAGATTTGCTCTGCGCTGCATTTCTTCTTGAACCCTCATAAAAAGGTCGCGGGGGATAATCGCTTCGTGATTGTCGGTCACATAGTATTGCGGAACAATACCGTTGTTTTTCACTCTTTTCTTGGTTAGAAAATCTACGGTGTATGTCTTTTGCAGCAGAGCGTCACCGATGTACTTCTCGTTTTGAAGAATTTTCTTTAGAGCTTCCGGTCGCCATTTCCGATTTCCCGCCGCCGTGAGAATACCATCAGCCTCAAGTCCGTCACCAATTTGTTTTAAGCTCGAACCTTGCAAGTATTCACGGTAAATTCTCTTTACGATTTCCGCCTCGGCGGGTTCAATAATCAAATGACCGTCCTCGTCTTTGGTATATCCGAGGAAACGATTGTGATTTACCTGCACCTGTCCGTTCTGATAACGGTATTGCAATCCCAACTTGACATTCTGTGAAAGGCTCTGGCTCTCTTGTTGTGCAAGACTTGCCATAATAGTAAGAAGTACCTCGCCTTTGGTATCCATTGTGTTTATGTTCTCTTTTTCAAAGAATACGGGGATATTCTTTTCTTTGAGAAGTCTGATGAATTTCAAGCAGTCAAGAGTGTTTCGAGCAAAACGGCTGATTGACTTTGTGACAATCATATCTATGTTGCCCGCAAGACACTCGTTTATCATTCGGTTAAACTCATCACGCTTTTTGGTGTTACAGCCGCTGATTCCGTCATCGGCGAATATCCCGGCAAGTTTCCAGTCCGGATTATTCTGTATAAATGCCGTATAATGCTCTTTTTGTGTTTCATAACTTGTTGCCTGCTCATCGCTGTCCGTACTGACACGGCAGTATGCGGCAACTCTCAGTTTCGGCTTTTCTTCTTCCTGCACAGCGTTTCCTATGGTTTTTCGTGCGGGAATTAGCGTTATGTTTTTACTCATCGTTTTCCTCCTTGATTTTGCTGTAAATGTATTCTGCTTGTTTGAATGGGTTGGAAAATTTACATTCTACCGTTGGCATAACAAATGCGGCTGCGGCTTTAGTCTTTGATGTTTGGCTAGGCTCCTTTGTTCTGCCCGTTCTGCCAAGTGCTGCGGCTTTTGCCGTTCTGACCTCCTCGGCTTTTTCAAAGGTCGCTGCATCAATAATGGACGGGTAAAACTCATCACCGAGATACCGCTTGTTACGGAGCATTTTCCCAACACTGCCGTGAAACAAGTCAAGTCCTGCTTTTTGTGCGGCAGATTGGAGGGACAGTCCCGAAATATATGCGTCAAACAGTTCTTTGACCTTGTCTGCTTTCTCTTCGTCAATGCGGATTTCTCCGTTTTCGATAACATATCCATAAGGTAGATGTGACATTTTTAGTTCAACCTTTCTTTCAAGTTTAATCCGCAGAACAATTTAAATTCAATCTCTTTCCGTGAAATTACCGTGATTTTCTCTACAACTTTTTCAAAGAGGTCTTTATCGTAATCCGTCAGCATTGTACCGCTTTGCACAAACCTTATAAGATATTTCAGAGCCTCTATCTTTTCATTATCTACGCTTGCGGCGGATAAAAGGCTGTTCTTTTTGGTTTGCAATTTCTCGCTTTCGGCTATAATGGCATTGTTTTCCTTTTGCAAAATCGGCGGCTCTAACAATCCGCTGACACCTAAATTTGCAAGAACCTGTTTTCTTTCGTTAAGCTGACAGATTTCTATTTCAACTGCTTTAAGTTCTTCGGATATTCCCTCGTGACTAAGTGATTCCACATTTTTAAGCAAAGGTTTCAAAAGGACTTGCTGTGAAAATATCAGCTTGTTTATCATTGTAACAAAAGCCGTTTTAACATCGTCATCGGTGATAAATTTCATACCACAGGCATTTTTGTCCTCAATATGCCGGCTGCAGCACCAAGCAGTATAATCTCCGCCCGGAGTTTTATGTGTTCTGCGCTTAAAGGAACTTCCGCACTCTCCGCACTTGATTTTTCCCGAAAACTCATAGCGGTTCAGATACTTTTGCGTATTCTCACCGTTGCCTTTTTCTTTACCGCGTCTGTTTACAAGTTCATTTGCTTTTTCGTAAACCTCGTGACTTATTATAGGTTCGTGATGTTCCGCACAAAGGTATTGATTATATTCGCCGTTATTTTTGTGGCGGTTAAAGCTGCTGTCGGTATAGGTTTTCTGAAACAAAGCGTCACCCGTATATTTTTCGTTTCGTATAATTGCAAGAACAGAGGTTGATGTCCACTTGCCGCCCTTTTTCGCAACAATGCCTTGCTCGTTCAGTTCTTTGGCTATAACCCCCTGCACTTTTACCGTTTAGGCACTCCGCAAAAATCTGTCTGACGACCTCCGCTTGTTCAGGCACAATTACCATTTCTCTGTCAACTGTGGTATATCCGTAGGGCGGGTAAGCGATAATGTAAGTACCGTTCTTAAATCGGTTTTGAATACTCCATTTCTCGTTTCCCGAAATCGACACTGATTCGTTCTCTGCAAGAGTTCCGAAAATCGAAAGCATGAGTTCACTTTCCATAGAACCCGTATTCAGATTTTCTTTTTCAAAAAATATGTAAACATTGATGTCAAGCAACAGTCGAACAAGTTCAAGACAATCGGTTATATTGCGACAAAATCTGCTGATGGACTTGGTTAAAATCAAATCTATCTTTCCTTTTTTACAATCGGAAATCAGTGTCATCAGTCCTTTACGGATTTCCTTTTTAGTCTCTGTTACACCTTCATCAAAATAAACTCCCGCGAACTCCCACTCTGAATTTGTCTTGATATAGCTTTCGTGATGCGAACGCTGTGTATCAAGACTTGTTTGCTGTTCATCGCTGTCCGTAGATACTCGGCAATATGCTGCAACTCTGGTTTTATTCTCCTTTTGGACAGGCTGAAATTCGTCAATTTTGGTTATACTAAACATCATCACACCTCGCTTTCCTTAGGTACTATATTGACTCTAAAAACGAAGTAAGTCAAGTTGTTTTTGGCATTATATCGGATAAATACGGAGAGAAAGTTTGACGGTTTTTCTCGGTTATTTTGTCAAATTCGCCCGATGTTATCATCCCCTCGTCAAGCAGCTTTTTTAGCAGCCGCTGTGCCAAAAAGAAGTCAAAGTCTTTTTGTAGTTCTTCTGTATCATTTAGCATAAAAAACACCTCCTACTTATTAAGGCATTTAGCGGAGGTGTTTTTGGACACTTTCTTCAATCTTTTTTATATTATCCCCAAGAAAATATTATCCCCAACTTTCATTGAATGTTCTCCGAATATACACTTCGAGAAC
>CANRFR010000017.1 GCA_947629945.1 uncultured Clostridia bacterium | reverse complement strand
TCAGATTGTACAAAGTGAGCGCCGCAAGGCTGACGCCTTGCAAGCGAACTATGTGCAAGATGACGGAAAAGATGCAAGCAAGCGAATGACAAAGCCCGTAGGGCGGTCTTTGTGCGGTGTTGCCTTAAGGAGAACCGACAAATGAACAGACCTTATGTGATATGCCACATGCTGACTTCCGTTGACGGAAAAATAGATGGCGATTTTTTCTCCGTTCCCGAGTGCGGAGGAACGCTTGCGGAATACGCGAATTTGCGGGAAAGCTTCGATTGCTCCGCGACATTATACGGCACAACGACTATGCGCGGCGGATTTTCCGACGGTCTTGCCGAAAATATTCCGAAATGTGAGCACGATATTCCGCACGAAGATTTCCAAGCGCCGAACGATATAAAAAACTATATCGTTTCGGTCGACCCGAAAGGAATTCTCGGATTTAATTCGGGTTACATCGAAAAGAAAAACCGCCCGAAAGCGCACGTTATTGAAGTGCTTTTGGAAAAGTTTCGGACGATTATTTAGCGTATTTGCGAAATGTCGGGGTATCGTATATTTTTGCGGGAAACGATAGTCTGGACTGCTCTCTTATGCTTAAAAAGCTGCACAAATTATTCAAAATAGAGCGTTTGCTTGCGGCAGGCGGCGGACTGATGAACCGGTCGCTTATCCAATAGAATTTGATTGACGAGGTTATAGCAATCCACACAATTAAGGCAACATTGGTGCTTTTAAGCGCCCGCCTCGTATGATAACGTTTAATTGAACTGTAGCACTATTTTCGTGGATTGCTATAGTATTGTTATCGCTCCCGCCACGGACGGAAACCCTGCCGCCGCGACTATATTTGAAAAGGCGGATTTTCTTCCCGAGAGAACACCTGCGGTTTTCGAGTTGAAAGACGTTAGACGTGTCGGTAACTCCGTTCATCTGCAATATTTGTTGAAAGGGTAATTATATGAAAAAGAGAGTTTTGGGAACGGATTTGAAAGTATCTGCGATCGGGCTTGGCTGTATGGGATTTTCTCACGCCTACGGCGCGCCAACCGATAAGAAAACCGCCGTTGAAACTATTCGGAAAGCGGTCGAAATGGGGTATGATTTTTTTGACACGGCGGAGGTTTACGGCACTGCCGACGATCCTCATCAAAATGAGCTGCTTGTCGGTGAATCGCTTAAAGACATTCGGGATAATGTGGTTATAGCAACGAAATTCGGGATAAAGTTCGATATGAGCAGCCCCGAAGTCAACAAACCGCTTATTCCCGACTCGCGCCCCGAAACAATAAGAGCGTCTGTCGACGCGTCCTTAAAGAGGCTCGGCACTGACCATATCGACTTGTATTATCAGCACCGCGCCGACCCGAATGTTCCCATTGAGGAGGTCGCGGGCGTGATGTCGGAGCTTATAAAAGCGGGAAAGATAACGCATTGGGGACTGTCGGAGGCTGACGAGGAACAAATTCGCCGCGCACATAAGGTTTGCCCAATAACCGCAATACAGAATAGATATTCAATGATGGCTCGGTGGCACGAAAAATTATTTCCCGTTTTGGAGGAGCTGAATATCGTATTTGTGGCGTTCTCGCCGCTTGCCAACGGATTTTTATCGGGAAAATACGGCAAGGGAACGCAATTTGACGGAGCGCTTGATTACCGCAGTGCAATGCCGCAATTTACCGAGAAAGGCATTGAACAAAACAGTGATCTGTTGTCACTTGTAAACAAAATCGCAGAGAAAAAGAACGCGACCCCGGCGCAGATCTCACTTGCGTGGATGATGTGCAAAAAACCGTATATCGTGCCCATTCCGGGTTCGCGCAAAACGGACAGACTAAAGGAAAACCTCGCCGCTGCCGATATCATTCTGACCGACAGCGAAATCGCCGAAATTGACAAGGCGCTTGATAATATGGAAATGTCCGCCGTTTTCGGAGGATCAAAAATAATTAAGGAGTGATTTTTATGAGAAAGAATTTTGGAGTGAAGCCGTGGTTTTATCCGCTCCCTGTGCTGATTATAGGCACATACGACAAGAACGGTAATCCCGACGCGATGAATGCCGCTTGGGGAGGTTTGTACGAAGCGAGTATGGTAGAGCTGTGCCTGAGCGCGGGACATAAGACTACGCAAAACATTAAGGACAAAGGAGCGTTTACCGTGAGCTTTGCGGACGCGGCGCACGTTACGGCTTGCGACTATGTGGGAACGGTTTCCGCAAACGATACTCCCGACAAAATGAAAAAAGCGGGATTTACCGTTACAAAAAGCGTATTTGTTGACGCGCCGATCATTAACGAGTTCCCATGACGTTGGAGTGCAGACTTGTGAAAATCACCGAGGACGGCAACATTATCGGCGAGATCATCAACATCAGCGCCGATGAGAGCATTCTCGGCGAGGACGGTATTATCGACATTGCCAAGCTGCGCCCCATATCGTTCGAGCCTATAAAGAACGGTTATCACGTTCTCGGCGAACGTGTGGGCAATGCCTTTAAGGATGGCGCGGCGCTGAAGTAAGTGGAAGAAATCAGCGGCTTCCTATCTCATTTTCATAAAACGGAGAGATCGGATTTTGGTTCGATCTCTTTGCTTTATACCTCAAGGTATAAGCCGATAAACCAAAATGAACTTCTCAAAACCGCAAAGATTGGTTATAATATAATCACAGAATAATATTTAGGAGGATCATCTTATGGAATTTGTAACATTGAATAATGGCATTAAAATGCCGATTTTAGGCTATGGCGTATATCAAGTAAGCAATGAAGAGCGCGAACGCTGCGTATTGGACGCGATAAGCGTGGGCTATCGTTCCATAGACACGGCACAAGCTTACGGCAATGAGGAGGCAGCCATATTGATAATCTTGATAAATACGATACGATCTTCGTCGGCTAGGCGTGCGGACGCTCTTTCCACGGCGATCTTCATTATGGGGCTTGAAAAAGCCGCCGAGTTCTGGCGAGAAAATCATGATTTCGAGATGATTTTAATTTCTCAGGACGGAGAGATTCATATTACCGAGGGTCTGTGGGATCGTTTCACTCCTAACTCGGTGTACGACAGAAGAGTAAATGTAATCGGCTATGAAGAAAATTAAATTTTATATTTGCTTGCGGCAATTATCTTCACTGTGGGAATTGTGGGCTGTATAATCGTTTTAAACTCGCCCATAAAAGGTATTGTAAAAATATCTCAAAACGGCATTGTTGTAAGGGAAATCGACCTTTCAAAAACCGAGGATCAATTTTTTGAAACAGAATTTGATGGGCGAAAAAATACAATTGAAATTAAAGGCGGTAAGATCCGAGTTCTTGACGCGGATTGCCCCGATAAAATTTGTGTAAACACAGGTTGGCTGAGATCGGGAATACCGATAGTCTGCCTCCCGAATAGGTTGGTTATTGAATTTGCGGAAAATGAAACAGATGCGACGGTGAAATAAATGAAAACAAAATAATTAGCGCAGCTTGCGCTTTTAACGGGTATTGCGCTTGTAATATTCGTAGTGGAGCTGCAAATACCGAATCCGTTTCCGATACCCGGAATAAAACTCGGACTTGCGAACATCGTCACGGTTTACGCCATGTATCAATATCGAGCGTGCGAGGTTATGATGGTTGTCGGCGCAAGAATTACACTTGCCGCGTTATTCGGCGGCAATTTGTCGGCGCTTTTATACAGCTTTGCGGGCAGTGTTTTTTGTGTTGCAACAATGTTGATCATTAAAAAGGTAATTGGCAGTAATCATATTTGGCTAAGCAGTGTTTTCGGAGCGATTTCGCATAATATCGGACAGATTGCTGTTGCTTTTTTTGTGATGGGGGCAGGAGTTATTGGATATCTTCCCTTTTTGATCGTTTCCGGGTGCTTGGCGGGAGCATTCACGGGTATCTGTGCACAACTGGTCACAAAAAGGTTTTCAAACAATAACATTGCATAAATAATACAAATATCATTTTTCGTTGAGCTTTTCGTTTGCCGCGATAAGAGCGACAAGTTCGTGGACTTTTAAAAAGTGTTGTATCCGTTTTGGATCTCCGGTGTAGTAGTCTATCATTTCGTTTTTTAATTTGTTATGCATATTATCCCCTCGGTTTTGTACGATAAATTTCCCGTGCGTTTACAGCTCGCCTAAAAGCCGCCGAGCATTTTCGCCGAGAACAAGTTCGCGTTCGCGTTCTGTAAGCGGAAGCTTAGCGAAACGCGCCAGTTCCTCCGAGGCGTTCCACATCGGGTAGTCTGTTCCCCACATAACCCGGTGTACGCCAATTTTTCGGATAAGTTCGGCGGCATGTTCGGGCGACATAGCGTAAAGGGAACTGGAGCAGTCTACGTATACTCCGCTGTGGTCGAAAAGTTCCGCGCCTGTGTCCCACATAGACCACCCGGCAAAATGCGCTCCGATGACCGTAAGTTTTGGAAAACGCTTCACAACGTTCAGCAGTCGCTCAGGCGAGGAACGGTCGGAGCGCGGGTCGCCGACGTGAAACAGAATAGGCAGTCTGCCCTCGGCGGCTTCGTAGATTGGAAAAGCTTTTTCGTCGTCAATGTTAAAGTCTTGAAAATCACTGTGTAGTTTTATTCCGCGCAGCCCCAATGAGATTATTCGCTCTGTTTCGCCGTTTATATCCTCAAAATCGGGGTGTAAAGCTCCAAAGCCGACGAGCTTGTCGGGGTGCGATTTAACGCTTTCTGTTATAAAATTGTTTATAGCGACCACCTGAGTCGGCACCGTAGCCACGGATTGTACGATATAACGGTCAACGCCCGCTTTGTCTCCTTTTTCCAGAAGCTCCGATACCGTGCCGCAGCCGTCCATTTTCATTCCCTCGTAAAATGTGCTTATCCCTTTACTCGCTTTTTCGGCTATTATATCGGGAAAAATATGCGCGTGTGCGTCAATTATCATTTTGAAAATCTCCTTATATTGTAATGATGTCCGCGCTCAAAAGCCGATTTCGGTTTAGAAGCGCTTTGACTGTTCCATAGCGCTGTTACACTCGAAATGCCCGCCCGTTTCGCGCATAACAGTCCTTTGAAAATCACATACCGTTAAGATTGCCGAAAAATCTGACAATCATAAAAATGCAAAACACCCCCGCAGGAATAAAGATCGCGCTGCCCGCAATGATTGTGGTAAGCGCGTTGGCGTCAATAACAGATTTGCGCGGCTTGCAGTAAAGAAGCTTTAGCTCCTTGTCGGGAACGTACAGTTTATTTCGCATAATCATTTCACAGGGAAATAAATTCGGAACCTCATCATCGCCAACTCTGTAAACCGCCACGGGAAACCGCGGTTCTTCGTCAATAAAACCGAAAACAGCCGTCACGCGTCTCGACATCGCCAAAAACGCAAGGCACACCGAGAAAAAAACTCCGATAAGCGCAACGAAAACTCCAAGCAAAATCAGCGTCATTACACCGATTTGCGTCAGACTGAATCCCATAAAAAGCAGCAGAGTTGCGATCATTACATAACCTACGATAAATTCCATCTTATCACCCCAGTCTGAGCGTTTCATCGGCAAGGGTCGCGCACTCGTCGCTGTCGTGAGTTACCAAAACAACTGTTTTGTCAGCGGTCTTTTCCTTGAAATAGAGCATTACATCGCGCTTAGTGTCAGTATCCAGTCCTTTGAACGGCTCGTCGGCGAACAGAATGTCGTATTCGGCGAGCAACGCGCGGAGAAGCGCCGTTCGACGCTTCATTCCTCCCGAAAGCTCACGCGCCGGCTTGTTTTCACAGTTAGACAGCCCTACAGCGGCAAGTTCCACGGCAATCTGCGCTTTTGACAGCCGCTTTCCCGTAACCAATCTGATATTCGCGGAAACGCTTAGGTTTTCGCACAGCCTGTTTTCTTGAAAAATGGCGCTTATTTGCCCGTTTCGGAGTACCTCGCCGCTGTCCGGCTTTTGCAAGCCCATCAGCAGGTTCAGTAGAGTGGTCTTGCCGCAGCCCGATTTTCCTAAAATCACAGTGAGCTTTCTCTCGGCAAACTCGTGCGTGAATCCGTCGAAAACGCGCAGTTCTCCAAAGCTTTTGCGGATATTATTACATTTCAGCATAATGTCCTCACATTCTTTCAACACGTTTTTGAAGTATGTTCAGAAGTAATATGAACAGTTTTTCGCATATAAAGCTCAGCAATATCACTACCGCTGTCCACGCGAAAAGGTCGGCGGTTTCAAGGTATACTTTTGATTGATAAAGCTTTTCGCCGATGGAGTGGTTTGGTATGCCGATGACT
Source organism: uncultured Clostridia bacterium (assembly GCA_947629945.1). Classification (GTDB taxonomy): domain Bacteria; phylum Bacillota; class Clostridia; order Oscillospirales; family Ruminococcaceae; genus CAG-115. Next base: position 27,754 of record CANRFR010000017.1, on the reverse strand, counting down.
TCGGCGGCGATTCCCGATTTCCAGCAAAGCCCTATGCCGAGCCGTGCCGCCGAGCGGAAGTAGGGGAGAAGCTGCGACAAATAAACGCCCACGAACCGTTTCCAAGGAGAAATTCGGAAAATATGAGACATCTCTGTGAGTTTCGGATCTAAATTATCCAGACCTTCCAACATATTTCCGCAGACTATAGGCACACAGATCAGGAAAGAGACAAGCACCGAAAGGTTCTTCGAGCCTATCCAGATAAGTGCAAGAATTGTGAACGACGCCACGGGAATGGATTTCATCGCGGAGATAAGCGGCGAAAAAAGCGCACGCACTAATCGGAGCTTCTTTGAAGCCACAGCTAGAAGCGTTCCGATGACCAGTCCCAGCGCGAAACCCAGCAGTACGCGAGCCGCCGAAAACAGCACGCTCCGCCAAAAATCACCGAGCCGCACAAGCTTGAAAAGCCGCTTTGCCGCTTCTATCGGGGTGACCAGGATTATGTTGCTGTCCAACTTTAACGCGATAATGTACCACACGACAATCCAAAATAAGGCAGCCGCAGCGGTCGTGCCGAATTTCTTTAATCTGTGCATTTTTCACACCTCCCTTTTTGCTTCGTAAAAAGCTCCCCGCCCGTGTGGGTGGAGAGCGGGATCGTTATTGACGATAATATGCGAAAAATTTAAAAATTCACCGGCTTACTGAGCTATATAGTAGAACTCGTCGTTGGGGAGTGTGCCGCCTATCGATTTGGGGTCGCTTTCGTATAATACAAACAGATATGAGGAAAGTTTGCCTTTCATATCGTTGCCGGTTATGCAGACAATATTACATTCGGGAATAGCTTTTTTAGCCACGGCTGCGGGAACGATATCCGCTTTTTCGATAAGCTCCGCCGCATCGTCAACGTTGTTGTTCACATAATCAACGGACTCGGCATACTGCTTAAGGAAAGTCTTGAGCGCCTCGGGATTTTGCTCCGCAAAATCCTTGCGAACGATAGCCGCGCCCGTGATGAGCGAACTGTCTTTGCCGAGAGCGTCCCACTCTTTATTCAGATCGAGGACAACTTTAACCGCTTCGTTTTTGGCTTGTGCGGTGGTCACGAAAGGCTGCGGCAGCATAGCAACGCAGTTTTCTCCTTTAAGCATTGCTTCAAGGCATTCGGTGTGTTCGCTTTTCCACTCAATGGTGACATCTTTTTCCGGGTCGAGACCGTTGTTTTCCAGAATGAAATTCAATGCGTACTCGGGTGTGGAGCCTTTGCCGGCGCTGTAAATAGTTTTGCCTTTAAGGTCGGCAACGGACTTCACGGTCTCGCCTTTTTCGCAGATATAAAGCACGCCCAGCGTGTTCACTGCAATCGCCTGTACTTTGCCCTCGGTTTTTTGACTGAGTATCGCGGCTAGGTTTGCGGGAACGCAGAAAATATCAGCGGTTCCTTGCGCCGCCATCGGAGAGATCTCGTCCGGTGCGGCTTTTATTTCAAAAGAGTAGCCCAGATTGTTTTTTTCGTTGTCATCTATCAACTTTGCCAATCCCATAGCCGTAGGTCCTTTGAGCGCGACAACCTTTATTGAGCCGTTGTTGGCGGGAGTTGAAGTGCCGCTCTCGGGAGCCGAAGCAGTACTTTCGGGAGTTGAAGTGTCACCTTCCGAGGTTGAAGCTGTGCTTACGTTCGAATTTGCCGAGCTTTCCGAAATCGACGAGCTTCCATTCCCGCAAGCCGTCAGTGACAGTGTGCAAACCGCAGCTGTCAATATGCTTGAAATAATTTTTTTGAGCTTCATAATTTGTTTTCCTTCTTTCTGTTCGTTGGGGTGCTCTGTCGGGGTTTTCCAAATATCACGGCGAGGGTGTTTTAAACGCGTGTTTGCTCTGTAAAAAGGCTGTGAGTGGATTGCTATAGTATATGGATATCCCGTTTGCTGATACTTGTCAACATTTTCCGGAACAATAAAATTTTGTTGTCCTGTCTTGCCCCGTATTTATTATAGTTCGTTTTCCTTGATTTGTCAAGAGGTTTTCCATGTGGTAATATTTCCGTCGAATTTTATCTTGTAGGACAGTTTATGTATATTACGTTGTTATTATTTTAGCTTAAAATTGGAAAATTTTACAATAAAATTAAGGAAATTTTTTACTTTCGGGCAAATAAACTAATATTTTTATTGAATTTCCACCTAATTTTTGACAAATTGCCCTTTACAAAACGGATTTTATGTATTATAATATATATAAGAGATTTAGAAATGCGACCCGTACATAAAGAAAAGGGTCACTGTACGAAATGGGGGAAAATATGGAAAATGTAAGGAGTATTAAATTGCAGTCTGTTAATCAGGATTTTTTAAGCGGCAGTGCTGTGGCTCTCGCAGAACGCCCCGATATCGTAGATTATGAAAGAGGATACTCGGGCGGCGCGGGACAGGTCGTTAAAGAACGCGAGGTTCCGAAGCAAAAAAGCAAACGAGTTTACGAAGCGGTAAAACGCGTGTTCGACATAATCGGTTCGGGACTGGGTATGATAGTTTTGATTCCCGTGTTCCTTATCATCTCGATTTTGATAAAATCTGAAAAGTCCGGAAAGCACGTCTTCTACAAGCAGCGGCGAATAGGCAAGGGCGGAAAAGAGATATACATATACAAATTCCGTTCAATGGTCGACGGCGCGGACGATGTTGAGAAATGGCTCAACAAAAAGCAGCTTAAACAATACTACCGCGAGTATAAAGTTGATAATGACCCGCGTGTTACCAAGATCGGTAAATTTTTGCGCAGAACGGGTTTGGACGAGCTTCCGCAGATATTGAATATCTTCCGCGGCGAGCTTAGCATAGTTGGTCCGCGTCCAATTCAGGAAAAAGAGTTAGCGTTCTATGGCGACGACAAGGATCTGCTGCTTTCCGTCAGACCTGGACTTACGGGCTATTGGCAAGTTTATTGCTGTGACGGCATTACATATTCGGGCGGCAAACGTCAGAAGATGGAGCTTGATTATGTAAGAAAGTGCAATTTGTGGTGGGATATTAAGTTGGTGTTCGCTACGGTGGGGGCGCTGTTTAAAAAGTTCCACCGCGGTCAGTAAAGTTTTTACAGCTGTTATATTAACGCTTTTTGACAGCTATTATAATAATGTAGGGACGTGAGTGTTTACCCGCGTCCCTGTTCTTTAATCGGAGGAGTTATGAAAAAAGTTTTGATGGTAGCGTCCGAAAGTTCGCACTTTCGGAATTTTCACGTGCCGTATATCGAGTATCTGCTAAAAAAAGACATTGAGGTTTATACGGCGGCGAACGGTGTATTCGAGCACGAGGGAGTCGTTCATACAGAACTGGGATTTCGGAAAAAAATAACCTCGCCCGCTAACATCAAGGTGATCTTTAAATTGGCTTCTCTTATTAAAAAGGAGCGTTTTGACGCGGTGTACACCAACTCCACGCTGGCGGGTATCGCGGGGAGAATGGCGGCGAAGGTTTCGGGAGTGAAAAGCGCCGAGTGCAGACACATTTGTCACGGATATTTGTTCAATGACGACGGTTCCAAGCGAAGCCGCGTTTATCTTGCGTGTGAAAAGCTTGTCAGAAAGCGTACGGCGCTGCTTGCGGTGATGAACAGGGAAGATCTGGAGATCGCGCAAAAGTACAAGCTCGGTCGCGAGATCGTATTCCTTGACGGTATGGGCTTGGACACGAAAAAATTCCCGGAAGTTTCGGAGAACGATGTGGCGGCTCAGCGTAAGGAACTGGGCGCGGATAACGGCGATACGTTGTTTTTGTGCGTTGGGGAGTTTTCCGCGCGGAAAAATCAGTCGGCGATCATCGAGGCGTGTTCAAGATTGAAGAGAACAGACTATAGAATGGTATTTGCGGGACAGGGCGATCTTTTGGAGCAATGCCGGCAACAAGCTCGGGAGCGCGGAGTCGGGGATAGACTTGTCTTCTTAGGACAGTCGAAAAAAGTTAATCTGCTTTACAGGACATGCGACTGTCTTATTTCGGCGAGCCGTTTTGAGGGTCTGCCGTTCAATGTGCTGGAGGCTCTTTACTGTCATGAGGACATCATTGTCAGTGATGTTAAGGGAAATAACGATCTCGCCGAGGATATGGGTAAGGTTTACCCATACAATGACGTTGAGAGGTTGGCAGAGCTTATGGAGTGCGCGGAGCCGACGAAACGCCGTAGTTCTCTGCCCGAAAGATATTGGCTGGAAAACGCGTTTCGGGAAAATGTAACACGTTTAAAATACGACCAAATTTAGCCAATTTATTGGGCATTATTGCAGAAAAAAATGCGGTCTAATTGGAGAAAACCTCTAAATATACGCCGCGTATGAGTTAAAATGCACAAAATATAATGATACCAATTGTGAATATGTGATATAAAATTAACAAAATTGGCTTGTTGAAGTCATTTTTAAGAAAAAACGCTTGACTTATTATTTTGGATGTGCTATAATGTACGTGTTGGATAGAGAAAAGTCGGTCGAACAACGTCGTTTCTCACATTTGAAATAATTTTTGCATTTTGTGAGGAGACGAAGAAAACGATGTTTGTTTATCTGGTGAATATTTTGGCTGTCTGCGTGTTTGCGCTTTTGTTTTGCAGAAAAGGCGCTTCAAGAACTGAACGCGAAGAAAAGCTGAACAGATTTTTCTTCATTATACTTTGCTTTGTTCAATGTTGGGTCGTGTCGTCGATGAGATATAACATCGGAACCGATTACTATATGTATGCCAAGGGTTTCGTCAAAATGGCTGAAACGGGATTTTCCGATTTGAAATATGAGGATTGGGAGATCGGGTATATTTTACTTAATAAATTCATAGGGCTGTTCACGAAAAAAGCTTCGGTAATGTTTTCGATTGCTGCGGCACTTTCGTTGGTAGGTCCGATGTATATGACGTGGCGGCATTCAAAAAATCCGTTTATGTCAGTGTTCATTTTCCTGAACACGTATTTGTTTTACCTCACGCTGAATTATGTAAGGCAGGGTATCGCAATGTCGATTATGTGCTTTGCGTTTGACTCTATGAAGCGGTTTATTGAGGGCGAACACAAACACCTGTGGAAAAACAAGGATATGTGGCTGTTTATTCTCCTTATCGGAGTCGCGGCTACGTTCCATCTGCCGGTGATATATTTGATACCGGTGCTTTTCGTTTCGCTTATAAAGCTAAATTTGAAAACGCTTCCGATATATGCTGTTGGATTGATTGTGTATTTCGCAGCGTCTGACGCAGTGCTTAAAGTCGTTCTTTCGCATTTTCACAAAGAATACGCGGATTCAAGGTTTATTAAATATGGGATATCCTATGTTTACGCGATTTTCATGCTTGTGATTTGTGTAGCGATGATTGCTTTAGCGTTTTGGATGAGGTTTAGGCTAACGAAATACCAGAATATGCTTCTTCATCTTATATTGATGATGGGCTTTTGGCAAATTGTTATGACAAAACACGCATTGTTTGAGCGTTTTTCATATTACACGATGCCGTTTTTGCTGATTGCAATTCCCGAGTTTATATCTATGTTCAAAGAAAAGCTTTTGGAATTGAAAATCAGTAAGGCAAACAAAAAGTTAAATGAAATAAATCCAAATGCGCAAAGAAAAAATGCAGTTGTTAACGCAGAGACGAGGGCTCATCGAAAGGTTGGAAAAATCGTTTTGGGTGTTAATGTTTTCGTCTTTGCTTTGATGCTCACATATAATATGGTGGGACTTATCATTCCAAAGAATGGTGCGCATGGTGTTCTTCCTTATAGAACGCTTTACGGGTTTGACATCCCGAATATTGACGGATGGTTTAAGAGTTAAATATTGGCATTCTGCCATTATTTATATATTTTAAAAGAAACTTATGGAGGAAATATTTATGAAAAAGAAAATTCTTTCCGCTGCACTTGCGCTTGCAGCAACAATGTCTTTGACAACCGCTTTTGCTGAGGAGCCCGGCGCTACCAACGAGCCCGGTGCTACCAATGAAAATGTTACTACCGTAACTTTTAAGGTTCCCGGCAAGCTTGAGGGTGACGCGCTCAATACAGCTGTATTTGCTGATTCCGGTAAGGATTGGTCCAATGTTGAGTCTGTAAAGTTCACTTCTGACACTAAGTTCAGCGTACAGTTCTCTACTACTGCTGAAACAACTAAGGACATCACTTGGTTCACAATGGGTGTTGATGATGACAAGATTATCACTAGAGCTGATGACGAAGCTAAGTGGAATACTACATGGACTCTTGATGAGACTTACCTTTCTTTGTTCGACACTTCTAAGCCCGGAAAAGGCTACGTAAAGATTGTTAACGAGGACGAGAAGGCTGAGTTCACTGTTACCGCTGAGATTACTTACAAGGCTGGCGCTAACAATGGTGATGACAACAACGGTGGCGCTACTAACAAGCCTACCGGTATTGCTCTCGCTATCGCTCCTGCAGGTCTCGCAGTTGCATTTGTTACTGTTGCTGCTGTAATGAGCAAGAAGAAAAAGGGCTAATTCTCATTCGAGATTTCTTTGATGAAATTTAGAACATAAGAGACGGCGTGGTTTTATCCACGCCGTTTTTTTGTATTTGAGCCGCTAAAAAAATCCCCCGATCTGTTCGGGGGATAAGTTTTTGACGATCAAATGAATTCAAAGTCGATGAAGCCGCCGTTTACGTTTACCGAAATGCATTTTACTTTGACTTTTTCGCCGACTGTGTAGGTTTTGCCGTTCGCGGCGCCTGTTAGGATAACTCCGTGTTGAACGTCATATTCACCGAGCGGGAGAGACTTTACAGAGACCATTCCCTCTATCGTGTTTTCCAGAGCTACAAAAACTCCGCTGGGAGATACCCCGGAAATGAAGCCCTCAAACTCCTCGCCAACGTGATTCTTCATGTACTCTGCCATGTAGAAGTTTTCACACTCGCGTTCGCAGCGCACTGCGGAAAGTTCCGTATCACTAGCTCTACGGGCGGCTTCGGCGGCAAACTTTGTGTACTTTTTGTTCAGCTTCTCGTTAGAGAGTGCATAGACGAAATCCGTGAGTATTCTGTGGATTGAAAGATCTGCGTAACGACGTATCGGCGAGGTAAAATGAGCGTATTCGGGCATTACCAGTCCGAAGTGTCCGAGGGGTTCCTCACAGTAGCGAGCTTTCATCATTGTACGTAGAACTATACGATTTATAACGATGTACTTGTCCGAATCCTTGTTGTCGCGAAGTATCTTCGCGAGGTCGCCCGCTTTGGAATTTTCCGTGATTCCCTCGGGATTCACGCCAAGTGCCGTCAAAGTTTCGTTAAGCTGAGTAAGTTTTTCGGCTGTTGGGTTTTCGTGAACTCGGTAGACAAATGGAAATTTATGCTTCATTGCTATGGCGGCTGCGGCGTTATTTGCCATCAGCATAAACTCTTCGATAATGCGCTCTGAAACACCACGCTCGCGGACTTTGACGTCGATACAGATACCGTCATCGTTGGTGATTATCTTGCTTTCCTGGGTGTCGATGTCTGGTGCGCCGCGGTTGATGCGGTTCTTCTCGAGAATCTCTGCAAGTTCCCGCATTACCGGGATTCGTTCGATAACTTTAGAATATTTTTCTTTTATCGCGTCACCGGCTGTGCCGTCCAGAATTTTGTTCACCTCGGAATATACGCCCTTGACTCGGCTTCTAATAACGGTTTTTTCGAAACGGTAGCTTTTGAGCAGTCCATCGGCGGAAATCTCCATAAGGCAAGAGAATGCAAGACGGTCAACATTGGGGTTCAGCGAACAGATACCGTTGGAGAGCTGCTTAGGCAGCATCGGAACAACACGATCGGCGTAGTAGATCGATGTGCCGCGCCAAAATGCTTCTTCGTCAATTTTGGAGCCTTTTTTCACATAATGAGAAACGTCCGCGATGTGCACGCCAAGCTTGTAGCCGTCGTTTACTTTCGTTATTGAAACTGCGTCATCTATGTCTTTGGTGTCCGCACTGTCTATCGTAAAGATAGGTTCGCCGCGTAGGTCTATACGGCGGTCAACCTCTTCCGAATCAAGCTCGTCTGTATCAATTTTAGAAGCTTCGGCAAGTACTTCATCGGGGAACTCGGTGTGCAGACCGTTGACTAACATATACGCTTCGGCGCTTGATTTCGCGTTTTCCGCAGAGCCAAACGAGTCTACTATCGCAACCGTGTGGTCAAAATGACGTTCTCCGCGTTTTTTTATCGAGAATGCCACTTTATCGCCCACATGGAGCTGTTTGACGCCTGTTTTTGCTATATAAAGCGGCTCGTCGCAAAGCCTGTCGGGCATTACCATAAAGCGGTTTCCTTCGGCAACTATTATACCCGTGAGCAGATTTTCACTTTCTTGAAGTACGGCAAAAACCACGGCTTCCGGATTGCGGCGCTCCTCTGAGGCATCGGAGATTTTCTTAGCCAGAACCACGTCGCCGGGGATAGCGCCTTTCATATCTCTGCCGCGTACGAAATACTCGATAGGCAATTCGCCGCTTTCATCGGTCATAAAGCCGGATCGAGGCGTTACGCGGGTTATCGTGGCTTGAAAATATTTATCGGAGTTTTTGAGACGCCAGATTCCTTTCTTGTTCGTAATATCTCCGAATTTTTTCATACCATCGAGGTCATCTTCAAGCCTTTTTTCGGCTTTTTTGGGCAGATCGAGAGTTTTTACGATATCTTTTTCGGTAAGTCCGTTCTCTCCCGCTTTATACAACGCAAGAAGTATGTTGGTCTTTTGCTTGTTCATAGTTGTCCTTTCTGTTTATATATCTGTGCAAAAAACAGACAGGCTCTTTCAGCCTGTCTGAGCTCTTTGTTATTCCGCTTCGGCGTCGCTTGCGGGTTCACTTTCGGAAGTGTTTGACGTATCAGTTTCGCTTGTTTCACCCGTTTCGCTTACTTCGCTTGACGCACCTGTTTCGCTGCTTTCCGCGCCTATCATCGCCGCGCTATCATCGTTGCTTTCCTCGCTTGATACTTCCGACGAGGTAACGACTTCCGCTGAGTTATTGCTTGATGTGTTGTCGGCGTTTGCTTTCTTGCTATAGACGTTTATCAGGTTGACCGCGACCGCTAATACGAAGAAAACAACTGCTGCTGCGATTGTTGCCTTATTCAGCATTGCTTCCTTGGTTCGACCGGCATTCTTTTGGTAGAAGCTGTCGGACGACGTGCCCGAGATTGTTTGTGACATTTGAGTTTTGGTATCCTTTACCAAAATCACAACCACTATAAATACACACGCTATGATCAATACGATTGCGCTAATAATTTCAAATATACCCATTTTGTGAACTTCCTCCATAGATAAAATGTCTTTGAATATCATACCTATTCATTATAACATAAACAAAAATGAATTTCAAGTACTTTTTTAATTTTTTTGAGATTATTTGGTAATATGTTTTAGAATGTTTTTTGAAAAAGCGAAAAGCGCTGACGATATACCGAAAAGGAATATTTCAAGCGTTTTCGGAAATTTAAAGTTTGACAAAATTGTTAATTTGAAATAATTTTAATCAACATTTTGTTTTATTTTGTGAAAAAAGTCACACTTTTCGAAAAAACAATTAATAAATGTTGACTTTTTAATGGAAATGTGATATAATGTAATAGAGTATAAAATGTATTGTTGGAAAAATCTGGGGATTTATGGGTATGAATGACGTCAAAGCTGTAATTTTCGATATGGATGGTTTACTGCTGGACACCGAAAAGCTGTTGGTGAGATTTTGGGTTCAGGCGGCTAATGAAGCGGGTTTTCCCATGACGCGCGAAAACGCGCTTGCCATTCGTTCACTGCACAGAAAGTTCGCGGTGCCTTATCTCTGTGGGCTGTTCGGGGAAAACTTTGACTACATTAAGATACGTTCGCGGCGTATGGAACTTATGAAAGAGTATCTTGCCGATCATCCCCTTGAACTTAAAGACGGCGCACGGGATCTTTTGGACTATTTAAATAAGGAAAATGTACTTACCGCAGTAGCTACGGCTACCGATTATGAAAGAACGCGGGATTATCTTGAACGTGTTGGCATTTTTCGCAGCTTCAACAAAATAGTTTGCGCGACTATGGTGGAGGAGGGCAAACCAAAGCCCGATATTTACATATTTGCCGCAAAACAACTTGGGTTGGAAACGCGCGAATGCGTTGCATTGGAGGATTCGCCCAACGGCGTCAGATCCGCGGCGTCGGCGGGGTGTGTTACCGTTATGGTTCCCGATTTTACTCAGCCCGATGAAGAGCTTTCGGAGCTGATTTTCGCGAAAGCGGATTCTTTATATGAAGTTATTGATTTGATAAAAAACGTTAGGGAGGGATAATGCATGGCGGACGATAAGAAAGCAAAGCTTGACGGAAGAGTTGTCATAAAATCGGACGACAACGGAAAAACCGCCGTTATGACTGTCTATGCACCGCAAGGAGGCGGTAAAAGCGTTACCGAAGAAATGGCGTATGAGGAAATAAAGCGTGTTGGCGTGGTTCACGGCTTGATTGATTATGATATTAAGAGGGTTGTGAATGATAAAGAGTATGATCATCCAATCGTTATTGCGAGGGCGACCGATCCGAGAAAAGGTGAGAATGGTTACATTACTTTTCGCTTTGACAAGGATTACAAGCTGAAGCCTCGTCAGAATGAGTTCGGCGTTACGGATTTCCGTGAGCTTAACGCTATTGTTCCCATTCGCAAAAACGAGGTTATTGCGGATATTACTCTACCGGGAGAGGGGATTCCGGGAATGGATGTTTTTGGTAATGAGATTCCTGCAATTCTTGGCGAACCCGCTCAAATACATCTGGGCAAAAACACACTTGTTACGATGGACGGTTTAAAGGTAGTTGCGGCGTGTGATGGGCACATAGTTTTCGGAAACGGCACATTTCAGGTGGAGGAAGCCGTTACCATAAATACCGACCTTGATATTACGGTGGGCAACATCAGTTTTTTCGGCGATGTTCACATAAAGGGCAACATTATGGAAGGCTTTTGCGTGAACGCAGGAAAGAATATTAAGGTCGACGGCAGCGTTTTCGGCGGGGAGGTTACCGCGGGCGGCAACGTTACGGTTGTGGGCGGATTTATTAATTCCAAGCTTTCTTGCGATGGGAATGCGGATATCGGGTTTTGCGAAAATTCAGAGATCTTTGCAAAGGGAGATCTTTCATCTAAGCAATTTGCGTTTTGCGATGTTTTTTGCTACGGCGGCGTTACCGCAAAAGGTCCCACGGGCGTTATTGCGGGCGGAAAGGTCGTTTCGATGCACGATGTGAACGCGGGTGTTATAGGTTCTCAAAAGTATACTCAGACGGAGATATTTATAGGCGACGGATCTGTGCTGTTTTCGAGAAAGCGCGAAGCAGAGGCAAATTTGAGAGAATCCACGCGTATTTTCGAGGCCTCCGTTAAGAACCTCGCCTTTTTGAAGCAGCGTAAAATGGCGCAAGGCGGCGTTTTAACCGAACCGCAGCAAAGGCAGTTCCGTTCCGAAACGCAAAATAAGCTGTTTCACTCGATGCGTATGAAAGAGCTTCAGTCGCTTATTGATAATCTGGACAAGGACATCCAGCAAAAGGATGCTCTTCGAGCCAATGTTTCGGGCAGAATTTTCCCGGGCACCAAGTTTACGATAAATTTTTTAACGTTTGATGTTTCGGAATTGCTGTCGCATTCATACATTACTATTCTGGACGACCAAATATTGGCTTTGCCGATGTGATACGGCAAGTCTCGCCTTTTTTGAGCGTAAGTTTTTAAAATGCATTATTTTACGCTAAAATATTATGTTTGCGTTTTGAGTGAAGATGTTGTATAATATTTATATAGCCACATCCTTACAATCCACAAAATAATTTGGAAATCGTTATAACTATACGGGGTGTACTCTAAAAACCGCTGTTCCTAACCGCTTTTTGCAATACGCAAGACGCGGAATCTAAAAACGCCGGCGTTTCGGTGCTTATTACAAATGAACGCGGTCTTTTCAAAGGAGCTCGAATGAAGAATAAAAACAATCTTTTAATAATTGCTATCGTAATATTTGCGGTTTTGACAGTTATCGCTGTCGTGCTAATCACAGGTTCGGGCGGGGGCGTCGGAATCGAAGCGGACAACTCTTCCGCGCCAAACGAAATCGTTATAAGCGAGCCGGAAGAGAGCGTCATTGATTTGTCGGAACCGCAGAGCGTTCCCGAGGAGTCAAGCGTTTCGGAAAGTGTTTCAAACAGCTATGAAAGCGAGCCGGTAAGTTCGTCCGAGAATACGGGCGACAATATGGGCGAGAAGATTGCTTCATCGGCAAGCGCGCTTGTCGGTTCCCCGTTTTCCGAAAACGGAGAATCGCCCGGCGGTTTTGACAATTCGGGATTTATCTACTATGTTCTGCGTGAAAACGGTTATATAACCTGTCCGAGAACAACGCTTTTGCAGTCGAAGATGGGGACTCACGTTGACAGAGGTTCGTTGAAAAAGGGAGATTTGGTGTTCTTTGGGGAAAGCGGGGACGCGGATTTCGGGGGAATTTATATCGGCGACAACAAGATGGTCGCGGCTCTTTCCGTTGGCACTTCCGTTAGGGAAGTGGATATCACTTCCGATTATTATGTTTCCAATTTCGTTTACGGCGTTAGCATTTGCTGAGCGCGGATGAACATTTTTTGTTTTTTTAGGATATATAATTATTATGAAAACAGTCTTGATAGATAACAGTCTTTGTGCTTATCCTCTTGCGGATGACGCGGATCCGAACCACATATTTAATTATATATGTGCGCTTTCGGAAACCGGCGTAAAGTATATAGAGATCGATTTTCGCACTTTGCTTAAGCTTCACAGGCTCCCCGAGGGAGTGAATTACATTTTCCGAATGGTGGATCCGATGTTCTTAAAGCTTACGGAATACTTTGACTTTAAGTATATCATACTTACATACGGAGATCTTGCCAAGAGAATAACGTCGAACGTGCCCGTTATGTTTGAAGCCCCGTATATTTCGGGGAATATGGGCAGGGCGCTGCGGTTTGTGAAAAGCCGTATCAACGCCGAAGTTGCGGCTTTTCGAGTGCGGTCGGAGTTTGAGCTTCTGGGAGCGTCCGAGGTTGCCGCGAAGTATATGGCGCTGCGGTGCGATTTGGCGCCGCTGCCTGTTGACGTGTGTCCGTTAAACACTTACAAAACCGCTTTGGACAGCGCTTTGAAGCTTACGGCAGCGAACGTTGACAGCCTTACGCTTACGGCGGGGCTGCCTGTTAAGTACTGCTCCTTGGAGGAATACCTTTTCGCGCTGATGACTATGTTCGATAATCTTCCTCCGGAATGTGACATTCACAGCTTGGGTAAAGTTTCGGTTTACCGTTCGCGCATATTTCAAGCGGGCGAACAGGCACTGCCTAAGCTGCTGACTACTCTCGACAACGATATACGATGTCTTGTGAACGCAGACACGGGCGAACGAGTCAATATGCGCGTAAGCTTTAAGGACACAGAGTATCTCGGTCACAAATTTGTTTCGGCGCTTGAGAAAATGGCCGCTTATGAGGAAATCCCGCAGGACGTTTTCGAGAATATCGTGGAAGCGATAAAACAGTATGACGGCGGCATTTTTAACGACGAGATACTTCGGAAAAAGCGCAGTGGACTTTTAAATTAACTATAAAAACGCGCGTTAAGTCCTGCATTTGTAACATCGAATATAAACGGAGACTGTGCGTTTCGCGCGTTTTGGGGAGATATTAGCAATGATTAAACTTATAGCCAGCGACCTTGACGGAACGCTTCTTGACAGCGGGAAAAATCTTCCCGCGGATTTTTTTGAGACCTTTGAGGAGCTGCAAAATCGCGGGATAGTTTTCACTGTGGCGAGCGGACGGACTTATTCTGCCGTAGACCACCTTTTTCCCGAAGAATACCGCAGTCGGATTTCGTTTATCTGCGATAACGGAGCGGCAGTTTATCTGCGCGGTGAGCTTACGCACGTTTCTCCGCTTGACAGAGCCACCTTTGATGAGCTGTTGGACGCCTGTGAAAGCATAGGCGGTTTTCGACTTGTGGTTTGCGCGGCGAACGGGGTTTATCATCTCGAATCATCCGATGACTTTTTCGACGAAGTGGGAAAGTTTTACAGAAACCACTGCGTTGTTGATGATCTCAGAAATATTGATGATACTATTTTTAAACTGGCTGTATGTGATGAAAGCGGAACGTACTCTCACGGAAAACCCGAGTTGGACAAGATTTTCGGAGAGCGGCTTAATGTTCAAGTGTCGGGTGAAGTGTGGATGGACGTTATGGCGGCGAATGTCAGCAAGGGTAACGCGTTAAGGGCTTTGCAAAACCAATTGGGCGTGACTTCCGCGGAGACTATGGCGTTCGGCGATTACTTTAACGATCTGGATATGCTGATGGCGGCGGATTGGAGCTTTTGTCCCGAAAACGGTCACCCTGAAATAAAAAAACAATGCAGATTTATCTGCGATGACTGTGACAACAGCGGCGTGACTAAGGCTATCAAGCAATACGCTTGCGGGGAGATTACCCTATGAATATAGTGCTTATTGTTATTTTGATTATGATGTCGGCGTTTTTTTCCGCTTCGGAAACGGCAATCTCAAGCGTCAACAGAATACGTCTTAAAGGTATGGCGGAAAACGGCTCCAAGGGTGCGGCGCGGGCGCTGAACATTCTGCAAAAATACGACAAGGCGCTTACCACTATCCTTATCGGAAACAACATCGTAAACATTGCGACGTCCTCTATCTCGACGATTTTGTGCATTCAGCTTGTCGGTGAAAAATACGGTTCACTGGTGTCGACTGTGGCTGTTACGTTCATTGTGCTTATCTTTGGTGAAATTATGCCGAAAAGTGTTGCAAAAGACTACGCTGAAGGCGTTTGCATAGGTGTTTCGGCGGTAATAACGTTTTTGATGATAATTTTCACTCCTTTTTCATCGTTTTTTATTTTAATGAAAAAAGGAGTGGCGAAGCTTCTCCGCAAGAAAGAGAACGTCAGCGTTACCGAGGAAGAGCTTATGGCAATTATTGACGAGATTGAGGACGAGGGCGTATTGGAGGAACAAGAAAGCGCTCTTGTGCGCAGCGCCCTCCAATTTGATGAGATTACCGCGGACGAGATCATCACTCCGCGCGTTCGCGTCGTAGCAGTTGATGTGAACGACTCTGTGGCGGAGGTTCGCGAAAAGTTCCTTAAGGAACAATACTCGCGAATGCCGGTGTTTGAGAAAAACCTCGACAATATCGTTGGTATTATCAACGAAAAGGATTTTATTAAGTCTTATGAGGAAAAAGGGTTGGATTTTTCGGTGCGCGAACTTATCCAGGATACTGTTTATGTGCCGTCAATGCAGAAGATCTCCGAGGTTTTGCGGACTATGCAAAAGAAAAAGTGTCATATGGGCGTGGTGCTCGATCAGCACGGCGGCACGCTGGGAATAGTTACCATGGAAGACCTTTTGGAGGAACTGGTCGGGGAAATATGGGATGAGAGCGACGAGGTGCACAATCCCATAACGGCGAGATCCGAGCGCGTTTTTGAGGTTTTGGGAGAGGTCTCGCTCAACTCGCTGAGGCGCTTTTTCGAGAACCGCGACATGGATATCGAGATCGACAGCGAATCGCATACGGTTGCTGGGTGGGTGCTGGAGATGTTCGGCTCTATACCGAAAAACGACGCTGTGACGGAAACAGACGAGCTTATAGTTACTGTGCTGGACGCGGCGGAGCTACGCGTAAACAGGGTGCGTCTTGAATTAAAGGAAAAGCCCCAAGAGGAAGATAAATGAGGACGTTCTGCATTTTGCTGATCGCGCTTTCGGGCGCGTATCTTATCGCACAGACCATTGCGTGGGTATTTTACGGGAAATCGTTTTTCCCCGATTCGGGTACGCTGTTTGAAAACAAAAACGACAAAAATCTGTGGCAAACGGTTTTTCCGAAGAATATGCTGCGGCTTATCATTGCCGTGTTCGCGGCGGGAGTTATCGGGCTGCTTGTCGATATCGCAATAAACGAAGTGTGGATCTCGCTGCCGATCGCGGCGGTGGGCGGGATATTCGTGAATTTCTTGATAAGCGTTTTGTTTTCGCCGATTTACTACAAGATACACAAAAGCGGCGAGCCAACCGATACGGAGTTGGAGGGTATGTCCGCTCTGGTGAGCGATACGGTAACTAAGTTCGGATACGGAGTTATATCGGTCAAGCATGGAAAACGCGGCTATCTTTTTCGCGCCGTTACCGCGAACGGCAGACGACTTCCCAAAGGCGAGCGTGTCATAATTCTATACGTTCGGGACGGGTGCTGCTTTGTTGAGAGCGAAGACCATCTGTGCGATGTGTTGTTTGAGGACGACGGCGAGGAACGGGAAGAATAATTTACGTGCTTCGAGTGAGAAAAAATCAATATATTGTACAAAAAAATGAAAAAAGTACTTGACAAAACGGTTTATATGTGGTAAAATGGTATTACCTCAAATGGGGTTTATTTTTTTGTGCTTTTTTAAAATGCACGGGCTTATCCTTTAAATGAACGCGACGTATGTCAAAAACAGACAAGCGGTCAGTTTTTAAATGGATATGCCTTAGACATATTCCCCGTTAAAACGCATAGGGCGTTGAGGGAGGCAATAATGCACAAAACGTGCAAGAAAATAGGAGGTGCCGAAAGTGAGAGTTAAAATTACATTGGCGTGTTCGGAGTGCAAACAGCGCAACTACAACACCATGAAGAACAAGAAGAACGATCCCGACAGACTTGAAATGAACAAGTACTGCAGATTCTGCAAAAAACACACGCTTCACAAGGAAACCAAGTGATCAGGGAGGAAACGGAATGGCTAAAAATTTGGAAACCGTAAAAAACTCTTCCGATGACGAGGAAAAAAGAGCCAACAAAAAGTCCAAGGATGAAAAATCCAAGGATAAGGCTAAGCCCAAGAAGAAAAAGGGTATTGTGAAGTACTTCAAGGACGCCAGAGCGGAATTCAAAAAGGTCGTTTGGCCCACGCCGAAAGAAACCACAAGAAACACTGTCGTTGTGTTGATTATGTGCCTTGTGGCGGCAGTGGTCATTTTCGGTCTGGATTCGCTGTTCGGTTTGTTGAACAAGCTGGCGTTCCATTGATTTATGGAGGGTTGATATGGCTGACTCGGAAGCAAAATGGTATATACTGCACACTTATTCCGGATATGAGAATAAGGTTGCGGCAGATATAACAAAGCTTGTTGAAAACAGAAATCTTCAAAACCTGATTGAGGAGGTTATCATTCCAACTGTCACGCGAACCGTTGAAAAAGATAACGGAGATGTTGTGGAAGTGGAAGATAAGGTCTACCCCGGTTACGTTTTTGTGAAGATGGTGGAGACCAACGAGAGTTGGTATATTTGCAGAAATGCCAGAGGCGTAACGGGCTTTGTGGGTCCGGAGGGTAAGCCTACACCGCTCAGCGAGGAAGAAGTCAGAGAGCTTGAGCACGGCAGAAAAGAAACCGCGATATCCTTTGAGGTCGGTGACAAGGTCGCTATCAAGCAGGGTGTGCTTGAGGGCTTTGAGGGCGAGGTTGCGGAGATCGATGCCGAGAATCAGACTGCGGTTGTCAATGTTGAGAATATGTTCGGAGAAGTTACTCCGACAACATTGGAATTTTCCGCTATCAAAAAACTCTGAGAAACCGGATTATTTCAAGATAATATGGAGGAACAGTTGTCATGGCACAGAAAGTTGTAGGATTTATAAAATTGCAAATTCCTGCCGGCAAGGCTACGCCGGCTCCGCCTGTTGGTCCCGCGTTGGGTCAGCACGGCGTTAATATTATGTCGTTTACCAAAGAGTTCAACGAGCGCACCAAGGATAAAGCGGGTCTTATAATCCCCGTTGTTATCACGGTTTACGCGGACAGAAGTTTTTCGTTTATCACCAAGACTCCTCCCGCGAGCGTTCTTATAAAGAAAGCTTGCAAGATTGAGAGCGGTTCGGGTGTTCCCAATAAGACTAAGGTTGCAAAGATCACTCAGGCGCAGCTTAAGGAGATCGCGGAGATGAAGATGCCCGACCTTAACGCAGCCACTGTTGATACCGCTATTTCGATGATCGCGGGAACCTGTCGTTCTATGGGCGTAGAGGTTGTTGACTAATATTGAAGTGGGAGGGCGGCTGCCCGATTGACCACAAGGAGGATATCACATGAAACACGGAAAAAAGTATAATGAGAGCGCAAAGCTCGTTGATTCCACTAAGGTTTATGAGTCCACGGAGGCTCTTGATTTGGTCTGCAAGACCGCTAAGGCGAAGTTTGACGAGACAGTTGAGCTGCACGTTCGCTTGGGCGTAGACTCCCGTCACGCGGATCAGCAGGTTCGCGGTGCGGTAGTTCTGCCGAACGGCACAGGTAAGGCTGTCAGAACGCTCGTATTCTGCAAGCCCGAGAAAGAAGCCGACGCTAAGGCGGCGGGCGCTGATTATATTGCGGACAGCGAGACCGTTGCGAAGATCCAGGGCGGCTGGATGGACTTTGAAGTCGTTATCGCGACTCCCGATATGATGGGTCAAGTAGGACGTTTGGGTAAGGTTCTCGGTCCGAGAGGTCTTATGCCTAACCCCAAGGCGGGTACTGTAACCCCCGATGTAGCTAAGGCTGTTCAGGAAGCTAAGGCAGGTAAGATCGAGTATCGTCTGGACAAGGCGAACATTATCCACTGCCCAATCGGCAAGGCGTCTTTTGGCGCGGCGAAGCTTGACGAGAACTTTACCGCTCTTATGGAAGCGGTAGCTAAGGCAAAGCCCGCGGCTGCGAAAGGTCAGTATATCAAGAGCTGCACCGTTTCGTCGACTATGGGACCCGGCGTTAAGGTGAACACGCTCAAGTTTGGCGTGTAAACCGTCCACAATAGGATAACCATCACCGCTCGGATTGTTCCGAGCGGTTTTCGCATAGCATTTTGGAGGTTCTTATGGGAAAACTGCCTTGCCTTTGCTGCGGCTGCTTGACAATCGACGAGCGCGGCGGATATGACATTTGCCCCGTTTGTTTTTGGGAGGACGACGCGTATCTTGTTTTTGAAAACGGCGGTATAAAGGGCGTTCGCGTTGACAGAGAGGTTAGCGGCGACGATTTGCTTGACGAGCCGTCGGGAGCAAATCACGGTTTGACACTGCGGCAAGGCAAGGAGAATTACAAAAAATTCGGGGCGTGCGAGAAAGATATGATACCATATGTGCGAAAGCCAAAAAGAGAGGAATTGAAATGAACGGTGAAACGCGAGAACTGTGTTTGCTGACGGCTGCCGCGAGGAGCGCTTTAAAAAGCGGCGCGGATTTGAATTACAAAATGCCTAAGTATGTAAACTCCGAAAAATTCGTATTTCTTTACGAAAACGGAGAGGTCGTAGAAAAATCCGCTGAAAAATGGTTTGAGCGCCTGAAGCTGACGGGTCTTGAAGATATTTTTATGTTGCTCCCCGTAAGCGCGCGTGACCGAGAAATTCACGGGTTCAGCAATTCCTCGGGCGGGTGCATTGTGTGCTTCTATAATTCGGGCAAGGTCACGTATTTTATACTGAAATGGAAATTTGACCAAAACAAACGCTTTTGGAGTATTGAATATTTCGAGAACGAATGGAATAACGCACCAAAGGAAAAACCTAAGTTCAAGGATAATACCAACGAGTTCAAAAAAGTTCTTTCCGAGATCGCACAATTTGCCGTAAAAATAGATCAGCCGTTTTGGACCGGATATTTCAATAAGGCTTTGGATATTCTTGAAAACGGATTGTCCGATGAGGGAGATGAAATTTCCGAGTTGCCGGAAAAAAATCAGCGGCTGTCTTATGCGGCGGAAAAAGCGGACGTTTTCGGCGGTATGGGCTCGTGGAACGAATCGCCGCCGTTTTACGCCGAGGAAAAAGGTCTTTCGGACGAATACGCGCGGCTTTCCAACAAGCTTTTTGTGCAAATTAAGCTCGCGCTTCTGTATTCTGTGAACGAATTTTAAATTTTTATTAAAACCCCCTTGATTTTTGCGAAAGATTGTGGTATAATATTACTATAGTAAAGCAAAGACCGAGGAATTCACCTCGGTCTTTGAGTTTTATTTGTTAAATTTAAGGAGTGATCAAATGGCGCTTGCAAAAGGCTTTGGAGCTGTGGAAGCGGCGGCGGAGAAAATTGTCCGTCCAATTGTTGAGGAGCACGGGTACTCGCTGTGGGACGTAGTGTTCATTAAAGAGGGCGCGGCGTGGTACCTGCGTATCTTGATTGACAAGCCGGAGGGCGTTTCAATCGATGACTGCACCTCTATCGACGGCATTATCAACGCGGAGATAGACAAGTCGAATTTTATTGACAAAATCGACTATCTCGAGATAGGCTCGGCGGGTCTGGAGCGCGCTGTTCGGCGAATTGAACAATTGCCGCTTTCAGTTGGAAAAAAGATAAAGCTTAAAACTTATAAACTCGTTGAGGGATTGCCGCAAAAGAGCGTGAAGTGTGTGCTTGACGCGTTCGACGGTGAACGGCTGAACGTAAGCGGAGAGTTCGGCACGGCTCAGATTGCCGTTTCGGATATCTCAGCGATAAATTACGATGACTTTGACGATTTTGACGACCTTATGGGTTAAGTCAAAACTTGTATTATAAATTATGAAATTGGAGGACTAAGGGAAAATGGCTAAAAGAAAAACAACAAAAGGGGAAGATTACGGCGATATTTTTGAAAATCTCTCGGCGCTTGCCGAGGAAAAGGGCATTGATATCGAGATATTGGGCGATAAGATAAAGTCCGCTATCGAAAGAAGTCTTAAAACCAACTTGCATTTCGACGATGACGAGGACTATGTTGACGTTAAAGTGGACGTGAAGAACCGTAGGTTCGACGTAGCTATCCTTAAAGAGGTCATTGAGGTGGTGGATACTCTTTACGAGCCGGAAAAGGAGATCGTGCTTGAAGAAGCACGGAAGATCGATCCGACGCTTGAAGTAGGCGACCACGTTCGTATCCCCATAGATACGAAAACCTTTAAGCGAATTGCCGCGAAGAACGCCAAGGACCTGATCCGTCAGGGCTTCTCAACGGCGGAACGTCAGCGTTTGAGCGAGATATGGGGACAGTATCAAGACGAGGCGGTTTCTGCGACTGTTACTAAGATCGAGCCGAAAACCGGCTTTGCTACTCTGGAGATCAATCACAACGAGGTTATGCTTCCGCGTACCGAGCAGATCCCGGGCGAGGTTTTGGAGGTCGGTCAGGTTATTAAGGTTTACATTTCCGGAGTTTCCAAAGAGTTCAAAGAGGGCGAGAAAAACCAAACGCTTAAAGTATCGCGCAACGACAAGTGGCTCATCAAGCGCTTGTTTGAGTTGGAGTGCCCCGAAATTTACGACGGTACCGTTGAGATAAAGGCGGTAAGCCGCGCTCCCGGAAGCCGCAGCAAGATCGCCGTTTGGAGCAACGACCCCAATGTTGACGCGCTGGGCGCGTGTATCGGTCCTCAAAAGAGTCGTATAAACGCGGTGACCAAGGAGATAAAGGGCGAAAAGGTTGACGTGGTGATGTACAGCGATGTACCCGAGGAATTTATAAAGCAAGCGCTGAAGCCTGCCGAGGTATCTAAGGTCGTTATCACTAATCCTAATCCCGACAAGCGTGAATGTAAGGCAGTTGTTCCCGATAATCAGCTTTCGCTTGCTATCGGAAACAAGGGTCAGAACGCGTGGCTCGCGGCTAAGCTTACGGGCTATAAAATCGACATCAAGTCCGAAAGCAACGTTACTCCCGAGGATTTTGAGGTTGTGCCGCTTGAAGAAAAGTACCTCCACCCCGAGGGCGAGGAAGCAGACGGTGAACAGGGCGAATCAAGCGAAGTTCAAGACGAAGTACAGAACGAAGTGCAAGGTGAAGTACAGGGCGAGACTTCCGCAGAGGAAACTCAGCCCGCGAACGCGGAGTAAGGAGCGGATATGCAGAAAAATACCGCGGTCAAGCGCGTGCCGCAAAGAAAATGCGTCGGCTGCGGCGAGATGATCGGAAAAAAGGGCGCTGTTAGGATAGTCCGCGATAAGGACGGCAATTTTTCTGTGGATCCCACGGGAAAAAAGTCGGGGCGCGGCGCGTATATCTGTAACGAGATGAAGTGTCTGGAGCTGGCGCGAAAGGGTAAAAAGCTCGAACGCTCGTTCAAGTGCCAAGTGCCGTCCGAGATATACGACGAACTTGAAAAGGAGCTGACCGCAAATAAACAGTAAATCGCTTTCAACGCTGTGCCTTTGCAGACGCGCGGGCAAGCTGACAATAGGCTTTGACGCCGTTTGCGATGAGATGAAAAGCAAAAAGGCGGGCGGCGTGATACTAAGTCGCGACGTTTCGCCGAAAACCGAAAAAGAAGTGCTTTTTCACGCGCAAAAATTTGATGTTGAAGTAAAAAAAGCAGAGTTCACTATGGACGACGCGGAGGAGGCTCTCGGTAAAAGAGCGGGCGTTTTCTTCGTTGCCGACGAGGGACTTTACGGTTCAATAAAAAAGAACATAACTTGACTTCTTCGCCGTTTTGAGTGCTTAATTTTAAAACGAAAACGTCTTTTCGCAGGATGTGGAGAGACAAAAAGAGGTTTATTAAATCTAATTTTTTGGAGGAAATTTACATTGCCAAGTAAACAGATAAAATACAAATTACAGGATGTTGCCCGTGATTTGAACGTTGACAAGTCGGAGCTTATAGAGCTTCTTGACAAGGCGTTCCCGAGCGACACAGCAAGAAAAGGACAAAGCTCCCTTACGTCTGACGAGGTGGGCTACGTCTTGCAAAAATTTACGGAAAAATATGAGGTCGAGAACGTTATGAAGACGTTTGCGACCACTAAGGACATTAAAACGGAGAAGTCCGCTGCCGTTAAAGAAAAGCCCGCGAAAAAGAAAGCGGCTAAAAAGGACGAAAGCGCCGTTCAGGCAGAGGAAACGTCCGCAAAATCGGAGAAGAAGCCCGTTAAGGAGAAGTCCGAGAAGCCCGAAAAGTCGGCGAAAACGGAAAAATCCGAAAAAGCCGTTAAGCAAGCGCAGCCCGCGCAGCAAGCCGTAAAAGAAGAGCCGAAAGCTCAGGTCAAGGCGGAAGAACCCAAGACCGTGGTCAAGGCGGATGCGGCTAAGACAGGGGTCAAGGCAGAGAAAAAACCGAAGTCCGAGCCAAAAATGGAGGAAAAGCCCAAGCCCGAGGATTCCAAGACGGTACAGAAGGTTGAAGCGGCGGCAGTCGTTAAGGACAACAGACCGCGCGACAACCGTTCGGATAAGCCCCAAGGCAAGAACGAGAACAAAAAGACCGAGGTCAAGAAGCCTCAGCCTAAAGCTCCCGTGGCGGCAAAAAATCCCGCAAAGCCCGTCATTGACTCCAGCAAGCTTAAGGTGAACGATCCCCCCAAGCAGAAGCAGAAAGGCGGAGCGGTTCAGCACGGCGAACAGATAACCAAGCGCGTAGATACGCGCGGCAGCTATGTTGAACTCGACAAATACAACGAGCGCTATGAGACTATCGCCCCCGCGGGACGTATGAACAACGATAACTTCCGCAACAAGCAGAAAATAAATCAGAAGTCGCAGCAAAAGGGCAAGCAGTACGGCAAGCAGCGTGAGACCGAAGCGCAGAAGCTGAAGCGTTTGGAGTTGGAGCGCGCGAGAAAGCAGCAGCTTAAAGTTCAGATACCCGACGAGATAGTTGTCGGCGAATTGGCGACGCGCCTTAAAGTTACAGCATCCGAGGTCATCAAAAAGCTGTTCGGTTTGGGCGTTATGGCGAATATCAACGAGACTATAGATTTCGATACCGCGTCTTTGGTCGCTGAAGAACTGGGCGCTAAGGTCGAGAAAGAAGTCATCGTTACTATCGAGGAACGTCTGTTCGAGGATACTCCCGACGCTCCCGAGGATTTGCAGCCGCGTTCGCCCGTAGTCGTAGTAATGGGTCACGTTGACCACGGCAAAACGTCCATTCTGGACTATATTCGCCATGCAAGCGTTCAGACTACCGAAGCGGGCGGCATTACGCAGCATATCGGCGCGTACCGAGTTCATTTGGAGGACCGCGACATTACGTTTTTGGATACTCCCGGACACGAGGCGTTTACTTCTATGAGAGCGCGCGGCGCTATGATAACCGATATCGCTATTCTTGTAGTGGCCGCCGACGACGGCATTATGCCGCAGACTGTTGAAGCGATAAACCACGCTAAAGCGGCGGGCGTTCAGATAATCGTCGCGATGAACAAAATAGATAAAGAGGGCGCTAATCCCGAGAAAATCAAGGAAGAGCTTACGAAATACGACCTTGTTTGCGAGGACTGGGGCGGCGATATCATTTGCGTACCCGTTTCAGCTAAGACGGGCGAGGGTATGGATAAGCTGCTTGAAATGGTGGGTCTTACCGCCGATGTTATGGAGCTTAAAGCTAACCCGAACAGGCTGGCTGTGGGCGCGGTTATCGAGGCGCGTTTGGATAAGGCGAGAGGTCCTATCGCAACGCTGCTCGTTCAGAACGGAACGCTTCATACGGGCGATATCCTTATCGCGGGCGCTTCCGTCGGACGTATCCGCGTAATGCGCGACGATAAGGGCAGAACCGTTACCGAAGCGGGACCTTCTGTACCGGTAGAGATAATGGGTCTTTCGGAAGTTCCGAGCGCCGGCGACACGTTCAACGCCGTTGAAGATGAAAAGCTGGCTCGTGAACTTGTTGAGAAGCGTAAGCGCGAAGCTAAGGAAGAGCAGTTCAAGAGTTATCAGAAAGTCACGCTTGACAATCTGTTCAGTTCTATTGAGCAAGGCGAAGTCAAGGAACTGCCGATAATCGTTAAAGCAGACGTTCAGGGTTCTGTGGAAGCGGTAACCCAGTCGCTTATGAAGATACAGAATGATGAAGTGCGCGTTAAGGTGATACACGGCGGCGTTGGCGCGGTAAGCGAGAGCGACGTTATGCTCGCTATGGCTTCGGGAGCTATCATCGTAGGATTTAACGTTCGTCCGCACCCGTCGGCGGAGGAGTCCGCAAAGCGCGAGGGCGTTGAAATTCGCCTTTACAGAGTTATCTATGACGCTATCGAGGACATCACGGCGGCTATGAAGGGTATGTTGGCGCCGAAGTTCCGCGAGGTGCAGCTTGGACGCGTTGAAGTCCGCAAGGTTATGAAGCTGTCAAATATCGGTATTGTTGCGGGTTCTTATGTTTTGGACGGCAAGGTCGCGAGAAACGGACAGGTTCGTATAGTCCGCGACGGCATTGTAGTCGGCGACGATAAGATCGCGGGCTTGCAGCGCTTCAAGGACGCGGTCAAGGAAGTTGCGGCGGGCTTTGAGTGCGGCATTAGCCTTGAAAAGTTTACTGACATCAAAGAGGGCGACATTTTTGAGGCGTACGTTATGGAAGAGTACCGCGAGTGAGTGGTTTAAGTAAAGGAGGCTAAAATGGCTAACTTTAATATCAAAAGATTGAGCGAGGATATTCGGCGCGAGATTTCTGCGGCGGTAAGCGGCGTCAAAGACCCGCGCGTCGCGAAAAATTTCGTGACGGTAACGCGCTGCGAGCTTACCAACGATATGAGCTACTGTAAGGTATGGGTGGCTTGTTTGGGCGGTTCGGATGTCACGGCAAAGGCTGTCGAGGGAATGACGGCGGCAAGCGGCTACTTTAAAAAGCAGATCGCGGGAGCCGTTCGTATGCGTAAAATTCCCGAACTTATTTTTCAGCCCGACAACTCGCTTGAATACAGCGAACACATTGAAGATATAATCGCGCATTTGCCCAAGCATGCGGAGGATAATTCGCAAAGCTCCGACAAGGAGGACGGCGATGAAGATTGACGTAAGGCAGGCGGCGGAGTTCTTAAAGTTGAACGACGATTTTCTGATTCTTATGCACGCGTCTCCCGACGGAGATACGCTCGGCTGCGGATATGCACTATGCGGCACTTTGCAGAGAATGGGAAAGCGCGCAAAAGCGGTCTGCCCCGACGAGATACCCAAGAAGTTTGAGTATCTTTTTGCGGCGGCTGAGGAACAGGAATTTGAGACGAAAACCGTGGTCTGCGTGGACGTTGCCGATACGAAGCTGCTCGGCGATATGAAAGAAGTCGGCGATACGGCGGAATTGTGTATAGACCACCATGAGACCAACACCGATTACGCGAAGCGCACTCTTGTCCGCGCGGAATACGCGGCGGCGTGCGAACTCATGTACGAGGTGATAAACGCTCTCGGCGTGCCGTTCGACAAAGAGCTTGCGAACTGCGTTTACACGGGCACGGCAACCGACACGGGGTGCTTTAAATTCTCGAACACCACGCCGCAGACCCACCTTATTGCGGCGGAGATGATGAAATTCGGCGCGGACTATGCAATGATAAATTATGTCAACTTCGACCTCAAAACACAAGGCCGCATAAAACTCGAACAGGAAGCGCTGAAAACCATTCGTTATTTTGAGGGCGGCAGAGTTGCGATAATAACCGTAACGCAGTCTCTCATAAACAGCGTTGACGTGGACAGCGACGACGTTGGCGCTTTGGCGAACATACCGCGGCAGATCGAGGGAGTGGACGTGGGTATTTGTATCAAAGAAAAAAAGAGCGGCGAGTTTAAAGCGTCGCTTAGAACAAGTCAGCTTGTGAATGCCGCAGAGGTCTGCGCGCGGTTCGGCGGCGGCGGTCATGCGAGAGCGGGCGGCTGTTCGTTCTTTAACGGCTTGCAGAACGCAGAGGACGAGATAATCAAAGCGGCTTGCGAGGCGGTTCGGAAGGCGCTCGGCAAATGAACGGTATAATTATTGTGAACAAGCCGCGCGAGTTCACGTCGTTTGACGTTGTGGCGATAATGCGCGGGTGCTTCAAAACGAAAAAAGTCGGGCACAGCGGAACGCTCGACCCAATGGCTACGGGCGTTTTGCCCGTGTTCGTCGGAAACGCGACGAAGGCGGTATCCGTTTTGCCCGAGAGCGGGAAGAGTTACAGAGCGGGATTTCGGCTGGGGCTTACTTCGGATACTTTGGATATCTGGGGAAAATGCACGGAGCAAAAATCGGTTAATATTTCCGAGGAAATGCTGCTGAAAGCGCTTGAGAAATTTAAGGGCGATATTTTACAAATTCCGCCGATGTATTCGGCGCTTAAGGTCAACGGTCAGAAGCTGTGCGACCTTGCGCGGAAAGGTATCGAGGTGGAGCGCAAGCCGCGTCCGGTGAATATTTCGCGGCTGGAGCTTATCGAGTTTGACGGCTCGGACGGCGTTATTGAAGTAGACTGCTCGAGCGGCACGTACATTCGCACGTTAGTGGACGACATTGGTGCGGCGCTTGGCGTTGGCGCGGTCATGACAAGTTTGGTCAGAACCCGCGCTTGCGGCTACTCGCTTGCCGAGAGTTTTCCGCTTGAAGAATTGAAAGTCAAGTCGACGGAAGAACTGGAGCGGCTTTTGAGACCCGTTGAGAGCGTTTTTGCTGAGTATCCCGAAATACGGCTTGACAGCGTTCAAGAGCGGCTGTATCTTAACGGCGTGCGGCTTGATGTTAAACGACTTCACGGGAATTTTAACGAGGGATTTTACAGAGTTTACGGAGAAAAGTTTATCGGCGTTGCGAAGATCGCGGACGATGAGTTGATTTCCGTAAAACGATTTAACGGTGATTAATTTGATTGACATAACTTACGGCGCGCCCGCCCGCGAAAAGACGGCTGTCGCGCTCGGATATTTTGACGGACTGCACTTGGGACATTTG
>CANRFR010000016.1 GCA_947629945.1 uncultured Clostridia bacterium | reverse complement strand
TCCTTGTTGCCGGTAAGCTGAAACTCTCGGTCGCTTACCCTTTCTAAGCTTTTCCACTACTTTGGGGGTTGAGCCAATTTTTTTCGCCAACTCTCTTTTATGCTTTCGAGTCGGAGCGTTGATTCCAACAGGTATGCTGCGGTCGTAAGCGTGAATTGTTCCCCAAGCCGGAGACGCTTTGCTTTCAGCTTCTTTGGACAAATTAACCTTTCCGTCTTTTTTTCGCATCGGCGCGTTGATTTCCACGGTTTTGTAATTAGCGGTTTTGTTCTCGGTCTTTTTGGATAAATCGACCTTTCCTTTTGACGAAGCTTGCGTTGCTAAAGCTCTGTGCATGGACGCGGTATTCTTTACGGTTTGATGATCGGCTGTTCCCGTTAGTCTGCGCTCTGCTGAGGTATGTATCTTACGTGAAGCCGAAACATCTTTGCGTTCCACTTTTTTGGATAAGTCGACCTTTCCGCGATCTGCGTGAGGTTTTCTGTCGTTGGAATGTTTTTCCATAGCTTACTCTCCGAATTTCGTCGTCATCAGCTTGTACAGTTTCGTGTCAGTCGGAAAATCATCCTTAAACGGTACGGAACCGTTCGCGCCGCAATAGATTAACCCTGAACCTACCGAAGCGCCCGTCACAAACTTCATTGTTTCATCGGGGATTTTCAGCAAATGCGCTAATTGGTCGCGGTCGTTGGTGTGCTGATTTAACATCAATATAAACTCGGAGTTTGAAAGCATTCTCCGCGCTGTGTCTGATGCTAACAAATCCTCAACGTTCTGCGTAATTCCCGTTGGAATACCGCCCCATTTTCTGGCGCGTTTATAGAGTTTGAGAAAGAAGTTGGAGCTTTGTTCGCTGTCGAAAAATAGATGCATTTCATCTATGTAAATGCGTGTTCTGATTCCTCTGTCACGGTTTTGCACAACTCTGTCCCACATGTTTTCAAGCACTACCATCATTCCGAGAGCCTTTAATTGCTCGCCAAGGTCTTTAAGGTCGTAAACCACAACGCGGTTATTTATATCCACATTGTTTGAAAACGAGAACGCTTTCATAGAACCGTTTACATATAATTCAAGCGACAAATAAAGCGGTTCAGCTTCCTTTGAGGAATAGCTTTTCAAAATCTCATAATAATCGCCGAGCGTGGGCATTTTATCTGTTTTCCCTGTAAGAAAATCCTGATAAACCTTGTGCAGACAATTATCTATTATGGTTTTCTGTTCGGGAGAAATCCCCGT
Organism: uncultured Clostridia bacterium; assembly: GCA_947629945.1. Classification (GTDB taxonomy): domain Bacteria; phylum Bacillota; class Clostridia; order Oscillospirales; family Ruminococcaceae; genus CAG-115. Next base: position 32,959 of record CANRFR010000016.1, on the reverse strand, counting down.
TTTACCCATAATTCGCTCAAAGAATGACATAAAGAAATCGAATTTGGACGCTACGACATTTTCGCCTTTTTTCATTTCCTCGCGGGATATTTCAAGCGGATTTAAATGCGACCGGGAGCTTTCCGAAATGTAAACCACCTCGCCGCCCAACGCTTTAACGAGATTTGTATACTCGCGCTCGGGGTCGATAATAATTATATCGTCATTGCTCGCGAGAAAAACATTGGTCATTTCGCGCTTTGTCGCAAAGGATTTCCCCGAACCCGATGTGCCCAAAATAAAGCCGTTGGCGTTCATCAGCGACGTTCGGTTAAAGATTATCAGATTATTTGTACTCTGATTAAGTCCGTAATAAAAGCCGCCACGCTGTGACAGCTCTTTCGAGCAGAACGGCATAAACACCGCCGTGCTTTCTGTTATAAGCGTTCTGCGCACGGGCAGCCTGCAATTTCCAAGCGGCAAGCAGCTTGCAAGCGCGTCCTCTTGCTGAAACGGAGCGCGGCTTGACGTGCATACATACTTTCGGAAAACAGCTTCGACCTTGTCCGTGCTGTTTTCGAGCTGTTCAAAGTTGTCTGCGGTTACCATAATCACCAAATTCACCATAAACATTTTCTGGTTTTTGGAAATAAGGTCATCCAAAAGTTGTTTTGCTTCTTCCATCGAAAGCTTGTGATCCTCGCTTATAACGTCCACGAAAACTCCTCGCTTTGATGCTTTGCTCTGTTTGTCGATCTGCTCCTGTTTCATACTCGTAAGCTGCCGCCTAACTCGTTTTATAGCTTCTTCGGGAGGCACGGGACTTGCGTTTACGGTGATAACGATCGGCAAGCTCGTATCGCAAAGGTCTTTGAGTATTTCGTCGGTGAGCTGAGTCGGCAATTGTTTCAAATACACCATTCGAGCGTATTTGTCGTCGTACATAAAGTAATCCTTTTTGAACTCGAAATAATCGGGGCAGCATAACGATTTTTCCGAGCCACGCCAAAATTCGCCTTGACTTATCGGACGTATATCTTGATTTACGCCGCGAAAAATATCGGCTAAAATACGTATTCGGGAGTTCGCCTTAAGCGGTTTAAGCTCGCTGCCGATACGCTGAAAGCAAGATCTCATATACAACTCGTTGGTGAGAAATTTCTGCTGTGCTATCTGCAGATCAACTGCCGTTACCGTAACGGTAATGTATTTTTTTGTCGTAAGCCCGTTTTGACCTTGCTGCATTTTATCGAGGAGCATTTCATTGTACTCCTCCCTATATTCGTCATAGCCGTCATCTTGGGGCTTAAGCAAAATACGCTCCCTAAACTCTTTTTCGTTGACAACGTTATTATGCAGCGTTATCTGGATATCATCGGTAATATCGAACGAATTCAGCAAGTCGCTGTACGATATAAAAATCTGTTCTTGCGTGTCGGGGTCTGCCGCCGAATAGGTTATGTCCGAAAATTCGTATGTTTTGGAAAATTTGTTTTCGGCAACCTTGATTATATAGTTGCTGCAAACGTGCTCATACGGAATAGTATCTTGCACCGTTCTCGCGACCTTGCGTTTGGGCGGCTTTGCTTTTATTTTTTTCGAACGGGCGATCCCTTTTTCTTTATCCGTCCGCAGCTTATCAAGTTCTCTTGCGCTTGCCAAGTTTGCCACGTCCTTTCCTCTTTTTCAGTTCTTTCTGATGCAGCAGTTCGTCCTCAATTATTTCGTTTCGGATACTCCAAAACACGGGCAGATCAACATATTTACGCTTTTGCGGTTGTATGCCGAACCGAATGACCGTTAGGATAAATTGCTCAAACGGCATTCCGTTGAATTTCAAAAAACCGAAGCAAAAAATGGGCACAGCAATTAGAATTACCACCCAACTTATAACGTCCTCGCCCACGGTTTTTTTCCCGAAAATGTAAGTCGGAACGCAAACGACAAGCGCCGACGCGACCGAAATGAACTGCCGCACCGTCAAGCCAAATAAAAATTTCTGTTTGTAATCCGAAATCTCTTTCGGAATTTTTATTTCAATCATACGTCCTCCTTACATCGCGCCGCAAATTTTCTTAGACCAATTTCCCGATTGCATTACGCCCGCCGCAAATATAAATGTACAAAGTAAAAGCTTCAGCTGTCCACGATAATCCTCGTCCAGGCTGTCAAGATCCAATATTGTCGCGTCGGATAACATCGCCGAATAAATCAATATCATTACTACAATTACCGTTGCTTGCAAACATACAGCCGCGAAAGATTTCAGAAAGTTTTTTCCCACGTCCTGAAGCCCCTCGCACGAAAGCGTTGCCAATGGGATAGGGGAAATGCAAGCATAAACGAGAAGTTCAAATATTCGGGCGACGACAATTATAGCGATTATCGCAAAGACAATTTTCATTATCAGTCCGATCAAGAAAACCTCGGCATTATAAAAAAGCGCTTTCGCCGAAACGTGAGTATCTCCGCTGACTATTTTGTCATAACCGTCGGCGGTCGGGGATATGAAGTATTGAACATAAAACGCATTGCTAGCGGGATTAAGGCTTGCGTCCACGCCAATATGAGGAAACATTTCACTTGCAATACCGCTTGATGTAAAAGAAGACAAAATGGAATTAAAGCCGTTTTGAATTATTTTCAACACTCCCGCCGCGTTGCTCACCATAATCTTAGCCAGAAACAGCTTCATAGAAAACATCATTATATTTTCCCAAGTAACCCATTGAAGATGCAAGGATTTTTGAAAAAAATCAATCAAAAAGAAAAGTACGCAAAGTGTAAGTGCTATCGAATTAACTGCGCTTATTATCGCATTTCCCGAAACTGTATTGTATATTGCATCATAAACGGCGGAATTTGTAAGAAAATCCACTGTCCAACTTATCAAACTTTTTATAGCTTGCATTGTAAGAGAAGTATTGTTAAGCACATCGTTCCACGTCATAAAAAGACCTCCTTTCGGAAAACCAAAAACGGCGTGATACATTATATCACGCCGCCCGTGTTTTTCCGTTTTGTTTGATTAAGCCATAGAGGTGAAGAAGTCTGCCGCTTGCGATATCGCGAAAACAATAACGCCCGACACCATTGTGTTTACACCGCGCTGTTTGCCCTCGGGGTCTTCGGACTTCTGCGCGAAGCCGAACATTACCGCGCCCACTAGAGCGATAACGCCGCCGATACGCCCGATCCAAGTCGCAAAGAAATTGATCAGATCTTCAAACTGCGTTTGCCCTACGGTATCGTTAAGTCCGGTTCCCGTGCCTGCGCCCGCGCCGCCAGCACCTCCCGCGCCGCCAGCACCTCCCGCGCCGCCTGCTGGTGCAGTTGCAAACGCCGACATCGCCGTCATTAAATTCGTGGCGATAAAAACGCCGACAGTAAGCGCGAGTTTTTTGCGCTTTGCGTTCAATTTCAGAAAGAAATTGTGATTTGTTCCGGTTCTTTTCAATTTTGTTTGCATAAGTAAAACCTCCAAAAAAATATTATATACAACCGCTTATGCGGAAGTAATCAGAATAGGTCTGCTGCTGAAAGAAATTCCTCGTCGATAACGACGGGCGCGCTTAAATCCATAAGTTCAATGTCGTCTGGCAGCTCGTCAACGTTCTCAAAATCGTCCTCTAAATCAAACAATTTCTGAGTTGATGTTTTTTCTTCCATAATTTTCTCCTCGTCGTAGCTTTCTAAATCATAATTTCCAAACTCGACAGCCGATTCGATATCGGGTTCGTCATCGTCGGGTATGTCAATATCGGACATCATTGGCTCGGTATCCTCAACGGCATTTTTCCATTTGTTCACTTCGATAGTTTCAAATTTCAGGTCTTTTTGATTTGCCGTTTCCGTGTGCAAATTATCAATAAGATACGCCTGCTTTTCGTCACTGTCCTCGAGATATTGATAGTTTTTGTGCTGCTCTATATCGTATTTGTGACAAAAAAACGGGTGCTTTTGACGGATCATCAGCACACATTCATTCGGCTTCATAATGGAAAGCTCGTCAGGTGTCATAAGTTCACGCCCCATAATACTGTTGTTTACGGACGTTGACGGATTTCTTCGCGATTTGGTTTGATTATAGGATACCACGTCAATCGTTTCTTTGCCTAACTGCTTCGATACGGCTTCCAATGTGCTTTGCTCTTTGCCGCCGAGGAACAGCATACTGTCGCAGTTTCCGGTTACAACCTCCCACGAATCCTTGTACATCTTTTTCAGCTGTGCGAGGTTTTGTATAATGACGTTCGCTGAAATCTCCATTGAGCGCATTGTCGCAAGTAGCTTGTCAAATTCTGGAATAGTGCCGATATTTGCAAACTCATCAAGCATACATCTAACGTGCACGGGAAGTCTGCCGCCGTATTTAAAGTTCGCCGCGTCATACAATGTATCGAAAAGCTGCGTGTACATCATTGCCGCGAGAAAATTAAACGTCGCGTCAGACGCGGGAATAAGAACAAACAGCGCGGTTTTCTTATCGCCGAGCGTATTCAGCGAAATGTTGTCCGTGTGCGTAAGATCAATGACTTTCGGCAGACTGAACGCCGCAAACCGCACCGCCGCCGAAATTAAAATCGACTTCGCCGTTTCGGCGGGAGCCTTTTTAAAATCTCGATAAAATTTCACCGCCATACTGTTTGGCATTTTATCGGAAAGTTCGTTCATCATAATATCAAGCGGCGACTCGTGATCTTCGTCCTGTTCGCTTATTTCCGCAAGGCTCATTATCTTCATAACCATCGGAAAATTCATTGCGAATCCGTCAAGCGCACCCTCCGGATCGTGAAATTCCTCGCCGTCTGATTCAAGACGATTTCGCTCCAAAAGGTAAAAGCTGCACGCGAGAATAAGTTCTTTCGTGCTGTCGTCCCAAAACTGATCGCCGCCCGTGCTGCCCTCCTGTTTGGTGTTCTTCATCAAGCACTCGACCATTTTCATAACGTAGGTATCACTTATTTCCCCCTTTTCATCGTAAACATAGTTGAACGGGTTGTAGTTGTTGCTGTGCCGCATATCAATCAAATTAAAAACGCGGATCTCATAACCCGCGTCTTTCATAAGTGTGCCGCAGCTTCTCAACAGCTCTCCCTTTGGGTCGGTTATTACATAGCTCGTGTTAAGCTGCATTAAATTCGGCAAAACGTAAAACCGCGATTTTCCCGAACCGGAGCCGCCGATTACAAGCACGTTCAAATTTTCTCGGTGCTGTCGAGTGTTCAGCGACATTCGTACCTCTTGCGTAAGCAAGATATTGTTGTCGGTTTCGTATTTACCTTTTGGCTGCTTGGCTTTTTTCTTATCTTCCTTGTCGGAGAGCGACTTTTCTTCCGCTTCCGTAGCCCACCGCGCAGAGCCGTGTTCCACGCCGCGGCGGTGGAGGCGCTTTTTGTTGTTTGCTTTCATCAGCGCGTAACATCCAACTCCGACCGCTCCGAACGCCGCCATCATAAAGGTTTTGGATTTTTTATTTTTCAAACCTGAAAAAATAATTTTAGGCTGCGTCAAAGAGACTTCAAAATTTTCCGTAAACTGTGAAAGATCTGTCTTTCCGTCCTCCGTTACCGCCATATCCAAAGCCGCGCCGAGTGCTGCCGCCGCGTAAATCACTATCAGCGCCAATAATACCATAAGCGCTGTCATTAAGGGGTCTTTTTTCTTTTTCATTTACGCGCTCCTTTGGTTTGCGGTTTCTCGGTATGCAAATGTTCTTTTTGAGCCGTTTTTTTCTCGTTCCGCTTCTGCGCTCTGCGTTCGATGTTGTTTACAAACGCGCTTTGGCTTTTTGCCTTACCGATTATGCGCTCCGCTTTGTCCGAGGTTATACCGAGATCGCTTTTCAGCTTATCTGCCAGACGTTCATCGTTCAGATCGTACTGCTTTTGCGCTGCCCCGACAGTCAGCGTGAACGTGCTTTTGGACGTGCGCTCGATATTGATTGTCTGCGCTATCCCGGTAGTTCGGTCAACCTTGAGTTCCTTATATTGCGATTTGATTTGATTGTTGATCTTTATAGTTTTTTCAACGGCTTTATCCGCTTGCTGTTCGTTCATAGCCAACCGAGTGGTAAACACCTCTTTTAATTCGGCTTCACTCATTTTGTCGGGCGTGATCGTCACGGAATTATCGCCGTTTACTATGGAAATATGCGGACTTTCGCCGTCGTGAAAATACACCTCCGAAAAAGAAATATCCCGTAAAAGTCTGTCGTCGCTTTCAAACCGTATGTTGGTCTTAAACGATTTGAATGCGTCGAGCTGCTCTGTGTGCGCGAAATATTCTTTGGGGTCAAGTCCCAAATCATCACAGACTTTATTTGCGGCGAGGGTCGCTTTTTCCTTGGAGTAGCCAAGCTCGTTTTGCAGCAGCTTTACAACTTGATACTGCCGTATCGTGCCGCCGTATTGTGAAAGATCCGCCGTTTTTCCCGACTTCGCGTCCGTTATTTTCCCTAACCCGTCTTTGGAGAGTTCGATTTTCAAATCGACAGCGATATCGTTGCGCATATCTTTAAAATCCTGTTTCAGAACATTGACCTTTTCCGCGTCATACGCGTGATATGTGCAGTATATTTTCCCGTTTCCGCTGATGAAAGCACATTGCACGCCGTTTTCCTCAAGCATAGCTTTCATCGGTAAAACATTGCTTTCATTTATTGAAAAATGAGCATATTCGGGTGAATTGGATTTTATATTGTTTGCGATAGTTTCTTGCATAATATGCTGCATAACCGTCTTGTCGCGTTCAAGAAACTCAATCGACTGTTTTCCTCCGTCTCCTCCAATTATGTGAATGGGTATACCTTCTTGTTTTGCCCGTGCCGCGATTTTTCCTATGTCCTCCGCAAACTGATTATTTGACGATAAAACGGCGCAGCCCGTTTCCGCGGCTTCGTTCAACAATGCCTTTCGCGAAACATTGCCCGATTTGTTCTCCGCGACTTTATCGGAAATTTTTTCGGCGGCAGCGTGCGCTCCTTTTGCCAATAATTTTCCCGAATCTTTCAGCAGCGGAAAAAGTATTGTCTTTATAAGCTCCGCCGTGACCTCCATTGACTTTTGCGCCGCCGACGCGGCGATCTGTACAGCTTCATCTCCTGCCATTTGAATACCTCCATAAAATAAAAAAGTGCCGTGACACAAATGTCACGGCACAGCCTTTATGTTAAATTTTACTTGACTTTTACATTATCGTAAATGTTTTTCTGTTTGGTTGTCCCATCGGTATCAACGATGGAGTAAACGTACTGTTTGTTGATGTCATCAATAATGCTTTCCTCGGAAAGTCCGCCCTTATACATTGTGACCTCATTGGGCGTGATCTTACCGTCGGAGGTTATCGGAGTTTTAACACATACCGCGAAAATATATTTTCCCGTATCCGCCATATCAATCGCCGATACAAGGAATGCCGCGTCGCGTTTTGCGGTAAACGACGCGTCCGCCGTAAACAGCATTACCGTAAAAAATTGTCCGGACTTATATGTATAATCGTTATTCTGAAAATCCAATTCAACTTGGTCGGGCGCGGCGTTAAATATATATGCCGCCGTAAATTCAACGTTCTCGATTTTCGGTATCTTGACATCGATACCGCTGCCTACGCTTGTGGAATTCGTCAGCGCCATCGCGATGTCGTTTTTGGTCACGTCGCCTTTCCATTGATCTGTTGATTCGTCGGTAAGCCGCGCTATTTCTTCGTTCAGCTTGCCCTCGGCAAGATTTTTAAGTTCGTCGAAATTCGCGTCGAAATCGGCGGATTCTTTTATCGCAACGGGAAGTCCGCTTACGTCGAATTCAAGCTCGGTGTTTTCGGCTTTGACCTTTGCAGTTTTCAGCGCGTTCTCGTCTGTTTTCACCGTGACCTTAAGCTTATCTCCGTTGGAGAGTTTGCCATTGTTTTCGATGTTGACTTCACAAGTGTTAAGTAATGAGGTTGCCGAGTCGGAATTCAGATGTCCGAGCAGAGCCATTGCTTTATCCCAATCGGGAATAACCACGGCATAACCGCTGCCGTTTATGCCGTTGATTTCCTTTACCGTGACCAGATCTTTAAAGTCGAGTGTTGCTTTTGTTCCGCACCCCGACAGCATAAGAACCGATAAAATTGTCATCGCTGCAAGCAAAACGCTTGCAATTTTTTTCAAGACCGAAAAAGAATGTTTTTTCTTCATAAGTTGCCCCTTTCAATAAACACGATTTTTTATGTTTCACAAAATGCTCTTTACAGCTTTAAAGTATAACACATATTTATGTTGTTGTCAAGTACTTTTTGCAAAAAACTGAAATAATGCACATTATGTCTAAAAATTGTTTAAAAACTATTGAGCGTGCTACATTGTATCCGCGCAAGTTGTGCTACAATATATCCACCTATCCAAAGAACGCTTTAAGTCTGTTCCAAACGTCCACCACCGCAACATCATCATTATCGTCTGCCCAATCGTTCATAAAATTGAGCAGGGCAGAAGCCTCGATCTCGCTTAAGGTTATGGAAAACGTTCTCGAAAACCCTTTTTCCTCGAACGTTATATCGGCTTTTTCGTCAAGTTCGTCCTCATCGTTTTCATCGTCGTCAAGGAGATCGTCAAGCTCGTCAAGGTCTTCGTCAAAATTGTCTTCATCGTCTTTAATTTCCGACGCGGTTTTGGAAGAAACGGGCGGCTTTTCTTGCTTTTGAAGCGCCTTTACCTCGGTGTGAGAGATGTTCGGCTTTTCTTTAATGATCTTCTGCTGTTTCTCTTCGGGGAGCTTCGCAACCTCGTTAGCCGTGGATATGCTCATTGCACCGCTTTTGACTGCTTTCTCGACCTCGGGAACGGCATTGTGCTTGATGTTTTCAATTTTTCCGACCTGTGCGGGAGAGACTTTTAGCACAGCTGCGATATTATCCCGTATACGTCCTTTAAGCGGCTTGCCCTCGGCTTCCAATGCCTTGAACGTGTGCTCGATCTCCTCATACTCGTGCATAACGTCCGCGTCGGAATATTTACGCTGTGTAGCGTTCAGCATTATCAGATCAAACTGTGTTTCGGCTTCGGTTTTTTCACCACTCACATAGCACGGTATTTTCGTACTTTTCCACCGTTTCTCTTTGATCAGCAGCTTGATCGCAGTCCAACGTCTGTGACCGCTCTTAAGAAGATACCCCGTACCCTCGCTATTCCTTGATACAACAAGACTTTGCATTAACCCCTCGCGTTCGATATCGTCGGCGAGTAACTCAATATCCGAAATAGAATAAAAGTTATCGTCGTTTTCCACAATCTCGTCGACCTCGATCATCTTGATGTTGTCTATAAAACTGTCCGACGCGGCAGATTTCATATCCCTTGTAATCGCCGCGTCAAACTGTAACTTTCGTGCCATAATGTCCTCCTCATTCTCCAAAGCCCTGCGCTTCGGGCAAAATTTCGGTGAAAGCCCCGTCCACGATCCACCCGAGCCAATCTTCCGGATTTTATTTTCCGAAATGCAATAATAACAGCTGCGGTCGAGCTTTTTGCCATTTACGGTTGTGTCTTTGCTGTCAGTTTGCAGAAAAAACTCACAGAGCGTGTTGTTATATTTGTCTCCGCATAGATGCGTGCGCTCCCATTGATCCTGTACGGAAGATAACGTGTGCTGTGAGTTGTTTTTTAATACCGAAATTCTTGCATTTTCTTTTTTCTGTGGAAACATCATATTTATACCCCATCGCAAATTTCAGCAATCTCTTTCGCGAGATTGGCTACACACTCCGCGGCGAACGTCCACCCCATATATTCGGGAGCGGTCAATTTGTACGAAACCGAGTTTTTAATTACACGGCTGAAAGGAAGAAAACTGTTAAGTGCTTTTGTGCCGAGGGAGCTTTTCAGCATTTCCATAAGCTGAATATCGGAGGGATTGTCACGGTCAAACTTGTTGACGAAGCAGCCGCCGAATTTTGCGCCGCAGTCCGCTATGATGCCCGTCACCGTGCTGATACCTTGAATGGCAAACGAACCAAGCTCAATAGGAACAAATACGTAGTCGCACGCGCTGATGATGCGCTCTGTAATTTTATTAAGTGCAGGAGGAAGGTCGATTAGAATGTAGTCGTATTTTTCGCTGAACGTCAGCAGCTTTTCGGTGTTTTCCCGCTGTGTTGCTTCCGAGAGTGCGTAAAATATCGATACAATATCATTCAGCGCGGGAGTTGCCGTGATAATGTCAATAAACGGATATCGGGTAGGGCAGAGCGCTATATCGGGCATTACCACCGACCTTGTGAGCGCCTGTTCCAAGCCCGTTTTTGGCTCGTCCACAAAAAAGCGTGAGCTGTTGCTCTGACCGTCCATATCGATTACCAGCACCTTTTTGTCTGCAGCGAACTGATACGCGATGTTAATTACCGACGTGGTTTTCCCAACTCCGCCCTTGTTGTTGTAAAATGCGATTGATGTCATAATAAAACCTCTTTTCAAAATATTCCTCTATTTAAATTTAATAAAGCGCAGCGGGGGCGGGGAATAGAGGTAACCCGCCCTTTATAAAGGCGCGACCTTTTCTGCGCTCGGCGTTTCCACCGTGGAGCGGCTTTCGGGGGTGACCCGTCTGCCGCATATTGGGGCGCAGCTTGTTACTGCTGCGCCCGTTTGGGAAGATAATCTATATAACAGCGCCTTTCGGCGCGGTTATGCAACAGTTTTTTGCTTATGACGTTGCAAATAAAGCAGCTTTCGGGAGTGACCCGTCTGCCACATATAAGGGCGCAGCCTTATGGTTGCGCCGTCATCAACTGTCTTTCAATCAAGTAAAATATTTCATCGAACTTCTTGTCAAGGGTAATACATAATGTATACGCCAACTTAGCCGTGGGAACACATCGCTGCGTTTCTATGGCACTTATAGTGTTTCGTGACACACCGACCAATGCAGCAAGTTCCGATTGTGACATACCGTGTTCAACACGTGCTTGCTTAAGGTTGTTTTTTAATATTAAATCGTTATACATAGCCTTTTTTTACCGTATACGTGCGGATATAATATATTACTCATTTTTCCGAACTTGTCTGAGAAGCTGCTTCATTTCCGTATCCATCAACTCCTTTGCGCTTATGTTCAATACTTTGCTGATCCGCAAAATGTTCATAAGTTCGGGACGCTGCTTTTCCGCTTCGTATGCTCTGATCGTCGATGCGTGAATCCCCGTTCGTTCGCCCAGCTCTTTTGAACTTATTTTTGCGCGTCTGCGGTAGATCATAATCTTTTCACCAATTGTCAGCTCCATATTTTCCACCTCCGTTCAACTTCTGCACAATATTGTTATCCCTATACAAATCGTTAAACTTCATAATCGGCTGGTGATGTTTTTTACTTCTGCCGTGCCGAAAAAGAAAAATCGCCGTTGTTGAAAAAACGGCGATGCTTATAAATATAACCTTTTTCAAATGTGTACCTCCTTATAGATATATCCAAAATCTGCTGTTGCTTCGACCAATAAGATAGTCTATGGAAACACCAAACAAATTTGATAATTGAATCAATATCGATATGCCAGGCAGTCTGTCGCCCATCGCATAATAAACAATACTCTGTTTTGAAAGCCCCAGCTCTTTGGCTATTTGATTTAAGGTAAGTGAATTTTCTCGCCGCAATTCTCTGAAACGTTGGGAAAACTCCATACAGACTTCCTTTTCTAGTATTTTGTTTTCTTTCAGTTGTGGAGTTGTCCGCATAACCTTACCTCCTTGATGTGGATTTCTGCTCCTTTTTAGGAGATCTAATCTTATTTAGCTGCCTTTCAAGCTTGAATTTACAACTCTCGCACAGATCAAAAGAGGTGCGTTCATCAACATCAACATCTTCGACATCCATTTTTGAAAGTTGTATGTTCCAATATAGCTTTTGGATTTTTGCACCGCAGTTGTCACATACTCTGTATCTTACCTCCGCCATTGGTTATCCTCCTTGATATATATTATAATATAGGGGCAGCTTTCGGAGAGTTACCCGTCAAGCTGCATATTGGGGCGCACCGTGTAACAGGCACGCCCGTTTTTGGGAAGCTTTATAGTCAACGCCTTTCGGCGCAGTCACTCAATTGTGATATAATGTAGCACTTCACAAAACAGAACGCTTGATTACTCAAAACATTCCGACGCAGAGAAGCAATTGCAAAATTAAAACGCCGCAATGATTTACGGCGTTTTACTGTATTTTGAGTAAATTCCTCACTTCTTCTAAATTGCTGTGAGCATATCTCTTTTTCAGCATTTCCAAATTTGAGTGCCCCAATGTTTTAGCGACAGCATACAAATTTATGCCACCGTTCACCCAGTAACTAGCACGAGAGTGGCGCAGCCTATGTGGGGAATATATGGGGATGTCAATATCAACTTTAATATATTCGCTATGCATATCACTCATAAACACATCGTAGTGTCGACGTTGCCATGTCCGTGGATTTATAACGGTGTTGTTTTGATTATGTATAACGTAAGGACTTGCGGACTTTTCCTTAACACCTTTCAGATATTCAGTAAAATCTGTTGAGATGGGGATTGCCCGCTCACTTGACTTGTTTTTTGGTGCACCTATCCGAACCGTAACAATATCGTCAGTTTTGACTATAGCAGCAGCTTGCTTAATATAAATAGCCTTGTTATCAAAATCAATATTATCCCAAATCAAACCGAGCATTTCGCCTCGTCGCATACCTGTTTCTAGCAACAGAAGAATATCCAAACCAAAACGGTGTTTTAGAGCATACGTTTCAATCAGCTCCATTTGTTGAGGAGTATAAATTCTATCCTCTATGCGTTCTCCCATACTTGTACCCTTATAAACTTTTAACTTGTATGCGGGATTTTTATCGCAGTAGTTATTATAAACCGCGTCGTCAAATATCTGTTTCAAGCACGACTTAAATTTCTTTACAGTATCAACGGAAAACTGCTCTGCCGACTTATTTAAAAAAATCTGAAGTTCAATAGGCTTGATATCATCTATGTTGCGTTTCCCAAATTCGGGAATCAGATGGTTTACCACTGAGTTACGATATGTGGCTTCAAAAGTGTTCTCCTTAACGGTACCTCGAATGGATTCAAGCCACGTTTCTGCCCATTCGGAAAAAAGAATTGTGTTCAAAATAATATTTCCTCCTATGTTAGACTTCACTTCTCCGCAAAATCATTATAACATATTAGGAAAAATTAGGCAAATATCAGGTAAATTAGCTAAAAACCTGCACATTTTGGGGTGGTAGAGGTCGCAGGTTCAAATCCTGTCACTCAGACCAGTTTGGTTATCGCCGAATGGCTTTATAGAGCCGTTCGGCGTTTTTTGTTTTTGCGAAAATTTGAAAATGTTCTTCGTTTGTTCTTTTTTTTGAAAATCACGCTCCTTTGCTGCTCGAAAAGTTCAAAGCGTTGGTTATTGCTTCGGAAACCTTTGCCCTTGAATTTTCCAGAATGTGGCAGTATATGTTGCTCGTTGTTGTTACATTTGAGTGACCTAACGCTCCCGACACCGTCACAATGTCTACCCCCTGATTTACCAAAAGTGAGCAGAAAAGATGACGAAAGCTGTGTAGACCGTGGAACGGAATTTCATTCTTTTTGCAGAACCGTTTCAGCCACTCGTATGTAGTGTTCGGGTGCTGCGGCTCGCCGTTCTCTTTAATAAAAAGTCTGTCCGTTTCGGCCCACTTGTCGCCCCATTTCAGAGCTTCTTTGTCCTGATCCTTGCGGAGCTGCTTTAACACATCCATAACCTCTTGCGGAAATTTTAACGTCCTCTGCGACAGCCTTGTTTTAGTTGTGTCAGTATAAACTCCGCGGTCGGGAGTATAGCAAGATGTTCTCCGAACGCTGATGATGTTGTTCTCGAAGTCCACGTCTTTCCATTCAAGTCCAAGTAGCTCACCGCGCCTAAAACCGCTGTAAATCGCCAGATTGAAAAAAGCACGGTATTTCAGCGGCTCGTCGTTCAGCAGCGTCAAAATGCGGTTGGCTTCTTCGGGCGTGTAGATTTCCTTTTCCTTTGGTTGATTTTTCGGAACAGTAACGTTCTTGCAAGGATTATCCGTTACAACACCCATTTTCACAGCGTAACCAAAAATGTCCGAGATAAGGTTGAGATTGTGACGTACTGATTTCGGGGATAATGGCTTACCGTTTATTTCGTTCGCGCCCTCTTTGGAAAGCGAATTGATGAACGCTTGAATTTGACGCGTGGTTATCTTATCCATTCGCAGATGACCGAGCGACCTGTAAATCCGCTGCCGCTGATGATGCAGGTACGAGTATGTGGTGTGCCGAAGATTTGTTTTCGCGTATTCCTCGAACCACTCCTCACCTAGCGTTTCAAATTTGACCGCTTTTGACTGGAAGCCTTTCTTGCATTCTTCCTCGAACAGGACTTTCTGCCGTTCGAGTTCTTTTTGTATCTGGCGTTCGGTCATTCCCGCGTCGGGAGTCCACGTCTTGGACTGTATCACCTGTTTGCCCTGTGTGTCGTATCCGCACGAAACGCGGATTGAAAAGCTGTTACCTCTTTTCTGAATTGTTGCCATTGTAAACCCTCCTAATTTACAACGTGGCGTATCTCTGCTCTTTTATTATATCACTTCTACACTTTAAAGTCAAGTCTTTTCGAGAATATGCCACAAATTTTTTGAGTGAGATGATCCGATGTAGCCTTATTGTTCGGATAGCCGTGTAACATTTGTGTATATCCCTTTATTATCATCATAATTGCCGTTCTTCATTGGCGCTGAACCGTCAACATTTCGGGTATGTCCCGAAAATCAAGTCAAGCCCTTCTTCCTATATAGCGTATTGCCTTATGGCTATATTATAGCATAAACGCTAATTTAATATCAAGCACTTCAGGAAAAATTTCAGACAATTTTCACATTCCTATTATAACTCTTTGGCTATATACTTATTATAATATATGCGCTATAACCTGTTAAGGGTTTTCAGAATTTTTTTCTTGACATTTTTCGCAGAGTGTGATATAATATTAGCAAAGACACTATAATTATCACTATCATTACCAAGGAAGAAAGGCTATGACAATAGGCGAAAAGATAAAATACTTGCGAAAGCAAAAAGGGCTGACGCAGACGGAACTGTCGGAACTAACAGGAATACATCAAGTTTCCATTACCAAATATGAGAAAGGTAAGATGATTCCGCAACCCGACCAGCTTCAAAAAATAGTCGAGGCACTTAACGTTAGCCCGATGATTTTTTTCGAGAGCGAGAACTTTAGACTAGAAACTCGCGGGGATTTAATGGGGGTGCTTATAAACTTATGCAAGAGCAAAGTCTTTGTGGTAAAAGGCAAACGTGACAGAAGCTCCGCTCTTATTCCGAGTACCGTAACTTTTGAGTTTAGTCCGATTATCTCAAAAATTCTCGCGGCAGATACTGAAAGAAAAATCCCAATCAACCCCGACGAACCGTTGCTCTTGGATTTTCTGAAATGGGAGAAGCAATACCACAACTACGAAAAGCTGTTCAAAAAATATTCGGTGTCGAAAAACGCCACCGAGGTTGCCGCGCTCAACGATTTGCGCGACATCATTGAAAAGATAGAGATTGAATTGCAATGTTCTTCCGCTCCTCTTCGATAAATCAAATAGTGCGGGCTGAAATTTAGGCTCGCACTTTTTGCTCTGAAACTTTGAGCGGATTTTGGATTTAGCGTCGCTTTCGACCGGCAACTTGATTTGGGGCTTTCACGATTTGCAACGATTTTCTTACCAACTCCGTCTGACACTTTGCTTGGTATTTCACGACGTTTGTCAATCAAGCAATACTCAATTGCCTGATTGACGAGCTAGGCTTATCAATCAGGCATTTCGTCGTAGCAAATCCCCGAACACCTCGTTTGCCTGACTTTGAAAAAGTCGGGCAAAATCGAAAATCCCGAAACGGACTTCACGATTAACTGACCCGCGAAATATTTCGGCGCGAAAGAATTTTGCTCTCAAAAATCCAAGAGCCGGTCGGCGGCTCTGAAAAGTTTTGCGCCCGACAATCCAAGTGCCGGTTAGCGACTCTGAAACATTTTGCGCCTGACAGCTTGAGTACCGGTCGGCAAGTCTAAAAAATTTGCGCCCGATAACCCGAATGCCGGTTGGCGGCTCCGAAAAGTTTTGCGCCCGACAACCCTAGTGTCGGTTGGTGGCTCCGAAAAATTTTGCGCCTGACAGCTTGAGTGCCGGTCGGCAAGTCTGAAAAAATTTGCGCCCGATAACCCGAATGCCGGTTGGCGGCTACGAAAAGTTTTGCGCCCAACAAGGCGAGTGCCGGTTTGCGGCTCCGGAAAAATTTGCGTCCTGCAACCCGAGTGCCAATCCATAGCCCCAAAAGGTTTTGCCGCCAGAAGCGATAATCAACGCCATTTGTTTTATGATGGAACTAGTTTCGCCGTTCATTTTTGCTATACTCAATAGCCATTTTGATTTGCTGCGCAAACAAAATGGCATTGAGTTAGTGGAAATTCCCCTAAAACCCCGATTGCCCGCTCTTAAAAAGAGCGGGCAAAATAGAAATTTCTGAAACCGGCTTCATAATAAACTTGCGTACAAAAACTCTTGCCGATAAATTTTTTATCCCCGACTTCTCTCGATAATCGCGCCGCTGTCATCTATGTACTGCTCATACCATCCGGCATTGTCATACACATAAGGGGTATTTTCGCTTTTCAGCAAATTTTCCGGAACTACAATCAGAAGTGCGCTTAAAACCGCAAGAATTGCCATGCCGCCAATAACATCCCATTTCTTTATGTGTGTCTTAACAAAATACACGGTGTAAACAATGCCCAACGGAAGCCAGCAAACAAGAGCGGTCAGCATTCCCGGTGTGTAAAAAGGCGAATAAACTCCGTTTTCCAACAGCAACGCGCGAGAAGAAACTGCTCCCAACAAGTGAATTGCCACCTCCGCATAGCTGAACAGCATGACGGCAAAACTCATCTTACGCTCGTACTTATTCATCTGCACCAAAACAAACCAAATAAGTGCGCCCCCGAAATTGGTAATCATATCCGTAAGCTCATTCATTGGATAACGATCCCGCAATACGGCTTCCGAAGAAATATTGTAAAAATAATGAAATCCGCCGGGCATTACCCATTCTTCCCAAACATGAAAAACGAGAACGATAACCGTGAAAGCACCCAATTTCCTGAGTATATCCCAATTCTTCCATTTCACAATCAACTGTACTGTCAGGACAATTCCCATAATCAGCATACAGTACAGCCAACCTGTTTCAACGAACCAAAGCCACATAAACAAGACCTCCTTTATTCTTTAGGTATTATCGGCACATAAAGAAAACTATCATACTTACCGCCGGTGTAAATGCGGTGTCTGCCTTTGTTGTGGTCTTTCGGCATATCGGTGGTATCCACATTGGAACCTGCAAACATCTCCGAGCCGCCTATGGTATACATTTCGGGCTTTTCGTCGGGCAAGTAAGTATAACCCTCTTTAGGCAATGAAACTTTTGCCATTTTCAGCTTGAACGGTCCCGTCCACATTTTCATGGTTTTGTAGGGCGAAACCGTAATGCGCAGAATGTCTCCCTTTTTTAAAAGCAATCCCATTTGCCAAATCAAAATATCAATCGGCACGATCTCACCCGATTTGAGCCTTTCTTCTTTCATCATAGATTGCCGCGGATTTTCCTCGGTACTCCTTGCCTCGTCCAATGCCCGCAAAGAAACGCGAATATAGCCTTTTGCCGACATATCCATTCCCGGTCCTAACGTAAACTTGTAAGACAGTCCGTTTGGACGGCGCTTTTCCAGTTTTACGAACAAGTCCATATCGTCGCTGTCCAGTGCTTCCACCCATAAACGCAGTTTCATATAACCGGAAATTTCCGTGTCCGACTGCATTTTAACGCTGAAACTTACACTGCTTTTTTTGCGGTCGGAATCATACTGCGCATAACTCTCGCCCGTAACAGGTGTTTCTGTAAGGCTGTTCTCAGCCGCGTCAAGATACAGTTTTTTATACTGTGTACGGGGAATCGGAAAATCTTCTTCAACACGGTCAACGATGTCCTTGCCGCCGGGATTTAAGACGCTTACCCTAACTTTCGGAGTGTTTTCCCAACCGTTGTCCTCACATTTCAGATAACGGTCGAAAAAGCGGCGAAGTTCCTCGGTATGCTCTTTGTTGTAGTAGTCGTCCCACTCTCCGGTATTGTGGATACGCAGCCATTTCTCCTTTGAGGAAATTCGGCGGTAGCCCTCTAATGTGCCGTAAGTGTGAATGGGGTTTGTATAGCTTGCAACGATATATGCGGGAATGTCGATTGCTTCCAAATCGGCTTCTTTGTCCGCCCACCAGTTGTTCATTGTCGGCTGTTCGTTCATCATGGCAATCACATCTTCAATGCCGCCGTTTTCCGTAGAAGCAAACGAATCGGAAAGCATTTTGACAAATTCCGGCATCATCACGCCGCCACGGGTGGCAATTTCACGGCAGCAGTCGGACAATCCCTCCCACGGGGCGATCGCCGCCAGATGTTCGGGGCGCTGTGCTGCGGTAAACCACTGGGAAATAGCAAGCCATGAATTTCCGCTCATTCCGATTTTTCCGTTAGACCACGCTTGTTTTGCCGCTCATTCTATGATGTCAGCGCCGTCTCTGCCGTAGTCGCTCCCGAAAAAGAGGATAATTCCCTCGGAATTATAGGCTCCCCGCACATCAGGGTTAATGATTACATAACCGTGATTACACCAGTATGCCGGATTGGGACCTTCAAACTTCTGCAAGCCGGAGGTGGCTTCCATAGGAATTCCCGCGTGGTTCGGCGTATCGTCGAGCCATTGAGAACCGATTTCCTTTCCGTAAGGACTCATTGCCATAATTGCCGGGTGAGGTTTGTCGTCGTTCGGACGGAAAATATCCGTATAAATCGTTACGCCGTCCCGCAGCGTTATTGGCACGTCGCGCTCCAGAATGATGTCGCAGGGTAATGGCATATAACCTTTCAGACGGATTGAGCCTTTTTTGAGAAGCAAGGTTTCCGGTTTATAGCCCGTATAGCGTGCGCAAGGAGAATCCACAGGCAGTGCGTTCCGTACCGCCACGGTCATTTCCTTACCGTTTTTATCGTGTGCAATCATTGTCCTGTTTTTCATTTACTGTTCCTCCTTAACTGTTTCCGGCTCAAAATATTCAAAGCCGTTATCCTGTTCATATTGCTCGCCGAACCTCTCATAATAGCCTCTGTTTGTAAATTCGTAAGAACTGTCCTCTTTGCCTAACATTGTTTCGGGCAGGTTGATCAGCAGAAATCCCAGAACCGCAGTCGATGCGATTGCCATAATCCATTGTACGATCTTCGGACGGTTCTCCTTTTTCTTAAACAAATGGATGACAAGTCCGATGCAGACAGGCAGGAAACCGAACAGTGATGTAATCAAACCGGGTGAATAAAGCGTATTCATTCCATACGCACCGAAAATCCGCATATCCTGAATGCCGATGCTGATGTGCATTATAACCTCAAACGCCGAAAACAGCATAACGGCAATCCCGGCAGGCTTGCGGAAACCCCAGGCCTTCAGCACGATACAGCCAACAATAACCGCACCGAAATTTGTAATCATATCGGTCAGCCGGTTCATCGGGTATCTGCTCAAAAGCGTTGAACCGTGGGCGATATTGTAGGAGTAGTGAAGTCCGCCCGGCAACACCCATTCCTCAATGACGTGTAAAATCAGAACGATAATTGCCAGCGTACATAGAATATTGAGCGGCGACCACTCTTTCCTTTTTTTCCATACGATCACACCCAAAACCACTCCAATTGCCGTCATTACATAAAGCCATATTGACAGCCAGCCTTGTATAATTGTTTCCATATTTTCTCGCTCCTTTTCAAAATTTTTTCTAAAACTATTGTATCACATCTGATTTTGTGATACAATAGTTTTAGAAAAAGTGCTACACGAACCTCAAAACTTGTATCGAAAAATAAGGAGGATTTTTATGTATCATATTAGCAAAGACAAAAGGGCAGTCCAATCCTCGGAACTGATTTACCGTGGTCTTTTGGACTGCATAAAGAAAAAGTCTTTTGATCAAATCACGGTGAGTGATCTTCAAAAGGCTTCGGGAGTGGCACGGACAACATTCTATCGAGCGTTTGATAATATTTCGGATATATTGTATTGGAAATGCGATACCTGCTTTTACGAAGTTTTAGGAAAATACTGCCCGAAACAATTTTTTAATGAAATTGATCTCGCTCGACATTATTTTCAATACTGGGTAAACCGCAGCGATATTTTAGAACTGCTAATTCAAATAAACAGGCAGGATATCATCTATGCCTGCCACATGAAAAATGCCGAAATTTTGCAGGAACGGTTTGGGCAGATACCGGGGCTTCCTATAAAGTATGGTAATTATTTTATCGCCATACGCACCGGCTTTACAATCAGCGTCTTGACAACTTGGCTCAAAGGTGGGAAAAAGGAGAGTGCTGATGAGTTGGTGCAAATTATTGAAGAGCAACTCTCTGTTTTGGCAAGTAGCATTGAAAAAACGCAGAAATAAATGTAATATAAACAATTATCTGATTAAACCTGCTTTCGGTAGAAATATTTATCATATAAGTTCTTTGGTGATTTTGCACAAAATTACGCCACGATAATCGGCAACTCAAACAAAAAAGATAATTCTCAGGTGAGTATTACCTCAAAAATTCCCTCTTTGAATCATATCGCACAAAAACGCCGGATATGAGCATTAACTTAACTTGACAATCTTGTCGAAAAATGATATAATTTTTATAATAATGTTACCGGTCGTCCGTTTGTTCTAATACTAATTTGTCAGCAACCCATAGACACTATCTGTGTTACGGTGATGAAACGAGGCATAGCTTTTGTCTACACCTTGACGGCAAATTAGTATAAGCAAAGGACGGCAAAAAGTATATAAGGATAATCGTGAAGTTATGTTGAAAACACGAATAAAAACCGGCATTGTGCTTACAGCAGTCGTCTTGCCGTTTATCTACTTTTCATATTTGCCGTATGTTACTAATATATTCGCCGCATTACTGAGTTTTATCGGCACTTATGAACTTTTTCGTGCCGCAAACCGCTTAAACGAACACTTTCTTTTATATGCCGCGTTTATCCTGTCAGTGGGGCTGCCGTTTGCGCTGCCGCTGCTGCCAATTGCGCGCGTCATTGTTTTCACGGCTTTTTTTGCGGCGGTTATCTCTTTTTTTGTCTTCGCGCCTCAAGTGGGGAAGCTTTCGTTCGACAGTTCTCGACAGGCGTTTCTTGTTTCGTTGGCAAATGCCGCGCTGTATACTTCATTGCCTCTTCTCGCAAACGACGAACACGGTCGTTATTACATTTGTCTTGTTGTTCTCACATCGGTCTGTACAGAGGTTTCGGCTTATTGTATCGGAAAAGCCGTCGGAAAGCGCAAGCTCGCGCCGAGGATCAGTCCGGGCAAAACAGTGGCGGGGTGCGTGGGCGGCATAGCCGTATCCTGCGTTTTGGTAATGATATTTGGCATTGTCGTAAACGCTGTATGGCTTAAGTTGCGCTTGGGGGTATTGGCGTGCTATATCGTTCTGGCTTCGGCACTGGGGCAAATAGGCGATCTTTCGATGTCGCTTATAAAGCGTTCGGCGGGAATAAAAGATTTCGGAGCATTGCTTCCGGGACACGGCGGACTGTTGGATCGTTTTGACAGCCAGCTCTTCATAGCTCCGTTGACTCTGACTTTCAGTGTCTTTTTCCCGATATTCGGTTAAAAGGAGAGTTTATTATGAAAGAAAAATGGAAACATTTTCGTTTTGGGGCAGTTATTTTAAGCGTATCTATGCTCATACTCGGCATCCTGACCGTAGCATATCCGCAGCTTTCCGCGGTTGTGTTCTGTGTCGTTTTGGGCGTAATTTGCATATGTGCGGGGACATACAAGCTGATACGTTATTTCAGAATGGGCGTTACAGACGTGTTTTTCCGCAATGATCTTGCGCTGGGAATATTCGGCGTTCTGTCAGGAATATTGCTTATCGTGCAGCCGCTGTCTGCCGCCGCGTTCTTGCCGTTTATAACCGGAATATACGTGTTGGTCGGAAGTATTTTTGATATTCAGGTATCGGAGGAAATGCGCCGTTTGAATATCGGAAACTGGGTATCGTCGATGATAATGGGGATAGTCAGCGTAGTTTTCGCTTTCTTTTTGATCATAGATCCGTTTGACGGCGCGTCGGCACTGATGATTTGTGCGGGCATATCGCTGATAGTGAGCAGCGCGCGTAATCTTATGACGATATACAGCGTATCAAAAGTGATAAAAGCCGATAAAAACGACGAAAATACAGAGATAGATATTACCTGCGATGATAATGAAAAGAGGTGAGGGCAATACGCCGAAAATTCGACACAAAAGCGTTCTTGATTCTTTCAAATGCCGCGAATGTGGTGCGGCTGCTTTTAATACCCGTTATCGTGGTACTCTATCTCAAAAGTAAAAACAGCTTGTGCGTGTTGGCAGTCGCATTGTCCGTTGCAATGGGCGCAGCGAGTGACGCGGTTTTGAAAAATGCGCCGTCCGAGAAATTCGGAATCATATTTTTTCGCGCCGCCGACAAATTGACCTTGGCAGCACTTGCGGTGTGTCTTACCTCGCGTTCCTTATGGTTTTGGGCGTTGTTGGGATTACTGGCTGTAAATGAAGCGGTTTTGGCGCTTTGGAAACATTTGACAGTAAGGCTTACCGATATGCCGCCTTGCAGCAAACGCTACGACCTGCCCGGTGCGGCGGTTTTTTACGCTTTTGTACTTGTTTTACTGCTGTTTCCGAGCATATCTCGGGCAGCGGCAGCCGTCTTAGTCGGGATATGCGTTATCGTTACAGCGTTTTCGCTTGTGTTTTACCGTCATTATTACCAAAAGATACTTACAAAGGAAGTCATCGGAGATAACAGGAAAAAAATAATGCTGTGGATATGGCGGTGCGTTTTGGCGCTTATTTGGGCGGCAATAATCGCGGCGCTTTTCATACATAAAAAAGATTTTACGGTAGAAGATATACTGAGCCTCACACCCTCCAATCCCATATTGGCGGCGTTTACTTTACTTGCGCTTTTCGCGCTGAAAAGCGTTAGCGTTGTTTTGTACAGCGGCATACTGTACGCCGTAAGCGGAGTGCTGTTCCCGCTGCCCGCCGCCATTTTTGTGAATATTCTGGGCACGGCTGTTATGGTCTCTATCCCGTATTTCATAGGTGAAAAATTGGGCGGCAGCGCGGTGGAACGTATCGCCGAAAGATATCCGAAAGCGGAAAGGCTTCGTGAAATTCGCCGCGGCAGGAATGACTTTTTCTTCGTGCTGTTTGTTCGGTTGATAGGCATACTTCCGAGCGATATTGTAAGCGCGTATATGGGCGCGATTCGCGTAAAATACCTCAAATATCTCGCGGGCTGTCTACTGGGTATGCTGCCGCCCGCAGTAATTTTCCCCCTTATGGGAATGGGCGCAAAGGACATCCATTCGCCGATGTTTTTCATAGCTATTGGGGCAGAACTGGCGTTTATGGCTTTATCGGCTGTGATTTATCAAATCTATCGAAATAAGAGCGGAAAGAAATAAAGGCGACACCGCACAATTATTGTCGTCCGATTGTGCGATGTTGCCTAAATTCCGCACGGAAAGGAACGATGTTATTATGAAGATTTCAAAAGAAAAGGCAGTGAAGACGGCGGGCATACTTGTCGGCGGGGCAGTATTTAATGGTCTTATTTCCTATCTTACCACGAGATATTTGGTAAAGATTGCTCTTGACCGAGAAAAACCGAAAGTCACGGATAAAGTCGGCTCTTTTATATCGGGATCGCTTTACAACGAGGAATTTCTCAGGCGGTTGAGTGCCGCGTCTCAAAAGCTGGAACATACGGAAACGGAAGATGTGCGGATAAAAGCTCACGACGGTGTGGAATTGGTCGGACACCTTTATCGGTGCGCTGAACCGAAGCGTATCGTTATCGCAATGCACGGTTGGCGTGCAACGTGGCACGACAATTTCGGACCGGTATCTGACTTTTTTCACGAAAACGACTGCTGCGTATTGTTCGCAGAGCAGCGCGGTCAAAATAACAGCGGCGGCGATTATATAGGGTTTGGTATTACAGAGCGGTTTGACTGCCCGGATTGGGTGAATTGGGCTATTGAAAATATTTCCTCGACGCTGCCTATCTATCTTTGCGGCGTATCTATGGGCGCAACGACCGTTCTTATGGCTTCGGGTTTGGAACTTCCGAAAAACGTTCACGGCATAATATCCGACTGCGGGTTTACCTCGCCGAATGAAATATGGAAGCATATTCTGAAAGACAATCTTCACGCGGCGTATCGTCTGCGGCTGACCATAGCCAAAAATCTCTACGACAAGATGAACCGCACCGATGAATTTGAGTATTCTACTATGGACGCTCTGCGCAATTCCAAGACCCCTGTTTTGTTTATTCACGGCACGGACGATCATTTTGTGCCGGTTGAAATGACTTATCGGAATTATTGCGCCTGTGCCGCGCCAAAGCGACTGCTGATTGTTCCCGGGGCGGAACACGGAATGAGTTATCTTGCAGATACGGACGGCTATGAGACCGTTCTTAAGAACTTCTGGCAGGAGTTTGATAAATCGTTCTGACGTAACAAAAAACGCCGGAAATAAACAAAAGGCGTTTCCGCGCCAAAGGACATAATAACTATTATACTAATCCTCGGTCGGAGTATAGACAAGATTGCCGCAAAGACGTCTATACAAAGATTGAGGATTAGTATTATTGTTTATAAGTCAGCGACACATAAAAGGTATTGCGGTTATTTTTACTCTCGACCCGGATATGTCCGCCGTGCTCGGCGATAATGCCGTCGGCAATTGACAGTCCCAATCCGTAGCTTTGTCCGTCGTTTCTTGATTTGTCGATACGGTAAAAACGCTTGAAGATATTTTTGCAATCCGCCTTTGAGATCGGATCTCCGCTTCCCGATACTGCCGCTACACAATGTGTTCTTTGACGCTTTAGGGAAACGATGACAGGCTGTCCGGGAGAGGAATATTTAAGCGCGTTGTCGAGTAGGACGCTCATCACCTGTTCCAGCTTGTTCTTGTCGCCGTATACTCGGATTCCATCCTCTATATCGCAGAATATTTCCATCCCTTTTTCATAGAACAGCGGTTCAAACAGCAGCACGCTGTCCGAAACAAGCTTGCTGTAATCGAGAGCTTTACGGACGGATACCGATGTGCCGCTGTCCATTCTCGAAAGCTCGAGTAAATTTTCTACAAGTCCCCTCATACGTTTCGACATTGAGAGGATATTTTTTCCGAAGCCGCGCTTGTCGTTTTCGGAATAGCTGCCGTCTCCGAGCATTTCCGCGTTTGTCATTATAACAGTCAGCGGTGTTTTCAGCTCGTGAGATGTGTCGGCGATAAACCTCTTTTGCTCCTCCAGTGTTTTCTCAACGGGCTTTGTTACCCAATTTGCGAGCAGCAGACTTATGGCGAAAAACACGGCATATCCGACAAGACCTATAATAACACAATTTTGTACAAGCCCGGTCATTATAGCTTTTTCGCTTGAAACGTCGGCGAAGACAATGCTTTGCACCCCTGCGGAACGGGTCGTTAAATATCGGAGATCGAGGTCGGCGACAAGTCCGTTCTGCTTGTCTTGGGAGAGTATCTCTCCGACCAGTTCATTCAGCTGCTCCTTATCGGTAAACTTGTAGTACGCGTCGCCGAAAACGTCCATAGTTCCGTCGGTCTTGACGACTACCGTGAAATATGGCAGGCGGATATTTTCGGTTTTCTTGTCAAGCGGTTCGGAGGGCGGGGGCGGCATTGACCCAAACGCCATCTGCCGCATCATACGAATGCTCTCCCGCTCCGCGTTGAGCCGCGTAGAGTGCATTACAAAGCCGAATATTGCCGCAAACATCACAGTTATAACGCTCATTATCACAACGACAAATTTTATCTTCAATCTCTTTATCATTTCCCGTCACACTCCAGATGATATCCCAGCCGCCTTACAGCTTCAATGCGGATATCCGAGCCAATGCTGACGAGCTTCTTGCGCAGAAATCCCACATATACTTCGACATGGTTTTCCACCGCGTTGGATTCGTAGCCCCCACACCTTTGTAAGCAGACTTTCTTTTGAAACGTTTTTTTCTCCCGACGCCATAAGCATACGCATCACCTCAAATTCTCTTGATGAAAGTCTTATGCTGTTTTCTCCGCACAAGAGCATGGCGGATTCCAGATCAAGCCGCGTGTTTCCGAATGAAAGCTCGTTTATCTGTGTTCCTTGACGGCGAAGCAGCGCGTTTACACAAGCAAGCAGCTCACGCGAATCGAACGGCTTTGTCAGATAATAATCCGCGCCGGCGTCCAGACCGTCCACCTTGTCGTCAACGCCGGAACGCGCGGTCAGCATAAGTATGGGTACGGTGCAGCGCCGCTGCCGCAAATTTCTCGCAACCTGAAACCCGTCCTGTTTCGGGAGCATTACGTCAAGTATTATCAAATCGTAGATATTCAGCATAGCATACTGCTCGCCGCTCTCACCGTCGTATACCGCTTCCGTTTCATAGCCCTTTGAGCTTAGCATTATGCTAAGCGAATCGGCAAGCACCTTTTCGTCCTCGATAATCAGTATTTTCATATGTTTTCCTCCCCGTGCTTGATTTATATTATAATACAACTTTTTGTCTTTTTCAATAAGAATTTATTTTTTCTATTTTTTTCACGATAGTCATATTGATTTTTCACTTTTTTTCAGCGTCAATTCAGCGAAAAAGATTATAATTAAAATCGGCAGCAAAATAAAAGAAAGGGTGAGATAATGAATCTTAGGCATGAGATCAAACATGAGATAACGCTTTCCGATATGATAACGATACGGCAGCGTCTGAACGCTGTCGCTTATCCCGACCCGCACGCGGAAAACGGAAAATATTATATCCGAAGCCTGTATTTCGACAACCTCGCCGATAAGGCGCTCCGTGAAAAGTTGGACGGCGTCGGCAGGCGCGAGAAATTCCGTATCCGTATGTACAACTGCGATACGTCCTTTATTAGGCTTGAAAAGAAAAGCAAACTGAACGGTCTGGGGAACAAGCAGACCGCTCCGCTCTCCGTTGAGCAGACACAAGCGGTAGTTGACGGCGATATTGATTGGATGGCAAACTCGGAGTATGCGCTTATTCGCGAGTTGTATTCAAAAATGTCTACACAAGGTCTGAAACCGAAAACTATCGTGGATTACACGCGCGAACCGTTTATTTACCCCGCGGGGAATGTCCGTGTGACTATTGACTACGACATTCGTTCGGGCTTGCTTTGTACGGACTTCTTAAATGACAGCAGCGCTACTGTTCCCGTTACGGACGCGGTCATTCTGGAGGTAAAATGGGACGCATTTCTGCCAGACATAATCAAAGACGCAGTAATGCTTGAAAACAGACGTGACGGCGCGTTTTCAAAATACGCTGCCTGTCGGATATACGGATAAAGGAGAAAAATTATGACTTTCAATGACATTTTCAAATCGAGCTTTTTGGAGAATATTTCGAGCGTGAGCATTCTTGATATGGTGATTGCTCTGGCGCTGGCGTTCGGAATAGGCATATTTATTTTTCTGGTTTACAAAAAGACCTACTCGGGGGTTATGTATTCGTCGAGCTTTGGCACGTCGCTTATCGCTCTTACAATGATAACGACTATAGTTATTCTCGCCGTAACGAGCAACGTGGTGCTGTCTCTCGGTATGGTCGGCGCGTTGTCTATAGTCCGCTTCCGCACGGCAATCAAAGAGCCGCTTGATATTGTGTTTCTGTTCTGGTCAATAGCGGTCGGGATAGTTTTGGCGGCGGGTATGATACCCTTGGCGATAATCGGAAGCGTTATCGTGGGCGTTATACTGTTGGTATTCGTCAACAAGAAAACCCACAAAAATCCGTATATTGTGGTTATTCGCTGCGACAATCACGATTCCGAAGCAAAAGCAAAGTCTTATCTTGACAAAAACACAGTACGCTGCGCGGTAAAGAGCAAGACCGCACAGAAAGGCTTTGTGGAGCTGAACGCGGAAGTTCGGCTCAAAGACGACAACACCGATTTTATAAACGCACTCGCGGATATGGAAGGCGTTCAGAGCGCTGTTCTCGTAAGCTATAACGGCGACTATATGGGCTGATAGGATGTGATATTATGTCAACGCATAAGAATATAGATAAGGTATGTATTTTGATAACTGTCTTAACGCTTGTTATTGCTTTGCTATTCTGCAACGGAACCTCTTTCGGCATCGAAACGAAAGCATATGCCGCAGGCTATGAGAGCCGTCTTTTCGATACGTCAAAGGTACACACCATAGACATCATTATGGACGATTGGGACGGCTTCATTGAAACCTGCGAACGCGAGGATTATTCCGCGTGCAGCGTCGTTATCGACGGCGAGGCATACAAGAACGTGGGCATACGCGGCAAAGGAAATACCTCGCTCAGCACCGTGTCAAATATGGGCAGCAGCCGTTACAGCTTTAAGATAGAGTTCGATCAATACGACAACACCAAAAGCTATTACGGGCTTGACAAGCTCTGTCTTAACAATATAATTCAAGACAACACCTATATGAAAGATTACCTCGCCTATACGCTTATGGGCGATTTCGGAGTGAACGCGCCGCTTTGCAGCTATGTTTATATCACCGTGAACGGTGAAGATTGGGGATTGTATCTGGCGGTTGAGGGAGTTGAGGATGCGTTTCTGCAAAGGAATTACGGAAGTGATTACGGTGAGCTGTACAAGCCCGACAGCATGAGTTTCGGCGGCGGGCGCGGCAACGGAAGAGATTTCAGTATGACCGATTTTATGGGCGAACGCGACAATTCCGATAATTTAAATTCGGACAGCGAAACTCAGCCGTCCGAATCGGAGAATGTTTCTCCGAATAAGCCCGATTTCGGCGGCGGGAATAATTCGGACTTCCACGGAGAAATGCCCGATTTCAACAACGGCGATATGTCCGCTCCCGACAAAGGAAACGCGCCGGGCGGCGGTATGCCCGGCGGAACGGGGAGCAGTGACGTAAAGCTTCAATATATCGACGACGATCCCGACAGCTACTCCAATATTTTCAACAACGCCAAGACGGACGTTTCCAACGCGGATAAGACGCGGCTGATAAGCTCGCTTAAGGCTTTATCCGAGGGTACGAATATAGAGAGTACGGTAAACGTTGACGAGGTGATACGTTACTTCGCAGTGCATAATTTCCTCTGCAACGGCGACAGCTATACGGGATCGATGATACACAACTACTATCTCTACGAGGAGGGCGGACTGCTCTCGATGATTCCGTGGGACTATAATCTTGCGTTTGGAACATTTCAAGGCTCGGACGCAACGTCGACGGTCAATTCTCCGATTGATACGCCTGTTTCGGGGGAAATGAGCGACCGTCCGATGATAGCGTGGTTATTCTCCGATGAGGACTATATGCAAACATATCACGAGCTTCTTGAAGAGTTCGTTTCGCGAACGGATTTCGCGTCGATCATTGATAATACAGCCGCGCTGATCTCGGACTACGTGCAAAAGGATCCGACTAAATTCTGCACATTCGAGGAATTTGAAAAGGGCGTTGAAACCATACGCGAATTTTGTATGCTGAGGTCGGAAAGTATTTCGGGACAGCTCAATGGCACAATTCCCTCAACAACCGATGGACAGAGCGCGGATAAAACGGCGCTTGTCGACGCTTCGGGCATTTCGCTCTCGGATATGGGAACGATGAATTCGGGCGGGGGTTTTGATAAAGGCGGTTTCGGAAAAAACGCAAAAGAAAGCGATATTGCTTTTCAAACCGAAAACCGGACTGCCTTACAGCCGCCAAGCGGCGCAATGCCGGATAATTTCAGCGGTTCGCCGCCTGATGGGTTTAACGGAGAGCCGCCGACCGACTTCAATGGAGAATTTCCGAATGACATTGGCGGCTCGTTCCCTAACAATTCCGAGAACAACTCCGATAATATATCCTCTGAGAGCAACGACGGCAGACCGGGAAACGATTTTGGCGGCTTCGGGGGAAATATGCCGGGCGGTGACAGTAACACCTCAAATGGGAGACCGAGAGGAAACGGCGAGACTCCATCAATGGGAGGTTTCCCCGGGGAAATGAACGGCGGCTCGGACGTTGGCGGAAATAACGGTATCGCGCTGCTTATAATTTCAATCGGTACTTTGGCAGCAGGATTATTATTTGCTTTTTTGTATAAAAGATAAATGCCTTCTGAATTTCAAACAGCTTAACAGAAGCGGTGAACGCGATCATTCCACCTTTGTTGTTAAACGCAGATAAAGCCCTGCCATCAGCATAATATATGTGGTATATTCACACAGAAGTTATGTAACAGCCGATAATAAAAAACGGATAGAGAACAGAAACGCTCTCTATCCGTTTTTATTATGTCAACATACTCGGTTGTCCTATGTTCCGTAAAGTGGGTTCAACAGGCGTACAGTTGGCGGACTTTCTATTGAAAAACAATTTATGAAAAATCCTCCGTTTTCGGCGGAGGTTTTTTCGGCAGATACACGTCACGATTTTTATTTTGTGTTCGTTATTTGTTCTTTATTGTTACAAAAAACCGCTGAAAGTTACAACAGTTGCGATTTTCGTAAGTTGCCGTAAACGGCTTTGTAACGCGGACTTTTGAAGTATTCTATAAGTTTCGATAAGCATTCGGCTAGCTTCAAATCCTGTCACTCAGACCAACTAATCGTGACCAAAAAGATATTATGCCCGCAAACGGCTGTACAAAGCCATTTGTGGGCATAAATCTTGTGAAAAACAGAAAACACCATCCGTAGATATTTTCGACACGAAACAGGATTTGAACCCTCCCCTAGGTACAGCCCCCAAAATAAAGTACAAATGAAAATGAAACTTTAAACCTGCGCCCGCGAAAAAAGACAGGTAAAAATGAGGGCTGTGACTGCCCCTAACTTCGAGAACAGAATAAAACGAAACTCAGCGTCGCATACTAAGAAAAAGGAGGAAATTGGTATGCGACCGATAGATGAACGAGAAAAAGTTCTCAATATGCACTTTATTGAGAAGAAATCTGCAGAGAAGATCTGCGCCGAGGTAGGAATCCCGCTTGGCACGGTAAAAGTCTGGATTAACCGATACAAGAAGGAGCACGACATCAGTCAGCAGGTCTTGAAGGATGATGTGGCATTTTCGGAATCCGAGCTGATAAAAATCGAAAAGAAGTACAAAACCTGGGAAAAGACTCCCGAGCAGACAATGGAACAGCGCATAAACCAACTTGAAATGGAGGTTGAGCTGCTGCGAAATTTTCTGTTAGAGAAGGAAAGAAGGCTGATAAAAGGGTAATCTTCAGCGTAATAAAGAGATTTAGCGAGAAATACAGTGTAAGCGCGATGTGCAGCTTTTATAATGTTTCACGAAGCGGTTACTACAGCTGGCTGCGCCGTCCCGAAACAAGCCCCAGGGACACACGGCTTTTGAAAATGATCGAGGAATGTCAGGCAAAGCATAAGCGCAGATATGGTTACCGCCGTGTGACAGCGTGGCTGAAAAGCGAAAAGGGACTGACCGTCAATCACAAGAAGGTGCTGAAGCTCATGCGCAGATACAGCCTTTTATCTGTCATTCGCCGTCGAAAATTATATAAATATGTACCAAACGGTAACTTGAAGTATGCAAATGTTCTGAACCGTGACTTTTACGCAAGCCGTCCCAATCAGAAGTGGGTCACCGACATCTCATATATAATAACGGAGCACGGAACCCTGTATTTGTCCGCGATCAGAGACCTTTTCGACAATTTCATAATTTCTTACAAGCTTTCAAAACGGCAAAATTACGATCTGGTGGGTCAGACAATAAAATCGGCGCTCGATATCGAAAAGCCGAGAGGACAAATTATTCTGCACAGCGACGGCGGCGGTCAATATCGCTCCTTTGATCATAAAGAGATACTGGACAAAAACGGCATCACACCATCAATGTCCGCGCCCGCAACGCCGGGCGACAACGCTTGCGCGGAAAACTTCTTCAGCATTTTCAAGACCGAGTGCATATACCTCGAAAAGCCGAAAACTCCCGAGCAAGCCGCGCAGCTTACCGAGGAGTTCATTTTTTATTACAACTTTGAAAGAATTCAGAGCCGTTCGGGACTTACTCCATACGAAGAACGGCGCAAATGGTATGACGCAAATTGGTAAGGCGGCTGAATGGGTTTATCGCTTTTGTTTCCGGGAAGCGGTCACGAGCAAAAAGAAAGCGATGCTTTCGCACCGCTTCCCGCAAATCTCATATGGCGCTCGGGTCGCTCCCCAGCGTTGCCCTATCCTCCGTATGAGCAAAGCAATTACTATTATGCCCAAAGTCTGCTGCTATTATTCATTTGTAGCCTTTGACTCATTTTCGTTTGTACACTGATGAGGGTGCGGCACCCTACAAAATTTTTCCGGTTGAATTTGGACATTTTGACGAAAAGCCTTGTGAGTGATTTCTCAATATGAGAGGTCGATCACAAGGCCTTTTTTGTTACGCAGAGTTGTTACCAAAAAGATGCGGACGGGATTCGAACCCTTTTGGCAACAAAATTTTTGCGGTTGAATTTGTGCAACTCGCACAACGCGCCTGTGAGCGATCTCTTGATATAAGAGGTTGATCATGGGCGCTTTTTTGGTTTCCGACAAAATTCGGAAAACACAATCATTCAGCAAGCTGTGACAGGGCTTGAAATAAAATCATGGAGGAAGCACTATGAGCAACGAAAACAAACAGCAGAAACCCAACTGTCCGCTGATCAGGGAGGATGGGAACATATTCCATTTGGTTGGAATCGCGGCGAAAACTCTGAAAAGAAACGGTATGTCGGAGGAAGCG
>CANRFR010000015.1 GCA_947629945.1 uncultured Clostridia bacterium | reverse complement strand
CCTCGCGGGTATCGCTATGAGCTACGGCTACATCTACGTTGCACAAATTGCAATGGGCGCCGACAGAAATCAGTGCTTGAAAGCAATTGCAGAGGCAGAGGCTTATGACGGACCGTCGCTCGTTATCGCTTACGCACCGTGCATTAACCACGGTATCAAGGGCGGTTTGACTATCGCTCAAAAGGTTGAGAAAGAAGCTGTTGAAGCGGGTTACTGGCACTTGTTCAGATTTAATCCCGCGCTTGCGGACGAGGGCAAGTCTCCGTTTATGCTTGACAGCAAGGCTCCGACCGGCGACTACAAGGAGTTTATGATGAGAGAAGTTCGTTACAACTCTCTTATGCGCGCTAACCCCGACAGAGCGAACGTTCTGTTTGACAAGGCAGTCGCGAACTCCAAGGCGAAGTACGATCACCTTGTTGAAATGCAAAAGGCTTACAAGGAAGAGTTTGAGAAGTAATTTCGCTCTTTAAACTATAATTTATCCCCCGACTGAAAAGCCGGGGGATTTTTTTGTTATTTACAGAACATTAAAATCGGAAAGTATCTGCTTTATGGAAGCGTCGTCAGCGCCAACAACACTCATATTGTAAACGATACCGCCCCAAGAGAACGTGCAGTAATATTTATCGGAGTTATATAGCCGTGAAAACTCGTGCCCGACAAACGCCTTAGAATCGTCACGAAGCGTCCAAATCTCACCGTCAATACCCGCATTTCCGCTGCGTATACCGCCGCGCTCCGTACTAAACCGCGCATTGGCGGTTATCTGCACATCCAGACCCGTCGCATTGTTCGTAAGATTATACAGGAACTCCACACTGTCCTCCATTCTATCCCTCCTCTCGTATTATTGAAAATCGATCTTCTGTTTATATAGTCGTAAACGAACGTCGTTTTGTCACATAAACAACTCGGGCAGACGATATGAAAACCGTCTGCCCGAACAGTTATTTCTGCCGCCGCGCTGTTTTACAGTTTGGATCTATTCTGCGTATCAGCTTTACGAGCGGAAAAATCAAAAATCCCGCCGCGAGATTTCCCAGCGCGTGAATTGCGTCAAACGGAAGCCCCGCCGCTATCCACGCGATAGTCTGCTTAAAATTCAAATGAAACATTATCGCTTGTACGGGTGCGTAAAGCGTTCCGAACGCCAACCCGTGAAGTCCGCATATTAACGGATAAATCCACGCAAACTTATCGGGAAGATTTTTCGGGAGCAGCATAGTCACGCCCCAAAGTATCGTCCAAATATAAAGATACGGTATCCACCACATTGCAAATCCCGAAAACAAACCGTTCAGCATTACATAAACATATATCGGGACAAGCGCTTTAACGCGGTAGCACAGTGTAAATATCATTGTGAACATTCCCAAAAGATGAACGTTCGGCGCCCACTCCATAATTATTTTGGAGCAGTACATTACAGAACCCAACATCGCGAAAACCACAAGCTCTTGCACGGAAACAAGCGGTTGTTTGCGTTTATTCGGCGCGTTCATCAAGCAGCAGAGCCGTTTGCGGGCGTATAGACAAACTCGTAATGATCGCCGTCCGCTATCGTGATACCCGAAGCGCCCGTTGCCGTTGTTTCGCCGTCCTTGCAGAGCGCCCAATAAGCGCCGTCCGCGTCATAATCGGCGTGGATTCCGATAACCTTTTTTATATACAGCCCGAACTCGCTGTCGTCGCCCTCGACGAGCTTATTTTCGATAAGTATTTTTTCCAGATTGTCATTGTCCGATTTTACGGTGAGAGTGACGCTCTTATCACCCGCCTTGACCTCTAACTTTACCGTGTGAGCGCCCTCGCCAAGTTCCGCATCCTCGGTGTATTGAGCGTTTTCCCAAATGCCGCTGCCGAGTTCGCTCTCAGCTTCGCTTGCTACAGAGATTGCCGAACTTTCGGACTTGCTTCCGGCTCCGCTTACGTCAGAGTTTGCCGTGGAACTCGCAGTATCTGACGATACTGACGAGGTTTTGTTGCTGCAGCCCGTAAAAGCCATCGTAATAGCGAGCACTACCGCCGCAAGCGTTTTGGTTGTTTTTTTCATTTTGATTTCCTCTTTTCGATTTTATTTGTTCGAAAAGAAAGCGTATCGGCTCTTCATTGCCCAAAAGCCTTAACGCGGTATCGCGGCGGGGCAAGTATTCCGACTTTAAAGCCTAAAATAGATTGGCTCATACGATAGTGGCTGCTGCCGAAGAATTTCACTTCTGTTCCCTTGCCGTCTCGCGGTTTCCCGTTCAACAACGCCCAAAAAGGCGATTCGCCGTGTTTCTCATGAACTTTATCATTATATCACAAAATATCCGATTTGTCAACGATTGACCTATTATCCTTGCGGATAAAATTCCTCGAAAACGCGCTTAGCGATATCGCAGCTTTCTTTCGCGTCTTTGGCGTAAAAGTCCGCGCCGATTTGCTCGGCATATTCGGGAGTAAGCACCGCGCCGCCCACCATTATCTTACAGTCAACGTTGTTTTCACGCAGAAG
Organism: uncultured Clostridia bacterium; assembly: GCA_947629945.1. GTDB lineage: Bacteria > Bacillota > Clostridia > Oscillospirales > Ruminococcaceae > CAG-115. Next base: position 32,602 of record CANRFR010000015.1, on the reverse strand, counting down.
CTGAATAGTTTTCTCCATACTCGCAAGCGTGGTAGTCATAAGCGCGGAAAGTCCAACCAAATGAACGTTCTGTTCCACGGCAGCGTTGAGAACCGCTTCGTAAGGCACGTCCTTGCCGAGGTCTATTACCTCGTAACCGTAGTTTTCCAACAGAACTTTTACGATGTTTTTTCCAATATCGTGAATGTCTCCCTTGACGGTGGCTAAAATTATCTTGCCCTTTGAAACGGACTTCGCGCCCGTTTTCGCAAAGTGGTTTTTTATCACCTCAAAGCACCCTTGAGCAACTCCCGCGCTGAGGATAAGCTGCGGCAGGAATATCTTTCCGCTTTCAAACTCCGCTCCGGTTTTGTCAAGCGCGGGTATCAAAATTTCGTTGATTACCGCCATAGGGTCGGTGGTTTTAAGCAATTCTTCGGTGATTTTCGCGCCCTCGGCTTTTAAACCGTTTTCTATCGCGTAATTCAGGTCTATGTCTTGTTTCGGAACGTTTACAGAAACGGGAGCGTCCTTTTTTGTTCCGTAAGCCGCTACATATTCCAACGAGTTTTTGTCGTAACCGCTAAGCACGTTGAACGCCCTCACCGCGCCTATCATATCAGCCACATTGGGGTTTATGATAGGCATATCAAGACCGTTAGCAAGAGCCATTGTGAGGAAGTTGTGAGTGACTATAACACGCTCGGGCAGTCCAAAACTTATGTTGGAAACGCCAAGCACGGTACGCAGTCCAAGTTCCGTTTTCACGCGCCGAACGGCTTCAAGCGTTATCATTGCCGCGTCCTGTTCAGCGGAAACAGTAAGCGTAAGACAATCTATAAAGACGTTTTCTTTTGGTATTCCGAGAGAAAGCGCACGCTCCAAAATTCGCTTCGCAATTTGAAAACGTCCCTCGACGGTTTTGGGTATTCCGTTTTCATCAAGAGTAAGCCCCACAACGCACGCGCCGTATTTTTTGACAAGCGGCAGAACCGTTTGAAGGCTCTTTTCCTCTCCGTTTACGGAGTTTACTATTGGCTTGCCGTTGTAAACTCTCAAAGCTTTTACCAAGACCTCGGGTATCGTGCTGTCGACCTGCAAAGGCACGTCAACCACGCCTTGAACGGCTTTTACGGCGCGTATCATCATCTCGCCCTCGTCTATCCCGGGAAGTCCAACGTTTACGTCAAGGATATCCGCTCCGCCGCGGACTTGCTCTATAGCCTGTCCGAGAATGTAGTCAATATCGCCCGCGATAAGCGCCTCTTTAAAGCGCTTCTTGCCTGTCGGATTAATTCGTTCACCGATAATTCTGGGGCGGTTTATCACAACTGTTTTGCTCGCCGAGCAGCACGCGGCGGGTATCTCGTGCTTGATTTCGCGGAATTTCTGCGTTTTTAGCATTAAATTAAGTTCTTTGATAAATTCGGGGTTTGTGCCGCAGCAGCCGCCAAAGATTTTCACACCAAGCGGCACAATTTTTCCCATAAGTTCGGCGAACATTTTCGGAGAAACGTTGTATTCGTTGGTGACTGGATCGGGAAGTCCCGCGTTGGGCTTTAAAACCACGGGAAGATTTGTCCATTTGCACAACTCCTCGGCAACGGGGTAAAGTTCGGCAGGACCCAGCGAACAGTTCACGCCTATCGCGTCGACTCCCAAACCCTCAAGCGTCAGCGCCATCGAGGAAATGGCGCAGCCCGTAAACGTTCGCATATTTTCCTCAAACGTCATCGTGCAAACAATCGGCAGATCGGAGTTTTCCTTAGCAGCAAGCACGGCAGCTTTCAGTTCATACAAGTCCGTCATTGTCTCAAAAACGATAACGTCCGCATCCTTGCCCGCTTCGACTTGCTCCTTGTAAATTCCATAAGCCTCCTCAAAAGTCAAAGTGCCTGTAGGCTCCAAAAGCTGTCCGATAGGACCGATATCCAAAGCGACAAGCGCTTCCGGATTTACGCTTTCCGAAACAGCTCTTTTAGCGTTCAGAATACCCGCGCGGACAACTCGGTCAACGGAATATCCGCAATGTTCGAGTTTATATCGGTTCGCTCCGAACGTGTTCGCGTAGATGATATCCGCACCGGCGGCGATATATTCCTTATGAATATCAATGAGAATCTGTGGCTTTTCCAAATTCAGCGCTTCGGGAGTTTCGCCCATTTTTAAACCGCGCGCCTGAAGCATTGTGCCCATACCGCCATCAAGCAAAATAAATTCTTTATTTAGTAAAGTTTTGAAGTCCATATCAACCTCCGCAATGTTTGCCGCTTTTTCTGAAATTACAAGTATCTCTTAAATTGCAGGTCGCGCAACCGCGCCGCCCTTTGGGAATTTCTTGCGCGGACAGCCCGATTACCGCCGTCACGGATTTGCGCGGCACCAGTATCAGATTTTCCGTAACGGTAAGACCTATGCGCTTTTGCGCGTTCAGAACATTCAAAAAATCGCTTTGGATATCCAACGGCAAATCACCGTAGCCCGGAGAAAAACGCCATGTGAAGTGCGTTCCCGAAAGCGCGCTTTGAATTTCCGCTTCGGCGAGGTCGCACACCTGTTCTATCGCGGCGCTTGCCAAACAATCCGCAACGACAGCTTTTTCCATTTCACCGCTTTCATAACCTCGAATAACCGTATCCGCTCCCGCGCCGAGCGTCGCCGCAATCAACGCGCATTTTTCACAAACTCGCAAATGCGAAGCAATACTCCGTCCTTTAAGAACAAGCGGCGTATCTTTCACCAAAACGCCCTCGGCGGTTTTCTCAATATCAAATACACGCCATACAAATTTCGGTGCGCTGTTCTTTAACAACCGCTCCTCGCACTCGTTGGCAAGCGCTTCGATGTTCGTTGGGATATCTCCGCCCTTGTGTCCCATATATCGAAACGCCTCCGCGCGATTCAGCTTTTCCAAAACCATAATAATCACTCCAAATATTAATTATACCAGATTTTGTTTCATTTGTCAACCAAGTTTTCCCTCCCCGATTTTTCGGAACCGGGAAAACTGCATTTTAAAAACAGCTTTATAAATTTGATTTTCTCCGCGGAAGACGGGGAAAATGCAAAATATTGTATAAAAAGTCATTTTTCACGTTTAATTGTAAACTTTACGCGCCCGTTGCGAGGGGACAACCCTTCGGGAGGGGAAAAGGGGGCGTCTGTAACGTTTTGCGCCCCCTCTCCCCCTTTCCCCCATATACCACTCAATGAGGTTGACCATTTTTTCTTTTTTATAACCGACTTTTTATACAGACTGAAACCGCCTTGAGATTTTCAAGGCGGTTTACAGTTTACTTTTTATCGTCGTCCTGCATAGGCTCTACCCGCGGTTTTCTGGGAGTAACTCCCTCCGGAGCGGGATAACGCGGCTTCATCTCATGAGTAGCGTGCTGAGCCGCCGGCTTACGCGTATGCGGCGCGCCGCCCGTCGACATCATCGGAGCGCTTCCCGCACGTTTGGGCGGTGCGGAAGCGGGAGCCGCCTGACGCGGCGCGGAATTGCCAACCTCTGCCGACCGCTGCTGTGGAGCAGGACGCGCTTCGGCGGCTTTCGGCTTTTCGTCGGAAGCTGTATTGGCGCGGACAGGCACTCTGTTTTCGACCGACGGCGCGGGCTTGCCCGTGTTGTCCTCAAACCATTTTGCCGCCATCATCGGGCTTAGAACCACGTCGTAAATCTCGGGCGTACCCTCGTAAACAGTTTCTATAGGCAATACGCCGCTCGCGTTAGGCTCACAAATGTCATAACTCATCTGACGGCGGAATTTTATCCTGCAATACAAGAACTCCGGCGGAATACTGTCTATCTGAGCCATCTCGTCCAACCATATGAACGGCGTCATACCGCCGATGCTTACATCGTCGATAAGCCAACCCGCGGCTGCGTCCGCGTCGTTGTGGCAAAGGTACAGAGAGAAATTGAACTTCTGCTCTTTCTCGCCGTTCATAAGACCTATCGAAAACTTCTTTACCACAAAGCTGTTAAGTATCCCGGTCTCGCGTCCGCAGTAAGGACAAATACAGCCGTAACCGTAAAGTTTCGCGTTAACATCGCGCGCGAAATAGTTGCGGTAAGCCTTTGGACTTGCCTTTTCATACCCCGCAATCTTACGCACCTGACCGCGAAGACTGTCAAACTCGGCGCGGCTTATCATGGGCACGGGCTTGTAGTAATAAGGGAGCTGATCGATAAGCACCAAATTCGGTTCCTCGGTACCCGAATACAACCCGCGCAGACGGTTTTTGTTCTCACCCGCGAGAATAAACTCCACAAAGCCCGCGTACTGAGGCTTCGTCATTCCATCGCGCAAAATAACAAACTTTGCCGTTTTCGCCTTATCCTCCTCGGATATGGGCGCGGACAAATCAATAATCTTTATCAGCTTATCTTCGGAATTAAGCAGCGCAATCTTGTCAAGACTGAGGTCGCAAACATACATCTTTGCCAAAGTTTTCTCAATCTCATCGGCGCTGTGCACCTCGGGCAGCACGGACATAACGTCTTGTGCGTCGAAATTAAAGCGTCCCAAAGTGAACATAAAATCGAAAACGCGGTTGTTAAGCAAGCCGCTTTCGATAAGCGCATATATGTCTCCTACGATATCCATAAGATCGGCTGTCGCGATATTCGGCGGGATAATAAACTGTTTTCCGTAAACCGAAAAGCGGTAACGCTTATTGATATCAAGCGCGAGAGTGATATCTCCGCCCTGCGATTTGATCTGCTTAAGGAACGTTATGGTGTCTTTGCCGTTTGTAAAGGAGTTCACCAAAAGCGTAGATATCTGATTGAAGATTTGGTGATTTTCAAATCTCATCTCATGCGCCGCAAGAGTATCATACGCCTTTTTCAGATTGGTTATGTTGATCTTGGATATTTCAAACTGAACTTGCGCCGTACCCGATGTAACGACCAACTGGAAGTACCTCATCGAAATACGGTAATTTTCTCCGAACATACGGTCTATGACCTCAAAAGCTTTCGCGAGCGCGTCCTCGTCGGCAATCTGACCGTTCTGAATACTTTCCGAAAGCTTCAGGCTTATGATGCTTCTGAAATTCGCCGAAAGCTCGTAGTCCTTAAGCTTCTTGGCGCTGTCGGACGCCATAAAGTATTTGTGTTCATCCTTATAGAACGCGTACAAAAACTCCTCGCCGCCCTTGTTCGTGCCCGCAACGCTCCAGCGGTACTTTGCCACCAAAACGTGGTCGTCGTCCTCACCGTACCACTTATTCATCTGCTCGATATCGGAATAAAGCTGCTTTGCGGCGATACCCTCGTCGTGGTCTTCTTTTGATACTTCATCGTTCTCCATAAAGAAGCCTTTTTCACGTAAAGCGGAAAACAATACGGGAATCTCGGAATTCGGGAACAAAATTGAAACGCTGCTGCTGAATTTTTCACGAAGTCCCTTAACTATGGCGCTGTTATTTATATAATTGTAGAAAAACTCAAAAACATACTGCTTCGGGCGAAGCATATAAAGGTTAGGGTTATCCTGGCGCTGTACCAACTCAAGCACGAACAGCTTCTTATATTCCTCGGTAACGGACAAAATGCCCTGCTCGATTTTCTCGGAACATTCTTCAAGAGAATCGTACTTTATACCGGAACGGTTATTTGTGATAAACTTGTTCGGCACGGAAACAAAAAACGCCGAAAGCTGATCCTCTACAAATTTCTGGTTAGAGGCGTTCACAAAGCCCGTAAGCTCAAAGGTGGAGAAGTAGTTGTACTTGTTCATCAAAACCCTCGCGGCTTCACGCTTTGCGCCCGAGATTGCGTAAGGGACAAGATAAACGAACCCGTCGTATTCGGAATAAATGAAGTCAGCGACGCTTTTGCCGTTTTCAAAGAAACGAACCTTCGGAATATCCTCTTCACTTTTGCGGTATTGCTGGATCTTATATACGACCTCGGGCTTACCGAAATTAATTATCGCTATGTTGAAAGTTCTTTCAACGCACTCCCGTTCATCGACCGATTTGAGATTTTTCTTCTTGATGAACGCGAAGCACAAATCCACCATATTGATGTAGCTTCCCTTTTTGGAGGTAAGCGAGACCAGATTTTCGTGCAAAGTCTTTTGTTCGTCCAAGGGCAGCGCGAACACTATCTCGGTGTGCGGAAAATGCGGACCGTTAAGCTCCAACTCACGCACTTTCAGCGTGCCGTCGTCGTTGACCACACGTAAAGAGTATTCGTTCGAGCGCATTTTAAACCAATCCACGTTTGCGAAAACGCTCTTGGCGCCCAAGCCGAAACGACCCTCGCGCTTCTTGTCGCCCTCGTTTCTGCCGACGGAAAGATAATAAAACACCTGCTCCAAATTAAAGCCCGTCTCGTTATAGGTAAGTTTTACCTGACCCTCGTCGAGAAACTCTATCATAATTTTGATGCCGGGGTCGTCATAATCGCACCCAAAGCTGTTTTGCAGCAGCTCTCTTACGATAGATTCTCTCGGATAGTCTTTAAAAATACTATTTACGTTCGCCGCGCCTCTGCCGGCAAACTGGTTGTTGAAATAATCCTTAAACGGCGAGCTGTCAAACTCTCCGTTTTTCAGCTTCTGCTTTATTTCCGCAACAACAGTTTTTGCGCCTTCTTTATCGCCGGCTGTGTTGCGTTCAAAAAAATCGCCAAGCAGCTTTTCCACTGCGTCATAAGTTCCGCTCATTACCCTAATCCCCGTTTCTCCGCGCAATATTTTCTGCTTTAGCCCGCGCGGCAGGCGCAACGCACAATGAAAAATCGACAATTTCGGCGGCATCTGCACGCGTATTATCAATTGTCCATTTTCAATTACACATCATAATTTTTCAAATGCCGTCGTTATATATCTTGATATAGTCTTTAAACGAGCGATCGGAATCCTGTTCTTTTGCTCTGTATTTCCAAATTCCATACAAAACCGGGTATTGAATACAATCGCCCAATTCGCTTATTTCCTGCTTTATACGCAAATGGAAATCATCGCCCTTGTGAAATTCATCAATCTCCGATTTAGCTTCTGAAAGACCCTTGATTGCGTCCGCCGCGAAAGGAAGACCCATATAATCGTCGCTTTCAAAAGAAGCCGCCATTTGTTCGATATCGGGCGCCTTTTCCAGCTTGCCGTCGTTTACGACGCAAAGACCTCCCAATGAATTCACTGCCGTCTCGATATCGCTTTCCGAAGAACTGTCGCTTATCCCGAAAAACTTATAAAGCCTGTCGAGCATTGACGAGACGAAATCCGCAAGCTGCTTGCCGTTAGTTATTCTCGCCGTCTGCGGAACGATGTATTCGCACTTGACTTTCTTAATAAGGTCAAGGCAGTTGTCAACTTGCTTTGCAAAATCGCGGGTATATTTCAAATCGGAAATAAGCGCGTTCACACATTCAGCCTTTTTGGGACTGTCAAGCAGAATGTTACGCGTAGGAAGCATTCCGCAAAACGCGTCCTCAAGCTGCAGATACAGCACCTTGTTCAGTACGCAGGAATCGAACGCCTTGTTCGTGTCCCTGAAAATAAAGAATTTTCTCTTGTGCTCGTTCGCGCCGCCGTGACGCGTCATTCTTCTTTCAAGCAGCACCGGCGAAAGCGGCAGCTCATAATTCACCACACAGGTGATATCCTCAATACCGTCGCCGAACGTTTCCAATCCGTCCGTTCCGATCATTATTTTCGGAAGATCCGCTCCCGCGTTTACCGAAAGCTTGCGCACTATCTCATCGTTACGCATAAGCTCTTCTCTTGCCACCCTGACCTCCGCGCCGTATAAGCACGAAAGCGCCTTGTTTAAGTAATCGAGAGTATTTTTGTCGCAGCAGTAGATCATCATGCGGTTGTTAGGCTCTGTAAGCATCTCGCCGCACAGACTCAGCAGACTATCCAGCTTTTTATCGAACGCGCGCAGATCCTCAACATCGGAACGCGAGAAAAACGGCTTTAAATAAATCTTTTTCTCTTTTTCAAACTTTTCGCAGTCATATTCCTCAAAAACATTTCCTCCGTATTTATACGTCGGTATGCCGGAACGCAAATCGACGCGTCTGCGAAGATTGCTCATAACGTCGTCGTCAAAGCTGTAGTCAACGAACAACACGCTGCGTTTCGCGTCTCCCGAATAAACCGACTTATCGAAATACCGCATAACGGGCAGCGATTCATTCAGTTTGGATACCGAGGCGTCAAACTCGAAATCGCCGGAAACTTCCTTGGAATCGAGAACTGTCTTTATGAGTTCGGTCAAACTTGCCTTATCCTCGGGATTTTTCGCGGGGAACGGCGTGTTTATCATCAGTTTTTCAACCGTCCACGGGAAATTTTCTTTATATTTTTTGTAATCGGGAACATTTGTGTTCATTTCCTCATCAATGATGACCAAATCCCACAAAAAGCGTCGTCCAAGCTTCTTTTTCAGAATGTTGTCCTTAAAAAGCGTTTCCGACGATATCAGATACAGTCCCGCTGCCTGTTCGTTAAGATAAACCAGCGGATCGGGAGCGTCCGTAATTAGCTTAAAGTCCGCGCCTATGCCCGTAACCAGTACTCTGTACCAGCTGTAAAGTCCGCTTGAATTTGATATTATAAGGATATTCGGATTTTCCTTCTCCGCCAGAACATCATAAACGCCCAACGAAGCTTTGGTATATTTTTCCATACCAAACACGCTGCAATTTACAACAAAGCCAAATTTGCGAAGCTTCTCCGCTGCAGCAAGATTTGCCGCAGACAAATTCAGACCCGCCAACGGCATCCATTTAAAGTTGCTCAAAACGATCGCACCTCCAAAAGTCAATTACGCATAATTTATTTATGCCAAGCGGAGCGTTCCGCTTGAATTCGGGATCAATATGTTCATACTGAATAAAAAGTCCGCTTTTTCGCTATGTTCCGTCAAACGTTGTTTAAGGAAACAAACGGTTTTTCACACCGAAAACAAACTTTTTACGCAGAATGATATTTTTACTATATTCCATATTTAATTATACACCAAATCGTGAATTATTACAAGTGCCGAGGGTATGGTAATTCTATAAAAATCAATCTCAGTTTTTTTGTTGATTTTCAACAAAATAGTTTCATTTTGAACGTTTTTACCTAATTTGCTTAATTTTTATAATTAAGATTGGGTAAAATTTGACAAAAACATATTGGATTTATATACGAAAAAATGACTTCACGTCAGCTTGCACAATAAAGTGAAAAATATTTTGGTGAAACTACCAAAATTTACATTTGAAATCTGACAAGAAAAAAGTTAAAATATAATTAAAATATAAAAAATAATTTAGGCGGTATTATCAAAATGCTAAAAGCAATTTTATCACGTAAAGAACTTTCAGAAAACTCTGAATTCTACTCATACATTGGCGATCTGCTTAACTGCAGAGACATACGCGAGCTTGAGAACTTTGCGCATCATATAGGTACGTCGCGGCTTCAGCACTCGCTGAACGTTTCGTATTACAACTTTTTATTGTGCAGATTTCTTCGTCTGGACGCTAAAGCGGCGGCTCGGGCGGGGCTGCTTCACGACTTGTTTTACTATGACCGCAAAACTCACGAAAGAATACGAAACCGTCACCCCGCGGAACACGCGAACGTTGCTTTGTATAACGCGTCAATGCGGTTTTCCATAACCGAACTTGAAGGAGACATGATAGTCAATCACATGTGGCCCGCAACTCCGCATTTGCCGCGTCACGCGGAGACCTTTGTGATAACTCTCGTGGACAAATTTTGTGCATCTGCGGAACTTAGCTCTTATTTATGGAGGAGATTTTGCGAAAAAATCAAGAAATCGGAAAAGTCGGCGATGACAAAGCTGCGGAAATTTCGGCAGCGCATTTGAACTCAGCCACAACGACCGACCGCGCAAAATCTGCGGAGCGTCCTCTCCAATCCGAAAAACGCTTATAATAAAACAATAATTTACGAAAGCACTTGATTTTATCTCCGAAATGTAGTAAAATAAGTGTAACGGCAGAATTTAAAATGTACGATTTTTCGGAGGGAATTATGAAAACAGCGGCGATAATTGCGGAATATGACCCTTTTCACTACGGACACAAATACCTCATAGACCAAACCCGCGCCGCAGGCGCAACGCACGTAGCGGCAATAATGAGCGGCAGCTTCACACAACGTGGAGGCGCGTCAGTCTGCGATAAATTTTCACGCGCGAAAACGGCTCTCGAAAACGGCGTCGATTTGGTGCTCGAACTGCCAGTGCGCTATTCCCTGACCTCCGCGGCGGGATTTGCGCGTGGAGCCGTCGAAATCATCAGCGCACTTAACTGTATCAATATGCTTGCTTTCGGCAGCGAAAGCGGCGATATCGCGGCTCTGAAAGAGGCTTCGGGAGCCATTGAATACACACTCCACAGTGAGGAATTCGATAAGCTTCTGAAAAAAGGCAGCAGCTATCCCGCCGCGCTGGAAAAGGCTTTGCGGCAATTTTATACCGACGACGTCGCCGAAACGATAGCCGCTCCCAACAATACTCTTGCCATTGAGTATCTCAACGCGCTCGACAGCTGCGGAAGCTCCATAGAGCCTTTCACCGTGCGGCGTTACGGAGCCGCCCACGACAGCGCCGAAGAAGCGGAGTTTTTGAGCGGCTCGGAACTGCGCCGAAGAATTATGAACGGTGAAAACATCGAGACCATCGAAAAATACGCGCCGAAAATCGACGCTCCAACCGCCGATTTCTCGCGTTTGGAGCGCGCTGTCTTGGCGAAGCTGCGCTCCCTCTCCCCCGCCGACTTTGACCGTATCGCCGACTGCTCCGGTGGATTGGGCGACAGGCTCTTTAAAGCCGTGCGGCGCGGTACTTCTCTTTCGGGGATATACTTTATGACAAAAACCAAGCGGTACACCCTTGCAAGGATACGCCGTGCGGTGTTGTGCGCGTTTTTGGGAATAAGTAAGGACATATCCCGCGAAAAATGTGCGTATATTCGTATATTGGGAATGAATTCACGCGGTAAAGAGATACTTTCTTCTGCGAATTGTCCGCTTCCTATCGACACATCTCTCAAAGCCCTTTCAAAGACCTCCCGCGAAGCCCGTCGTCAAGCGGAATTTGAAGCCTACATAACCGATATGTACTCGCTTTGCTTTAAAGAGCCTCTTCCCTGCGGCGTTGACTTCACAGCGAAGCCGATAATTCTTGATTGAACGACATCACCGATTTTTGTATATATCTACAAATTATTGACATAATAAGGAGCGGTAATGAGTAAATTTGACGAACTGCGTCGGGAGCACCCGACATTTATATACCACAATTTTGAACTTAACGAGAATTATCTGCGCTTTCATTTTTCTATAGACGAGTTTCACTTTAATCCCGAGTGGACGTTCGACAGCGCTCTCGGGATAGCCGATGTTCCGCGCGAAGAACTGGAACCGCTCGCGTTCTCGCTTGGTATGGCGGAGCTTGTAAGCTACTGGAAATGCGCTTGCTGCCCAGTCGTAGAGATACGCTGCGGCGGACTTTCGGATAGTCAGATAAACTGGTGGAAAAAGCTTTATTGGAATGGGCTTGGCGAATTTTTTTACCGCAACGAGATCCACACGAGTTTTGAAGAATTTATGACTATAACCGCTCCCGAGCCATACGCTAAGCCGAATTTTACCCGCTCCCTCTCGGGAACGTTGGTTCCGGTGGGCGGCGGCAAGGACAGCGTGGTGTCGCTGGAACTTCTGAAAAGCGCCGGCGAACCGATAACTCCATACATCATTAACGCACGCGGCGCTACACTGGGCTGCGTGGAAGCGGCGGGGATAGCTCCCGAAACGGCTGTAACACCGCGCCGCACTATCGACAAAACGCTGCTGGAGCGCAACGCCGCGGGCTGGCTGAACGGGCACACACCGTTTTCGGCGGTGGTGGCGTTCTCAACGCTGCTTTTCGGCTATGTGAAAGGCGCAAGGTTTATCGCTTTGTCGAACGAAAGCTCCGCAAACGAGAGCTACGTCGAGGGCGCTATGATAAATCATCAGTACAGCAAGTCCACGGAATTTGAGCGTGATTTCCGCGAATACTGCGTGGAAAGCTTCGGCAATTTCGGAGAAATACCCGAGTATTTCAGCTTGCTGCGACCGCTCTCCGAGTGGCAGATAGCACGCGAGTTCGTAAAATATCCGCAATATTTTACGGTCTTTCAAAGCTGCAATTTAGGCTCTAAAACCAACAGTTGGTGCTGTAACTGCGCGAAGTGCCTGTATGTTTACATCCTACTCGCCGCGTTTTTGGACGACGCAGAGCTTCACAAAATATTCGGCTGCGATATGCTGGAAAAAACCGAGCTTGTCGAGGAATTCGACGGGCTTATCCTTGACGGAGAGGACAAACCGTTTGAATGTGTGGGTACGAAAAACGAGGTGCGCTTGTCGCTGCAAATGGCTATGGAGCGCCGAAAAATGAACCCTCCCGCACTGCTTAAGCGCTTTGCGGAGCTGTTCCCGAATTATAAGCCGATTAGTCTGGACAACTATTTTGATGATAACAATTTTGTACCCGAAAAATTCTTGCGTATTTTACAAACAAAGGGGAACTCAAGATGAACATTGACCAACTGAAACCGATTTTTGAAAATAAACGGGCAGTAATTTTGGGCTTCGGAAGAGAAGGCAAAACGTGGCTGGAGCTTCTGCAAAGACTTAATTGCGCCGAAATCGCCGCAGCGGATATGAACCCGCTGGAATTTGACGACCCCGAAATTCGTCCCATCTGCGGCGAGCATTACCTTGAGGAATGCGCCGAATACGATATTATTTTGCAGTCGCCGGGCGTTATAGTTAAAAACCGTCTCGACAGCGCCGCAAAAGCGAAAATCCTGACTCAAACCGAGCTGCTTTTGCGCTCCGGACCCTGCAAAATAATCGGAGTGACCGGAACCAAAGGCAAATCCACCACTTCCTCGCTTATTTATCATTTTTTGCAAGCGAACGGAATACCCTCAATGCTTATCGGCAACATAGGCATTCCGCCACTCAAACGTCTGGAGGAAATGACTGCCGACACCGTTGCCGTCTGCGAAATGAGCTGTCATCAGTTAGAGTTTGTTAAGCACTCGCCAAATATTTCCGTTCTGCTGAACATCTTCCCCGAACACCTCGACCATTATATCGACTTCGACGCTTACGCCAACGCTAAGCGCAATATAACGCGCTTTCAGGATAAAACCGACTTCGCGTTCGCAAATTCCGACCTGTTCCCCGTCGAGGGCGCGGGAAAAATAAGCTCCTGCGCGTTCGGAAAACACGCGGACGTGTGGACGGACGGGCACTCGATCTTCCTGTACGATACCGAGATACCGCCTGAAAAAATCAGCACACGGCTCTGCGGCAAACATAATCTCTATAACATAGCCGTGGCGCTGGCGGCGGCGGAAAAAGCGGGCGCTGATTTAGAAAAATGCCTTGATTCACTCCCCGAATTCAACGGCTTGGAACACCGTCTGGAGCGCGTGGCGGTAATAAACGGAGTTGAATATATTAACGACAGCATTTCCACCGTTCCCGAAGCCGCGATTGCCGCCGTGAACGCTTTTGACGGTGCGGACTGCCTTATCCTCGGCGGTATGGACAGAGGAATTTCATACGACATTCTGGGAAAATTTCTCAACACGGGAGTTGTGGAAAACGTGATCTTACTACCCGACAGCGGACGGCGCATAGGCAAACTTATCACCAACCGCGACGTCAGCGTAATAGAAGCGGAGAATATGGAAAAGGCTGTAGCTCTGGCTTCAAAGGTCGCGCGGCGGCGCGTGATACTTTCGCCCGCTTCGGCAAGCTACGGTTTTTACCGCAATTTCGAGGAACGCGGTCTGCACTTCAAGGAATTAGTTAACGCACTTATAGCAAACCACGCAATTCAAACATCACTTAAATGACAAGTGCCGCATAATCTTGGGAAAAGCTGCTTGAAAGTCGTGCAAACATTTCATGGTTTGCTATAATTAGGAAGAACAACGGGTCGGCTTTTTCAACCGACCCGTTTTGGGTATTTCAACAGCCGTCTGCGGTCTCGTCAAACCGCTCCGCTCAGCTATTCAAGGGCAAAGCGCCACCGCTGTTACCACCTTACGGGGGCGGCTGTGTGTTTTACCCTTGTTTATTTTATGCGTTTTAACGGGATAGGTGCCTGCCCTATCGCGCAATAATTGTCCGGCGTCAATTATCCATTATCAATTGTTTCATCAGCGCCGCCCACTCGCGTACCCAATAGTTTAACAGATTGTGCGGCGGCGTAGAGTTAGAATGATGCCCCGCAGTAAGTCCGTTTTTACGCGCGTAAAGCTCGGCGCGGTACTGGTGGAACTCGTTGGTTGCGATAATCACTCTGTCAATTCCGCGCTCTTCCAGTATTTCCGTGGAAAAGGCAATGTTTTCTTCCGTACTGGCAGACCTGTCCTCAAGAAGTATCCGCTCATTCGGTACCCCTTTGTCGACAAGATACCGCCGCATAGCCTCGGCTTCGGAAATATTCTCGCCTCTCCCCTGACCGCCGCTTACTACGCAGAGAGCATCGGGCAGTTCTTCAAGAACCTCCAAAGCCGCGTCGCACCGCTGCGCAAGCATAGTCGACGGCGTTTCTCCGCGAACTTGACAGCCCAAAACAACAACAGCGCCCGCATTTTCGAGCGGTTTCTCCGCGCAAACAGCCATTCGGACAGAGAAAAACACGCAAAATCCCGCGCAAACCGCCGTGAACGTTCCAATCAAACACAACGCAATTTTACCGCCGAGTTTGCCCCACAGCCGCTTAATAAGCCGACAAAACGGCTTCCAAAACAGCGTTATCAAAACGGCTCCGCCAAACAGAGCGGAGCCGATAATTGTGCCGGCGGTAAAAAAATTCATGTTTACCCACACCAGCAGAATAAACGAAATTACACCAATGATTACCCTAATAACGGTCAAAATGCAGCAAGTTTTTTTCATAAGTAAAATAAATCAGAAATGAGCGGTATGTGCGCCATAGTAGTTGCCCGAAGAAAACAGCGTATCGAAACTTGCTCCCACTACTACGAAAAGGAAGATCAACGCCAGAATTGACAATCCCAACATAATAAGCTGCACGTAAAAATAGCCCTTGCAAAAACTCTTTTTCGGTTCCGGGGTAGTCGAACTGAACGCCCATACGATCGTGAGCACAAAGCTTACCATTCCAAGGCACGAACACAGCAAGATAGTTCCTACCCACTGTCCGACCGTCATGGTCTGCTGAGGCTGATTGTAGTTTATCGGCTGACCGTACTGCGGCGAACCGTAGCCGTTTGTCGGCTGATTGGTGTAGCCGTAATTCGGGGTGACCGTCTGCGTATTTTGGGGCTGACCCGCAGGCTTATCCAAATCTACCGCGCCTGACAGTGCCGCGCCGCAAGTCGGACAGAACTTCACATCGCCGCTTACCAAAGAACCGCATTTATCGCAAAATCTTTCCATAATGTTTATCCTTTCTTTAATACACGTTACCCCGCACAGCAGGGCGAATACACCGTTAAAGTTATTATAGCATATTTCGCATAAATTGTCAAGTATTCGGTAAAAAGTTCTTTAGTTGTCGGTCGTCTGCATGGCTTTTGACCGTTTATCACGTATTCGCGTCGGAACGTGTTATCCATTGGCTCATTCCCGCTCCCCATACATCGTTGGGGCGCTCCTTAAAGCCAAACTGCTTGTAGAAGCCCTCTCTGCCTATTGCGCTCATCAAATAAAGCACGATGGTCTCCCCAGGTTCAAGCGTGGACTTCATATAATCCATTGTACGCCGCATAAGCTCGTGACCAATTCCGCGCTTCTGATACTCGGGTATCACCATAACATCGGTTATGAAGTTCGCGTAGCTGCCGTCGGAAAGCACGCGTATCATTCCTATCGCGCGACCGCCGTCGCGTACCGTTGTAATATGAAACGCATTGTTAAGCGCGTTTGTGGCTATCCTGTCGGACAACACCATAAAATTCACTGCGCGGCGCATTGCCTTATATTCCTCCAAAGTAGGAGCTTTGTCTATGTACTCAATTGCCATAATTTACCACCTTAAAACGAACCGCCCCGCGTTCCCGCAGGGCGGATAAATTTTAATCTTTTTTGTCTTCGGCTTTTTCTTCCGATTTATTTTTTGAGATTTCTTCGGAATCCGCTTCATTCTTAGTTTCCGACTTTTCTTCGGACTTTTCCGCGTTAACGTTGATCTCGTCGCCGTCAACGTTGATCTCACCGGACATCAGCTTATAGAACGCGGGACCGTCGATCTTCTCGTGCTTGAGCAAATACTGAGCGCTGCGCTCGAGCAAGTCGCTGTGCTCGGTGAGAATATCTTTCGCGCGCTCGTAAGCGGTCTCAATGATCTCTTGGATCTCCGCGTCGATCTCGCTTGCCACAGTCTCGGAGTAGTTCTTGCCTTGCGAGTAGTCGCGCCCCAAAAACACCTCGTGATCGGCATTACCGTAAAGAATGGGACCGAGCTTCTCGGAAAATCCGTAGCGCGTTACCATATCCCGCGCAACATTTGTTGCTCTCTCAATATCGTTCGACGCGCCCGTGGAGATATCGTCCAAAACAAGCTTCTCCGCAACACGACCGCCCAGCAGTACTATGATGTTCTCCTCCATAAAGGTCTTTGTGCGGTAGCTGTGATCCTTTTCGGGAACGTGCATTGTAAAACCGCCCGCCTGTCCTCTCGGAATGATTGTGACCTGATGCACCTTGTCTTGTGTGGGACAGAAATATGTCGTGATAGCGTGACCCGACTCGTGGTATGCGGTAAGCCGCTTGTCCTCGTCGGTGATGACGCGCGACTTCTTCTCGGGACCCGCGACTACTTTAATTGTCGCTTCCTCAATGTCCGCGCGGGTAACAGCCTTGCGGTTGTTGCGAGCCGCCAACAGAGCCGCCTCGTTCACAAGGTTCTCCAAATCCGCGCCCGTAAACCCTGCCGTAGTCGCGGCAATAGTTTTCAAATTCACATCGGGACCAATGTTCTTGTTTCTTGTATGAACTTTAAGGATCTCCTCGCGCCCCTTGATATCGGGGTAGCTTACGACAACCTGTCTGTCGAAGCGTCCCGGACGAAGCAGCGCGGGGTCGAGTATATCGCGGCGGTTAGTTGCCGCCATAACTATGATATTTTCGTTTTCGGTGAAGCCGTCCATCTCAACAAGAAGTTGGTTCAGCGTCTGCTCGCGCTCGTCGTGACCGCCGCCCAGACCCGCGCCGCGCTGACGACCTACCGCGTCGATCTCGTCGATAAAGATAATAGACGGAGTGTGCTTCTTGGCTTGGTCGAACAGATCACGAACACGCGAAGCGCCCACGCCGACATACATTTCCACGAAGTCGGAACCCGAGATCGAGAAAAACGGCGCACCCGCCTCGCCCGCGACAGCCTTGGCAAGCAGTGTTTTACCTGTACCGGGAGGTCCCACCAAAAGTACGCCCTTTGGCACTCTCGCACCTATCTCACGGTATTTTCCGGGGTTTTTCAGGAAGTCAACGATCTCAACAAGCTCCTGCTTTTCCTCATCCGCGCCTGCAACATCCTCAAAAGTAACTTTTCTGCCCGACTGCGGACGAACGTTCGCTCGGGAGAATGTGTTCATTTTGCCGCCGCCGGTAGTCTGGCGCATAATAATGAACGTAAAAATAATCATCACGCCTATGAGCAGCAGATAAGGCAGAAAACTCATCCAGAACGAGTTGTCCGAAATCTTGATGTAGTCCTCCAAAAGCGGTTGATCGGGGTTTTCCTCGTTATAGCGGATACGATAGTTGGCAAGCTTGCCATCCTTTGTGTAACCGCTGTTAATATCATTCAAAAATACATTGACGTTCGGCACGGAGTAGGTTTTAACGTCTTGTGAATTTTGCGGACTTCCGCCCTTGAGAACATATTTCAGCGTGCCTTTTCCAAGATCCAGCTCATAAGCCGAAACGTTTAAATTATCAAACTCGGCAATAACGTCCGAATATGACTTTGCGCCCTCGCCCGTTCTTCTGCCTGCCATATTCAGCACCGAAACCAGCCCGAAAATCAGAAGCACAGCGACCAGAACGTAAATTATCACGCCGCTCATCTTATTTTTCTTCATCTTTACCACCTTTCATAATAATTGACAATTGAAAATGTACAATTTGCAATTATTGTTCACGGATCTGCCGCGATCTATTTTTAAAACGCACCGTCAAACAGCACATCGAAATTCTTCGTTTAATCATACATTGTTAACTGAACTGTAAACGCCTATGTACGGAAGATTGCGAAATTTTCCGTCACAGTCAAAGCCGCTGCCGACAACGAACAGATCGTCTACGCTAAAGCCAACATAATCGGGCTTAAAATCAACGACGCGCCTCGACGGTTTATCCAAAAGGCAAACCGTTTTCAGCGATTTGGGAGCCTTAGCTTTCAGCGCCTTGTTTATCTCAACAAGCGAACGCCCCGTGTCGCAAATGTCCTCCACTATCACAACGTCTTTTCCCTCTATATTGCCGACGTTCATCAAATCGACCTCGACCTTGCCGCACGATTCCGTG
Organism: uncultured Clostridia bacterium; assembly: GCA_947629945.1. GTDB lineage: Bacteria > Bacillota > Clostridia > Oscillospirales > Ruminococcaceae > CAG-115. Next base: position 14,078 of record CANRFR010000015.1, on the reverse strand, counting down.
CCGACATAGCTCTGCGTTCTGATAAAATCGATCTCAAGCGGCAGCTCCACGACCCGCATAAGATCGACCAGAAAAACCGCCGCGCCGCGCAGCACGCCCAAAAACAGCGGCTCACGCCCCGCGTAGTCGCGCGTTATTTCTTCGCCAAGCTGCTTTACCCGCTCACCAAGCTGCTCCCCGGTGAACAGTATCCTTTCAACTTCCTTGGGAATGTACATGACATTTCCTCCAATACAAAATTTATTATAGCACATAATTCACGAAATTGCAATAAATTTTTGTGAATATCCGCTGAAAATTTATCGGAAATTTCTACAAAAATAAAATTTGGCTTTATAATCACGTTTTTTGCGCCAATTTCATTTACAGCCCAAATTAAATTTCCATATAATTTGGTTTTACAATGCGGAATATTCCAATTAATGCAAATCGGTTAAACAACTTAACTCTTCATTTTTCGCTTCGTACCCGTACTTCACGCGTATTTTCATCAACACGGTGCCAAGGGAACCGAACGTAAATTTGGCTTTGTAATGCGAATTACGAGCATTTCAAAATCTCAAAAAAGCGGCAAAAAACGTCCAAATTGGCTTTGTACCGCCGTTCAGCGCTGTTTATTCGCGCCGTAATTCTGCGTGATCTTTTCCACAAAGCACACACCCTTTCGTATTGTGAAAAAGTGGTCTTTGCACGGATTAAACCGCGCGGAGCGCTTTGTAAGCAGATTCATCGCTGTGTCGATACGCAAACTTGACGGCTCTATGCCGCCGTCCAAGAGTATTTTCCGCACAGCTCGGGAGCCTATCGGCGGCGGCAATTCGGAAAGCTTAAGCGCGTTCCAGCCGCGACCCTCGCGCGCATCGTCAAGAGCCTTTTCAGCTAAACTATCCAAAAAATCGCTGTCTCCGCGCACTTTTTCAGTCATTCTGCCAATCGTTGCGGCTATCGACTGGTTAATCTCGGAAAGTTCCGGCAGCACGCGCAGCCTTATCCTGTTTCGGGTGTAATCCTCGGAAAGGTTGGTTTTATCGGTAACATAACTCTGACCGCTCACGCGCAAATATTCCTCGATTTCGACGCGCGTGCAGCGTATCAACGGACGTATCACACGAAACCCGCCGCCGAAATTCCGCACGGGCGGTATTCCGCACAATCCTTTCAATGCCGTGCCGCGCGTCAAATTCAGCAGAACAGTCTCGGCATTGTCGTTAGCGTTGTGCGCCGTCGCAAGAACGGCGCACTCAAAATGCGACAACGCCCTCTCAAAAAAATCGTAACGCAGCCGCCGCGCAGCTTCCTCAAGGCTCTCGTGCTTTGAAACATCGGAGGAAACGTCGATTTTCTCCGAATAAAACGGTATTCGCAGACTTTCGCAAAGCTCACGGCAAAAACGCTCGTCTCCGTCGCTTTCCGCGCCGCGCAAGCCGTGATTCAGGTGACAGGCGTAAATTTCCATACCGTTCTCGGTTTGCAGTTCGCGCATAGCAAGCATAAGCGACACGCTGTCCGCGCCGCCGGAAAGCGCCGCGCAAACGCGTTTTTCACCGTTCAGCATATTGTGTTCCGTAAGCGCGGAGCATACTTTTTCAACAAAATTATCCGTTACCGCCGCTTTGACCATTTATGATAGCCTCCGTAAACCTCGTGTACTCGCCGAACCAGCCAAGGTAAACCGTGCCCGTTTCTCCGTGACGGTTTTTTGCCACGATACATTCGCAAGCGTTTTGGTTGGGGTCGGTTTTGTCGTAATAGGAGTTGCGGTAAAGAAACAGCACTATATCCGCGTCTTGCTCTATAGAACCCGAGTCGCGAAGATCGCTCATAAGCGGACGCTTATCGGGGCGCTGCTCGGTGCCGCGCGCAAGCTGCGACAGCACTATAACGGGCACATTCAACTCTTTTGCCATAATTTTCAGAGAGCGCGTTATCTCGGAAATTTCCGCGACGCGGTTCCCGTGATAATTTCCCACGGAATTCATCAACTGAAGGTAGTCTATGATAACCAAGCCCAGGTCCTTTATTCGGCGAAGCTTTGATTTAATCGCCGTGACATTCGTGCCGGGAGTATCGTCAAGGTAAATATTCAGCTCTTGCAGCCTTGTAACGACACCCGAAATGCGCCTTACCTCGTCGGCGGCGTTTCCCGGCAGCTTGCCCGTGCGCATGACCTCGGTAGGTATCTGACCCTCGCTTGACATAATGCGCGAAACAAGCTGTTCCTTTGACATCTCCAAACTGAAAACACAAATCGCCTTATCTTTGTATTTTTTTGCAACGTTCACAGCCATATTCAGCGCGAACGATGTTTTTCCCATGCCGGGTCGCGCCGCCAAAACGATAAGGTCTGAACGGTTCAACCCAAAAATCATTTTATCAAGATTTCCGAATCCCGTACCCAAGCCCGACATCACCGGCTTTCCGCCGTTTTCCTTAGACTGCGTAACGAGTTCGCAAAAAGCCTTGAATTGGTCGTAGACCACAGAGGACAACGGCACGAGCGTTTTGTTTTCCACGCCCTCGCGGATATCGAATATCTTCTGCTCGGCAAAGTCCATTACATCTTCGGAGGACTCTGCGCTGTTGGCGGCGTCTATGATGTCCTTGGCAGCCAATATCAGGCTGCGCAGCAGGTACTTATCAATGATCATAGCGGCGTATTTCGCGATAGACTTAGGGTTCGGAACGCTCTTCATCGCCGATAAAAGATAGCTTTTCGCCTCCGCGTCGTTTTCAAAAACGCCTTGAATTACACACTTATCGATAACGGAGACAATATCTATCATCTGGCTGCGCGTGAACAGTTCATATATTACCGAAAAAACTCCCTTATTAACATCAGCATAGAAATGCTGCGGGCGAAGTATCTGCGATACGTCCCCCACAAGCTCGCTGTCTATCAATATCGAGCCTATCACCGACTGCTCCGCTTCCGGATTATACGGCAGCGACAGACCCGACAAATCGTAATCCGCCATTACATCCTCCCAAACGTCACAATCACTGAGCGGGTTTTACGCTTACGGTGAATTTTGCGAGCACTCCCGCATAAAGTCTCGCCTCGGCTGAAAAATCGCCGAAACCCTCTATTTTCATTCCGATATTGATTTTTTTCTTATCAACGTCCAGTCCGAGCGACTGCTTTATTGCCGCCGCGACCTCCTTGGATGTCACCGTGCCGAAAAGTCTGTCGTTCTGCCCCGCTTTTGCGGTAACCACGATGGTTTTCCCTTCCAGTTTTCCCGCGATGTCCTTGGCGTTGGCGACATCAACATCTATTTTATGCTGAGCGCTGTCCTTTTGACCCTGCAAAAGGTTAAGGTTTTTCGGAGTAGCCTCCTGAGCCAGTCCCTTTTTTATAAGACAGTTTATCGCGTAGCCGTCCTTTACCTCTTTGACTTCGCCCTTTTTGCCCGTTCCCTGAACGTCCTGTAACAATATTACTTTCATTCGTTATAGCCTCCCGTTTTTTCAGCGTTTTACCCGCGTGTGCGGGTAAAACGCAAAATATATCCGTTTAATCATTCTTCGGCGCGTTTGAAAAATACTCGTCTATCGCGCTGTGCAGCTTTTGCACAGCTTCCTCGGCGGTACACCTGTAAAGCTGCGCGCCCGCCATCGTCAGATGGCCGCCGCCATCGTCCAACTTATTTCCCATGCTCTCCATAATGACCTGAACGTTGACCTTTCCAAGAGAGCGCGCGCTTATACTCCAGCCGTTTTCAATGGGGTACACGGTAAAGGACGCGTCAACGTTGCGTATATACAGCATTTCATCGGCAGCCTGAGAGCATAGAACGCGCAGACCCGTGTCGTTATCCTCCACCACGGCGATTGCACAACGTCCGCGGTATATTTTTGCCGAGGATATTATCTGCGACTTCTTCGTTTTGCTTTCGATAGACGTATCGAACATCTTCTTTACGGAAATGGTGTCCGCGCCCAGCTTTTTGAGATACGCCGCCGCCTCGAATGTCGAAACTCCGGCTCTCATAACAAAATCGCGCGTATCGAGCATTATGCCCGCCAAAAGCGCTTCAGCCTCCAAAGGCTTTAAAATGACGTCCGAACTTAAATACTGGATTATCTCCGTCACCAGCTCGGAAGCGGAGGACGCGTTGGATTCGTGACAGCGCACCCCAAATTCTGTGATAGCGCCCGCGCTCAAGCGGTGATGGTCAATAACAACTACTCTGTCCTTTTGCGCTATCTCATACAGCTCCGGATCCTCAAGCTTTTTAAGGATATGCGTATCGACAATAAACAGAGCCGATTTCGGCGAAATCCACTGCTTCGCTTCGGCGGGTTCTATGGCTACCGAAGTGTCGTAATCCATAAATTTATCGAACAACACCTTGGCGTTTGTTTTGCTTTCATCGCGGAAACGGGCAACGGTATACGCGGGCTTGCCCATTCTGCGGATAGCGCAAGTAAGTCCTATCGCCGCACCCGCACTGTCGAAGTCACCGTAGGAATGTCCCATAATGTAGACCGTATCGGACGTTACAATAAGATCCTTTATTTCCTCTGCGGCAAGTCGGATCTTTACCTTTCCCGTGCGTTCCTTACCCTTTGAGACCGCTCCGAACGCGTCAAAACCCGAGACGGTTTTGACCAGCGCTTGATCGCCGCCGCGATCCAACGCCTTATCGAGCATTTCACGAGCGTAGCGCTCACTCTGCGACAACGACTGCGCCGTAGTTCCCACGCCTATCGACATTGTTACGTTCTGACGCTCACGAACGATTATCTCGTGCATTTGATTGATAAGCGACATCTTGTCCTTGATCATTTCGCGCAAATAGCGTTCCTCAAGCAGTATCATAAACTTATCGCTCGTTATTTTCTGGAGCACCGCGTGCTTGTCCGCGAAATACTCCTCCATTTTTTTGTCTATTTCAATGGTTACCGACGCGCGGTCGCTTTCTTTCGCGCCCGAAAGCAGCTCCTCGTAATTGTCTACCATCGCTATCATTACCACGGGTCTGGAAAGCTCGTGCGTTTCTTTCAAGTGTTTAAAATCGGTGTTCTCTCGAAAAATCAGCATCGTAATGCGCTCCGTGCCGTCTTTATCAAACGCCTGACCTTTCGTTATCCTGCTATCCACGGTGAAGTCGTGCGGAGCCGAGTAAACGCGGAACCACCGTTCACCGTAGCGTATCTCTCTGCCCTCCGCGCCGAAAAGCTCAAGCGGCATATCGGTAACCTCGTCAATGGAGCATCTGTCCTCGTCGGGGGCGAAGAACGTTTCGTTGAAGCAATCGTTGCTCCAGATAACGGAACGCCCGCCGTCCAACACGCATATCGGCAGCGGAAAGCCTATGAGCGACATTGAATCCGTGCCGCGAATTTCTTCTGAAAGCTGCTCGAAATACCAGTACTCGCTCTGCCGAATTTGCAGCAGTTTTCCGAGAGCCAAGCCCGAAACGCCCAGCAACACCGGCAGCGTCAACCAGAAAATCAGCGCTTCGTGACGAAAAACGTATATATCAATACCGATAAGAATGACTATAAGCGCACATACCGCCGCCAACAGCACGTTCGATTTGTAAAAGTTCCTCATCGCACCACCCCGCTTTCAAAGCTTGTATTCATAGAATATTGTACGCGTCTTTTCGGCAAATTTTGCCGATGACTGCGTTAAAATTTCTTGACTTGCGACAGCAAGCCTACGAAATTTTGCCTTGTCCTCGACAAAATTCGCTCGAAAATCCACGCACAAATCCTATGAACACAAGCTTTCACTTTTTTGTTTTCCCTCAACTTCGGGAAAGCAAAGCGATCACACTTCCATTATGATGGGAAGTATCATCGGACTGCGCTTGGTTCTCTGGTATATGAACTCCGAAAGCGCGTCGCGCATCGCAGATTTGATGTTTCCCCACTCGCGTACGCCGCGTTCGTACAAATCAGCCATAACTCCGTCCATAAGCTGTTTTGCCTCGTCGAGAAGCTCCTCGCTCTCGCGGACGTACACAAAGCCGCGCGACACGATATCGGGACCCGCGAGAACCTTTCCCGTTTCGCGCTCCATCGTAGCTACTATTATCATCACGCCGTCCTCGGCGAGGTGCTTTCTGTCGCGGAGCACTACGCTTCCCACGTCACCTATTCCGAGACCGTCAACCATTACCATACCGCTCGGCACAGTGCCCGTAAACTTCATATCAACGCCGTCCGTTTCAAGAACGTCTCCCAAATCGGCGATAAACGCGCGGTTTTCGGGAATACCCATACTCTCTGCCAACTGAACGTGCTTTTTAAGATGCTTGTACTCACCGTGTATCGGCACGAAGAACTTCGGCTTGGTAAGCGACATCATCATTTTAAGCTCTTCCTGACAAGCGTGTCCCGAAACGTGCACCTCGTACATACTTTCATAGATAACGTCCGCACCCTGCTTCATAAGCTCGTTTACAACTTTTGTGACAAGCTTCTCGTTGCCCGGAATGGGGTTTGCCGAGATGATAATAAAATCGTTGGGGGTTATCGTCACTTGACGGTGGTCGCCGCTCGACATTCTCGAAAGCGCCGAAAGCGGTTCACCCTGAGAACCTGTCGTAGCTATGACCAGTTCCTCGGGGTCGTATTTGTTCACATCCTCAATATCGATAAGCGTGCCGTCGGGTACCTTTATATAGTTGAGTTCGACTGCCTTTGCGATAACGTTCGTCATACTTCTGCCCGATACCGCAACACGTCTGCCGTGAATCACCGCTTCGTCGATTATCTGCTGTATTCTGTGGATATTGCTGGAAAAAGTCGCTATTATAATACGCTTGCCCTCGGCGCGTGCGAAAAGACCCTTAAAGCTTTCTCCTACGCTTCGCTCGGATTTTGTGTATCCGGGGCGCTCCACGTTAGTGCTTTCGCTCATTAAAGCAAGAACGCCGCGGTTGCCCAGCTCGCCGAAACGCGCGAGATCTATTATGCCGCCCTCTATCGGTGTGTAATCCACTTTAAAGTCGCCCGTGTGGACGATAACGCCTGCGGGAGTGTGGATAGCAAGCGCACAGGAATCGGGAATAGAATGGTTTACGCGAATAAATTCAACGCTCATACAACCCATTCTGACGTTGCGTCGAGGTTCCACGACGTTAAGACTCGCCGAGGAAAGCAGATTGTGCTCCTTAAGCTTGCCCTCAATAAGACCGATAGTCAGCCGTGTGCCGTAAATCGGAACATTTACTTTTTTTAGCAAATAAGGCAGCGCCCCAATGTGGTCTTCATGTCCGTGGGTAATGATTATACCGCGAAACTTATCCTTGTTCTTCTCAAGATAAGTGAAATCGGGCACGACCAAATCAACGCCAAACATCTCCTCGTCTGGGAACGCCAGACCGCAGTCCACGATAAACATATCGTTGGCGCACTCGTAAACGTACAAGTTCTTACCAATCTCGTTAAGTCCGCCGAGCGCAAAAAATCTTACGGGCGTGCTTCTGTTCTCACGCGGCTCACGGGTCTTGTGCTGCTGAGACTGAGAACGGCGTTCGTTGTTGTTTCTGAGCACGGAGCGTTTCTCCCCCGACTGCCCTTGCTGCCCCAACTGCGATTGTGGCTTTATCGTCACAGGTGCTGTCGACTTTCGCATAGATCTGGGCTGCGGCTCGTTTTTGAACACCTGCTTTTTTATGGATTGTTTGCCGTTCTGCTGCTTTTTTACAATATTTTCCTTTTCTGTCAATAAATTCTTGTTCGAGAGTAATCCCATACCTTATCCTTTCTTTTTTGAACGGAAAGATCCGAAAACGCGGAAAACGGCGCAAAAAAGCGCAGAAATTCCCTATAAATTTCCGTTCGTTTATTTTTTGATGTATAATTCGGTCAAACGGACATCGGCAAATCTGCGGCAGTTTTCCGTAATTGCGTAATAGTAAAAATACTGTCGCTTCGGCGCTTCTTTGTTACAATATTTTCCGATATCATTTTACACATAGAAACACGTTTTAGGTTCATTATAAAACCGAAATGTCCCGTTCAACAAAGTAACCTTATATAATATATAAATTATCGGTGAAACGGTTTTCGCCGACAAAAGTTCCAAAATTCGGTAAATACATAATAAATATTATACCTCATTTTGATGTAAATGTCAAGGGGTTATTTTCCGAAATTTGAAAATCGGCTTTTTAACTTTGGCGGATAAAATTTCCCCATAGACTTAAAATATCCGCCGATTATTTCAAATCATAATCCTCAAACGGCGGCGAAAAATATATCCGTCGCCAAAAGCGGCAAATAATCGAAAGGCGTATCCGTTTTTTCGGAACAACGCCATCCGGGAGTTAAGAATATGATAAAACCAATACGAAATAAAATCGTTTGCGGGGCGGCGTCGGCAGCCGCGTTTTGCATGGCTGCCGTTTACGCTTATTATTATGCCGCGCTTCCCCTAAATATAAACATTGAAACAGGCGCGGCGGTCTCCGAAATGGGATTTTCGCCCGCTTCACTGAAGATGACGGAAAACGGCGCCCAATATTTTCTGGGAGGGATACCGTTAAAACGAGCGAACGTCACGGAACAGGAGCGCAGATATGTTATTCCCGGCGGCGAGCCGTTCGGGATAAAGGTACTGGCGGACGGAGTGATGGTCATATCGGCGGAGGACGGCTCCCCGGCGAAAAGTGCTGGTATTAAGGCGGGAGATGTAATAGCCTCGGTGAACGGCACGGAGGTCTACACCAACGAGGATCTCGCACGTGAGCTGCAAACTTGCGAAAACAGCGCGGACATCGTTTACAGACGCGGCGGCGGCGAGATATCGACTCATGTTGAACCTGTAAGCGCAGAGGGCGTTATGAAAATAGGAGCATGGGTACGCGACAGCGCGGCGGGCATCGGCACCCTAACATTTATAGAGCCGCAAAGCGGAACATTCGGGGGTTTAGGTCATGCAGTGAGCGACGTTACCACCTGCGAACCTGTGCCGCTGCGTTCCGGGCAGATAGCTCCCGCAGAGATTTACGACGTGGCAAAGGGCGAATGCGGCAGCGCCGGAGAACTTTGCGGCACAATTCTTCCCGAACCCGACGCTGGGGAAGTTCTTAAAAACACCTCGGCGGGAGTATTTGGGAAATACTGCGGCGAAATGGACGGTGAAACCGTTCCCGTAGCGTTTCGTCAGGAGGTCAGAGCGGGAGAAGCTTCAATACTGACGACGATCGACGGTAAAGAGCCGAGGGAATATTCCGTTGAAATTGAACGGATAAATCTTGCGGATCTGAAAGGCTCGAAAGCTATGCTCATCAAAATAACCGACCCCGAGCTTATTGAAAAAACGGGCGGCATCGTCCGAGGAATGTCGGGAAGCCCGATAATTCAAGACGGGATGCTTGTCGGAGCTGTAACGCACGTTTTGGTAAACGACCCGTCGCGCGGGTACGCGGTCTTTGCGGAGAGTATGCTTGAAAACGAATAAGAGATCGGCCGCGCCGTTGATTGGCGCGGCTGCGTACTGCTTTGCAGCTTTAAAAATTACAGAAACGTTACATAATATTTCAATTTTATTACAATTACCTTACATTTTTGTAATAATAGTTGACTTTTAGGGAAAAATCTGTTAAAATACAATTGTGGTCGAAAACAATAACATCTTCGCAAACGCTTTACCAAACATCCGCGCAAACATCTTTTCAAACATCCCGCTATTTGACCTCAATTCATCTTCCATTTGCTTTTGGGAACGGCTGCTCATTCAAAATCCCGATTTTACATTTGATTTTTCTTTATCCCCAAGCCGTTCCGAATAATTTTTCCCCCGACGTATTTCCGTTGGGGGAATATTTTTATTAAAAAGTTCTATATCGTTTGATAGCGCGGTGTTCCGCAGCTTTTGAGGAAATTGCAGTCTCAACCCGTTCGTTCCGTTCCGAACATTATGTAGTTATATTCACGCGCCGCGGCGTCCCATGTGGGTGCTCCAACAAAGCCCGTAGGCTCCAAGCCGTAAAGCCGTTGGAAAATCGTTACGGCGCGCTCCGTTTCGGGTCCGAAATAGCCCGTCACCTCAATAACAGGCACTGCCTCGATATTCTGTCCAATTACCCTGAGATAGGTCTGGAACTCGCGAACGTCGTTGTTGCTCATTCCCGGAGTTAGATTGTAGCCCGGATAAAGCTCCGCCGCCGCTCCCTCATAGCCCTCGGGAAGACCTCTGAGTATCTGCTGATATATCTCGTTTATCAAAAGCCATGTTCTGAAATCGACAACGCCGTCGGGATTTATGCCGTAAAACCGCTCGAACGCGCGAACCTGTTCGTCGGTCGCGTTATCGAAAACGCCGTTTGCCGCAACGGTCGGTATCTCGGGATTAAAATACGAAATGACATTCAGGTAATACTGAATTGAGCGCACCTTTTGTCCATAGTCGCCAAGTCTTAAATCTTCGCCCCACGGTCTTGAGATCTCCTCAACCGTCAAGCCCTCGCTCTCAAGCTCGGACAATCCCTTGACGGCGGTGTAGATATACTTCAGTTTGTACCAAGTCGCCTTGTTGACTATTCCCGTAACGGGTAGGTTAAACACTTGCTGAAATGTTTGTACTGCCTGCACGGTGCTCTCGCCGAAAATACCGTTGGCGGGATATATTTTCGGAATAGCGGGGTAATTTTGCGCTATTCTGTTAAGCTCCAACTGAATGGTGCGAACCTCGTTTCCCGAAGAGCCGAAACCGAACGGAGCACCCGGATAGCTTTGGATATTCTCCGAGATCGGCGCGTTATAGACAATATCTATATCATCACCATAGTAATATTGAAGAATTTCATACGGCGTCATACCTTGGTTTGCCAACGGCACAGTACCCCATTGCGAAAGTCCGTCGCATTCAACTGTCGTGCCGTTGCAGAACATCGCGAAAAGCGGTTCCACGCTGCCGCGCCTTACTATGTAATTATTGAATATCTCATCGACTATCGAATTGATATTCGCGAAAATATCTCGTCCGTAAACGAACGCTTGATCGTACTGCGTAGAGTTTGTGATATCGAAATCATAGCCGCGGCTGCGGTACCATTCCGTGTAAATGCGGTTCAGCGCGAACGATATCTGCGAATAAATATTCGCGCGTATAGCCGCTTCGGGCCACGTCGGAAAAATCTCGCTGGATGCTACGTTCTTGATATAATCGGGAAACGCCACGGAAACGTTGGGAGCGTCCGAATCGGGCGGTCCCAAATGCACTACTATTCTTTCGGGAACTGCGGGCAGATTACTCGGCATTTTGCACCTCCGTTATCTCATCGGCGGCGCCGTCCGACTGATCGGACAGCGGCAGCATTGCCACTTTTTGTATTGAGCGTACTCCGTCGAATATTGGGATATCGCGGAGTATCACCTTTGTAAAACCCTTTTTATCTACGGTTGCGTCGTACAGCGAAAACGGCTGAATACGGTTTCCGGACTGCTGCGACAGCTCTCTTGACGGCGCGGGAAGAACTACCGCGGCGACCTCTCCGCTATTGTTGGTTTTTGCCGAGAACATTTCGTAATCTTTACCGTCTATACGCGTGGTAACGCGAACATCGGCGTTTCCTATCGGCACTGCCTGTCTTGCGGCGAAGACCCTGAACTCCAGCATTCCGCCTCCTCTGTTGCGCGCCTCGAACTCTTCCAGGCTTGAAAAAGTCGGTACCGTGAAATTGGATATCGACTCGCCCGTTCCCTGAGACAATTCCTCCATTGTGTTCTCCGAATTTATTTCGGGCGCTCGTGGGGTCGTGTGCGCTTCGGGAACATCTTCGGGTCGGGGCTCCGGCTCTATTGGCTCCGCGCTGCTTACCGTTTCTATCTCGTCGTTCTCCATAGCGTCCGTTATAAATTTATCGAACACGCTCGGGTACTCGCCGCTTTCCTCGCTTACGTATCCGATTATTTTCGGCTGTTTTTTCTCCTGTTCGGGCTGCATCGGCTCTCGCTCCGGCTGTCGCTCGGGTTGTCTTTCCTGCTGTCGCATCGGCTCCCGTTCAGGTTGACGTTCCGTCTCCCGCTCCGGCTGTCTTTCCTGCTGCCGCATTGGCTCCCGTTCCGGTCGGTGCGCCGGTTCCCACTCGAGTTGTCCCTCTTGCTGTTGCATTGTCTCACGTTCCGTTTGGCGCTCCCACTGTCCCGACTCCTTTGACGACCGTTGTGGATTGGCACGGCTAAACTCCATAAGCTCACGTTTATACTTCTCTATCAGCTTTTTGGTATCGTCCATAAAATTACCTCCTACATAGCTTTTTTACATCTTATGCGGAGATACTTGGATTTATTACCGCCCCGCGCTCCCATCAAATTCACCCATAACACGCTTTTAGCATACAATGCCCAAAGGAGATGATGTTATGCTTATTGAAAGCGGCTACGACAGGCGCGCGGCGGTCAGATACGCGCTGAACTGGGCGTTCGCAAGAAATCCCAGGTTCTATGATTTTGAAGACATAGGCGGCGACTGCACAAATTTTGTTTCACAGTGCTTATACGCGGGCTGCGGCGTGATGAATTACTCACGGGAAAACGGCTGGTACTATATAAATTCCAATGACCGCGCTCCCTCGTGGACGGGCGTTAACTTTCTGCGCAAGTTTTTGCTGACAAATACGGGCGTTGCCGTTTATGCGGAAGAGGCGCCGCTTTCGGAACTTCGACGCGGCGATATCATTCAGCTTGTAAACGGAGAGGGGCGATTTTATCACACTGTAATCATATCCGCAATACTCAGTCCCGCTGTGCCGAGCAACATTTTTGTCTGCGCGCACTCAGCGGACGCTCGAAACCGCAGACTTTCTACGTATAACTACGCAAACGCCGTCGGATTTCACATTCTGGGAGCGCGTAAAGAAATCGGAATTGTTTAAACTTGCGTGTTTTCCCCTCAACAGGGAGAACTACAAAATAATATTTTCTTATTGAAAGGAGCAGCCTATGTTTATCTATACGGTAGAAGCGGGAGATGATATCGCGACTCTTTCAAGGCGGTTCGGGATACCCGCGAGCCGAATTGTCGCGGATAACGCTCTCGCCCGCCCAAACGATCTCGTTGTGGGGCAGCACTTAATTATAATGTCGAATTCAATACGACACGTCATTGAGGACGGTCAAACATTGTATTCGCTGTCGCGCGAATTCGATGTGCCGCTTGACGAGCTTCTGGCGGCAAATCCCGATGTGAACCCCATTATGCTTCACACGGGCGACATCGTGACTATCCCGATTGAAGAAGTAACGATAAAGCGTCCCGCTGTAATAAACGGCTACGCTTACCCAACCATTACGGAAAGCGCGCTTAACTGTTCGCTGCCGTTTTTGACGTATTTGTCGCCGTTTTCATATTCTATAACGCCCAACGGAGACATCATTGCGCCCGACGACGAACGTCTTATCGAACACGCCGAAGCTGCCGGAGTTATGCCGCTTATGGTAGTGACCAACATCAGCGAAGGCAGTTTTTCCACCGAGGCTCTTTCGCAAATACTGGCGGATCCCGACGCACAAGAGAATTTGATATCCTCTATCCTGAACGAGCTTCCTCGAAAAGGATATTACGGCGTAAATCTCGATATGGAATATATCTCCCCCGCTGACCGCGAGAGCTACAACGCGTTTTTGATTGAACTTTCCGAACGGCTGCACGAGAACGGCTACATTCTTATAACGGCGGTCGCTCCGAAATACCGCGCCGACCAGCCCGGAATTCTTTACGAGTCGCACGACTACAGCGTTCAGGGTGAAGCCGCAGATTACGTTATTATTATGACCTATGAGTGGGGATACACATACGATAATACGTGATTATTGTAATTACACGAGTTTCCGAATTAAACTGTGAACGTTGTAATATCTAAGGGAAAGCCCCTATTTAATTGTCACTTCCTTAAACAAAAAACGAGGGTGCTAAGGCGTTCCCTCGTTTCAATGTTTTATTAACCGATTTTCATAAGTAACATTCTCCCGACAAATAATCCAAAATCTCATCAGGAGAGCAAACAACGCTCGCCCCGTCTCTCAAAAGCCCCGCCTGACCCGAAAAACGTCCGTCAATAATATCACGCGGAGGTAATACGAATAAATCTTTGCCCTGAGCTGCAGCGTGAGAC
>CANRFR010000014.1 GCA_947629945.1 uncultured Clostridia bacterium | reverse complement strand
TCCCTCGCCCCTCTCCCCCTCGTCGCTCTTCGGAACGCTCTGGATTGTTCGCTTACAACCCGTAAAAACTCGTGACAATGGACATCTTATCGCAATCGTAGCCCACGACCTTTATCCTGTTCTTGCCCTCGGGCATTTCAACGACGTTCTTTTGAGAAACTCTGCCTTGCTCGGAGTTACATTCAGCCAAAACCGTCACGGTGTCGTCGGGGTTGATATACACCACCTTAGCGTTGCCGCTGTCTAACGACATAGAAACAGACACGGTAACTTTCCTCGCGCGCTCGAGCGAATCCGTCCATATAGTATCGCGCCCGTTGAATTCCGCCGTGTAGTACTTAAAATTCCCGTTCAGATTATTGATAACGGCGTTGACTTTAACACAGCGGTCGCTTGAAGAAGCGATTTTGGCATTGTCGTCGTATTCGTTTTTCGCAAAGCTGTCGTCGTCGCACCCCGTAAACAGCAGACACAGCGCCGCGCACAGCACTGCCGTAAGCTTCTTCAATGTTTTCATAAAAATACCTCCGTTTCAATATCTTCACGCGGGTTATCCGCGCAATTTACTTTAGAAAATCGCTCTTTCATTAGCGTGAGCATAATGAACGGTTTTTGCCCCGCGGCTCAAAATCAGCTCCCAATCTGCTTTGAGTTTTGGGTTGCTCTCATAAGCCTCAAGATACTCGATAGGTTCCAAATCACCGACAAAACAAGTTCCGTTGTCCAATATCAAGGAAACGCTGTCGGGTGAGTGACAGGGAGTGGAAACCACCTCGCCCTCAATACCGAGCCTTTGAAGAAACTCTCTGCTCTCCGCACACTTTATAATGACCGCCTTATCGGGATTCACGGGCACATAGTCCGTCCGCTTCTCCCGCGCAAAAATACTATCGGAAAACCCGATATACCCGACTTGCGTTTCCATAAGCAAAAGCCCGATATCATGCTCCTGAAGCCCGCCTACAAGCCCGATGTGGTCGGGGTGAAAGTGCGTCGCAAGAACGTAGGTTATATCGCTTAAATCTATACCGTGTCTTTTAATTTCCTTGTAAAAAGCGCCAAGCGTGCCCGCATAATCGGTGTCGACCAAAAGACCGCCGCGCGTTCCGCGAACGAAGAACGTGTTAGTATTGCCGTATTTCAGCTTAGTAACGAAGTCTCCCATTTCGCTTACGGCTTTACAAACTCTTTGAGCGCCGCGATAAGAGCGTCCGTTTCCTCGTCCGAGCCAATGGTTATACGCAGATAGTTGTCTATCCTCGGTTTGTTGAACCACCGCACGTAAATATCCTTGGTTTTCAGATACTCGAATATCTCCTTTGCGTAGTACTTCGGGTGAGCGGCAAACACGAAATTCGTTTGACTGTCGGGAAGTGAAAATCCCATAGCGCGAAGTTCTTTTGTCAAACGCTCGCGCGTTGCGATAACGCGCTTTAACGTGCATTGAAAATAATCCTCGTCCTCTATTGAAGCCACTCCCGCCGACTGCGCTATGCTGTCGACAGGGTAACTGTTCATACTGTCTTTAGTAGCATAAAGCGCCGCGACAAGCTCCGCGCTTCCCATTGCCCAGCCCAAGCGCATACCCGCAAGGCTTCGCGATTTTGAGAACGTCCGCGTTATCAGCAGATTATCATACTCTTTAAGCAGCGGCACGGCTGTCGTACCGCCAAAATCCACATACGCTTCATCTATTATAACCACGGAATCGCGGTTACAGTCGAGTATTTCACGAATAAACGTCAAATCTCTTCCTATAGAAGTCGGAGCGTTGGGGTTCGCGATGACCACGCCGCCGTTTTCCCGTGCGTAGTCCTCGGCGCTGATGTTAAAGTTTTCGTCTACGGGCACGGTCTCATACGGAATTTTCAGAATATCGCACCACACGGTATTGAACGAATAGGTGATATCGGGAAAGATTATCGGTTTTTCCGAATTAAAGAACGCTCTGAACGCCAGCGACAAAACGTCGTCGGTACCGTTCCCCGCGAACACGTTTTCGGGCTTCAAGCCCTCGCGCTTTGCAATTGCTTTCACCAAGGGAACAGCGTTCGCGCTCGGGTACTTCTTAAGGTGCTCCGTGTCAAACCTCGCCACCGCTTCCTTAACTCTCGGCGACGGCGGATAGGGGTTCTCGTTTGCGTTCAGCTTTATGAAGTCCGTCTTATTCGGCTGTTCCCCCGCCACGTAAGGCTCTATTTTTATTATATTGTCACGCCAGCTCATTTTACCCCCAAAATAATTGACAGTGTATAGTTGACAGTTGACAGTGTACAGTGTACAATTGACAGTTAATGTGCGGCTTCGCCGCCTTATTTTAGATTGTACGCGAACCGAAACGCAGACAATCTAAATAAAGCGCCGTAGGCGCAACCGAAACTGTCAACTGTCAACTATACACTGTCAACTATACACTGTACATTGTCAATTGTCAATTTATCGGTTCTTTGTTTTGGTTGAAGCACGTAAAATTTAAGCCCTTTCTCGGTTTCGAGAACGGGCTTTGAAAATTACAGTTCGTCCGAATCGTCCTCGTCCAACTCGAAAATCAAACGCTTTCCGCAGTTCGGACAATCCATACCGCCCGCGTTTGCTTGCTCGTAATCGAAACGGATAGAGTTGCCGCAATTCGGGCAAACGGTCTCGTACATATCCGCGATATCATCTTCTATACCGTCGTAATCGTCGTCCTCGTCTCCATATAAGTCGTCCTCGATATCCGCAACGCTCTCTTCCAAATCGGTCATTACGGAAGCCACATCGTCAAGCTCCTCGTCCACCTCTTCCAAGTTCGCCGCGATATCCGCCAGAACGTCCAATATCCCGTTTACTATCTTGTCGTCGCATTTAAGTCCCTCGGCGAGACCTTTTAAATACGATACTTTTTCACCTATACTGCTCATAAAACCACCCTATTCACATTAAAATTTCAACATCTTCAATTTGAACGATTGCCGCTTACGGCAGCGTTTTCAGTGCAACTTGCGCCTGCGGTGCGGTACATTCTTCAGCGTTACTTAACGCGCTCCATATACTCACCCGTGCGCGTATCTATACGGATAAGCTCGCCCTCGTTGATAAACAGCGGAACTCGAATTTCCGCGCCCGTTTCGAGAGTTGCGGGCTTTGTAGCATTAGTAGCCGTGTTACCCGCGAAGCCCGGGTCGGTCTGAGTTACCTGAAGCTCAACGAAGTTAGGCGGCTCTACGCCGAAAACCTTGCCCTTATAGCTGAGCACCTTGCACACCATATTCTCCTTTACGAATTTGAAGTTGTCTCCAACGTCAGCGGCGTTTACGGGAACGTCCTCGTAAGTTTCCTGATCCATAAAGTGATACAACTCTCCGTCGGAATAGGTATACTCCATATCCTTTCTCTCAACGAATGCCGTCGGGAATTTTGCGGACGGGTTGTAAGTCTTTTCAACCACGCTTCCCGTGATGACGTTCTTAACCTTTGTGCGAACGAACGCCGCGCCCTTGCCCGGCTTTACGTGCTGGAACTCGATTATCTGCATTACGTTGCCGTCTTCTTCAAATGTCATACCGTTTCTGAAATCTCCCGCTGTTATCATAGCGAACCTCCAAAATTTTTTACATTAATTTAGAACCTGTCTTCACAGGATATTGCACGCGTCTTTTCGGCAAATTTTACCGAGGACTGCGTTAAAATTTCTTGACTTGCGACAGCAAGCCTGCGAAATTTTGCCTTGTCCTCGGCAAAATTTGCTCGAAAATCCACGCACAAATCCTCTGAAGACAGGTTCTTATGCCCCCAACTCGGAGCCATACAAACCTCATTATATATTGTAACAAATTCTTCCCTATTTTGCAAGTACTTTTTTAAAGAAATTTGCGTTTTTCGCCAAAAAGTTTATCGCTCGTTACCGCTCGTCCGCTTTCAACGGCGCTCCCGGGGTTCGCGGACGTTCGCCGACAGGCGAACCGCCGCCAAACGGCGGCGAATTTTTGCGCAGCAAAAATTGTCCGCGAACCGACGCGTTTTTTGAGTGCTCCCGACGAGCGGAGCGAGGAGCGGAGTGCGAGAAAAACGCTCTCCGAGACGAGCCGCCCCACTCTTTAACGCAAATCGCTCGATGCGAAATTTCTCCCGCGGTCATTCAAATATGCACAAAGCTTTTTGTAGCCTTTGTGAGGTTAGTGCAGCCTATATCAGTAAGCACCGCCATATCTCCTATCTTGACGCCGTAACGTCCCGGAACGGAAACGCCGACCTTTGCAAACAGAGCCGTAGAACTTTTAAGTGAAACGCTGCCGCCCCGTCCGAGATAAGGCGGCTCGACAGGCTCCAAACCTATGCCGTGTGCAAAGGTCGTGACGCAGTACTTATCCACGTCCCAAGCGTTCAAAGTAGCCCTTGCCACGCTGTCGGCGACCTTGCTGCCGACCCCCGTGCGCAGCGCCCTCAAGCCGTCCTGTATAGCGCAGGAAACGGCGTTGTAAGCGTTTTCGCGCTTTAGGTCTACATTGCCCACAGCGACGGTTCGGCACATTTTGGCGCAATAACCGTGCCATCTCGCGCCGAACTCCAAAATTAACAAATCGCCGTCGGTTATCTGACGTTCTCCGGGTTTCAGCGACAGATCCGACGTGTTCTCTCCCGAAAGCACTGTCATGGGAACCGCTTCGCCCTCCGAGCCGAACTTCATCAAATAAAAACTCAGCATAGAAGCGATCTGCCGCTCGGACATTCCGCGACGCAGAGAACCCAACAGCCTGTCATAGACCCTGTCGCATATTTTCTGCGCGTTGGTAACGGCGGCAAGTTCTTCCGCGCTTTTCACCGAGCGAAGCTCCAGAAGAACGTTGTCAAGCGCGTTTGTAACGTCAAGCCGCGCGTAGTGGAGCTGCTCCTTGATCACATTGTATTCCGAGACCGTCATCTTGTTTGCTTCGATATAAACGCGTTTTATACCGTACTTTATCAAAATATCCAGCATTTGCCCGCCGCTGTCCAAAGCGGATATCTCAAGTTCCGTGCTTTTATTTTTATACAGCCCGACATATTTTTGCGGCACAAACATCGTGCTCACTTCCTTTGAAGCGAGCAGTATACCGCTTTCCACATCGAAACCGCACAAAAACCTCAGCGACAGCGGCGACATCACAAGCGCCGCCGAATTATCGCTCGGCAATCGTTCCTTAAGCCGCGCCAGCGCCGTTTTCTCAACATTCTCCGTCATTTCTTTTCACCGAAATAATAGTCCAAAGCGATCAGCGCCAATGCGTAGCTGTACTTTCCGAAGCCCGAGATCGACCCCAAACAAACCGGCGCTATCACGCTGTTGCGCCGAAAATCCTCGCGGCTGTCGACGTTGCTGATATGCACCTCCACCACGGGAATTCTCACCGCCGATATCGCGTCGCGCAGCGCGTAGCTGTAATGCGTATACGCACCCGCGTTCAATATCACTCCCGAGCAGTCAAGCCGAGCCTCGTGCAGTCTGTCTATTATTTCGCCCTCGCTGTTCGACTGGAAGAACTCTAAATCATAACCCATTCCCGCAGCCTTTTCCGAGAGCTGCATATTCAAACTTTGCAGCGTTTCTCCCCCGTAGACCGCCGGTTCCCGCTCCCCCAACAAATTGAGGTTGGGACCGTTAATAACCATAATTCTCATTTTTAGCTCCTTAATTTAGACAGCAAATCGAGCACTGCGTGGTTTAGCCGCGTTCGATTTACGTACGCTGAAACGCTCTTTAAGGCAGCACCGCACAAAGACCGCCCTACGGGCTTTGTCATTCGCTTGCTTGCATCTTTTCCGTCATCTTGCACAAAGTTCGCTTGCAAGGCGTCAGCCTTGCAGCGCTCACTTTGTACAATCTGACGAAAAATCTGTCTGCGCAATCGAACGACAATCTCTGTGCGGTGTTGCCTTAACTTGATATGCGCTTGACAAATGCCGTCGGCACTCGCTTTAACGCCAAATTCGTCCGCGAAGAGCGATGCTTCATAAGCTGTCAAAAAACTTTTTCATAGCGGCGGCGTCCTCCGCTTGAGTGCCATCGCTCTCGCAAATTATTGAAGGCTGAAGTCCTCGGCTGTGAATTTCCTCGAGCAGCGGCTCAAAATCGGGACCGTAAACCTCGTCCTCGAACGTCAAGTGCTTCTTCTCGCCGCCCTTGGTATACTCTATCTTACTAAAGTGGATATGCATTTTGGACAACCGCTCGTGACCCAGCTCGTTCTCTATAAAATCGAGCATTTTTGCATAGTCGCCGCGGCTCTTGATACCGCCGAGCGTGCGCGCGTTCAGGTGTCCGAAATCCACCGTCGGTAAGAAACGCTCGTCTGCGCCGCAAAGCTCCACGACCTCTTCAAGCGTGCCGAGTTGGTTTATCTTTCCCATAGTCTCGGGACATATAATAATATCCGAAAGCCCCTCGCCGTCGAGAGCTTTCTGCGCGTTCAGCAAGGTTTGCTTTGCCAAAAAGCAAGCCTCGGCTCGGCTCATTTTAGAGCAAGAGCCGCTGTGCACCACTATCTTCTCCGCGCCGACAAGCTTCGCCGCTCTCGCGCTCTCGAGAATATATCCGACGCTGTTTTGCCGCTTTTCCTCTTCAACAGAGGAAAGCGAAATGAAATACGGCGCGTGAAGCGAAATGTATATCCCGTGCTCCTTTGCTATCTTCGGCAGAGCCTTTGCCGCCTCGGAAATACGCACTCCGCGCCCGCACTCCACCTCATATCCGTTAAGCCCGAGCTTTTTCAAATACTCCGGCAAATCCTGCGGAAATTTCAGTTTTCCCCAGCTTATCGAATTGCCGCCGGGTCCAAACGTTATCATCACTTCACCTTCCCATCATAACAAATCATCGTAATTTCTGTGGAACACAAGGCTCTCAACCTTGCGTTTGAGCCTGAACGTCCAAGTTTTTTCCAGTCGAAACGGCTCCACAAGCACCGTTCTTATTCCCGCCAGATTTCCCGCCATAACGTCGGTGAAGATCTGGTCGCCCACAACAAGCGTTTCGGACTTTGGCACGCCCATTTCCCGAACGGCGCGGTTCACGCCGAATGTCAGCGGTTTAGCTCCGTTCGCGGTGAACGGCAGTCCGAGCTTCGCCGCCAACGGAGCGACGCGCTTTTTCGTGTTATTCGACACCACCCGCATATTTATTCCCAGCGAACGCATTTTATCCAGCCACTCCGCAACTCCGTCCTCGGCGGCGGGGTCGCCGTGCATTGACAGCGTGTTGTCCATATCCAGCACCAACGCACGCACCCTATTCATTTTCAGAAACTCTTCATCGATAGCCAACACACTTTTCAGCCAGTACGTAGGTTTAAAAATCATTGTTTTCACCGCGCGAAAACGCCGCCTTTGACAATCCCGCCGAAACCCCGCGAGCCTTTTCCGCGTACACGTTTATCGAAAGCAGACTGCCCCGATCATTTCGCTCCATCAGCCAATTCTGCGGCGCCGATATTTTCCGCCCGAGATCCGGTTTATATCCCTTAAATTCCATGATTCCTCCTACTTTTGAAGCCCTGATTAAATCGGATTCACGCACCGGATTTTATCGTTACTCCCCTAAAATGCGACATAATCTTGGGTAAATTTAATATTGTGCAAACTTTTCGCGGACAGCTATTGAACTTATTCTAATAGCCGCTAAATGCTCGCTTGCAAGGTACAATTAAAGCGGACAAACCTTGCCCGCTTCAACCGTTTTTCTTTTTAGACAGCGCCGCGCTTCGCCGTGAACAACACAGCCGCGCCGCCTTAATTTGCACTGTCTACAAAATGCAAATCAATACTTGCGTTTGCGAGCAGCTTCGGACTTCTTTTTACGTTTTACCGAAGGCTTTTCGTAATGCTCTCTTTTACGAACCTCAGCAAGAACGCCGTCCCTTGCGCACGAACGCTTGAAACGCTTGAGCGCGGTTTCAAGAGATTCGTTTTTTCCAAGACGAATTTCCGCCATCTATATTTCCCTCCCTTTGCCTAACAGCACAGGTTTTTACTTTTTGTAACTATATACATACAGTATATGAATTATTATACATCAACTTTTGTGTTTTGTCAAGTACTTATTACAAAAAAACGTCCGTTTTTACGATTTTAGTGAAATTATCCAAAAATTGTCAACTTTTTCTCTCGATATTATGTCGCACATCAAAACCGTAAAAAGAAAAACACACGCTCACTTAAGCATTTCGGAAACGTCCACTTTCTCGCCGTCCGCCCATAGGTGCTCAAGCTGATAGAACTCCCGCGCTTCCTCGGTGAAAACGTGTACAATCACATCAACATAATCCAGTACTATCCAATTGCGGCTTTGAACGCCCTCCACGCTTTTCGGACTAACCCCTGCCTGCTCCAAATGATATTCCACCGCGTCGGCAAGAGCCTTGACCTGTGTTGTCGACGTTGCCGAAGCTATCACGAAATAATTCGCGAGTATCGTCAAATCTTTGACTTTCAGCGCCGTTATCTTCTCGGCTTTTTTGCTGTCCAAGGCTTTTACCGCTATTTCAAGTTCTTCTTTATCCGTCATAACTTCTCCTTGTTTTTATTGAATTTCAAGTAATAATTATACGCTTCAACCGTAGTGAGCGGAAGTCCTCCGCACTTTGAGCACACGCACCCTATTTGATAAATAAGCGCTACGCTCATTGCCAAATCAACGTCCTTATAGCAATAATCGCGCATTTTATCCACGCCCTTGTATTCCCGTTCGTCGCTTATCATATCTCCCAGATAGACTATTTTCTCCATAAGCGTCATTCTCGCGCAGCCTATCGTATGATACCTTATCGCGTTTATGATCTCTTTGTCCTCTATCTTCAAGATCTCGCGCACGTAATACGCCCCCGCAACACCGTGCCACAGGCTTTTTGTCGCTATTTCCACGGGGTCGGGCGACAATCCGCTCTCCACCGTGAACTGTCTTTGCCGCTCGGGCAGATCCTCTTTCATTATATCGTGCAGCATTCCCGCTAAGTAACAGCGCCGTTTATCCGCTCCGTACCTCTCCGCCAATTTAAAGCATTCTTCCGCAACGTTCATACTATGCGTAAATCTTTTCTTTGACAGCCGCTTTTTCAGCAGCTCCTCATACTCGTCGTAATCCGCGTATCTGCTCATATTTCAAACCGGGTCGGCGAACTTTCGATTTTCGCAGACCCTTTAACACCTCCGTTAAACCGCCGTTGAAAGGTAACTCCTCCAACCGCTTTACTGTTTGTCCGAGCGCACGGCGCTGTATATCTTATTTGCCGCGATAAATTCCGCAACGCTCTGCGGAACCGATTGCGAGATATCCTCCCCTGCCGCCGCCTTTCGGCGAACGTCGGTGGAAGAGACCTCCACAACATTTGACGGCAGAACCTTAACGCGCCCCAGCTCCCGAGCGAACTCCACCATATCCGCAAACCCGTCGCCCTCGCGGGAAACGGCGCACACGGTACTCTCTTTAAGCAAGCTTTCATACTTGTACCACTTCGGAAAATAATACAGCATATCGCCGCCGATCAGCAAATAAAGCCGCTCTCCGGGACGGCGCTTTTTCAGTTCCCTTATCGTGTTTATCGTGTAGCTTATTCCTCCGAGTTCGCGCTCGATATCGGATATCTCTATCCGACAGCCGCACCGTCCCGAACCCGAAAGCGGCGTAAACGCCCGTTCGCACATCTCCAACCGCTGTTCAAACGGCGCCGATTTCGTCTCCTTATGCGGACTTTCCAACGTCGGAATTATCAGCAGCTTTCGCAGATTTAACTGTTCTATCGCTTCACGCGCCAAGTTTACGTGTCCGTTATGCGGCGGATTGAACGCTCCGCCGAACACTCCCGTTTTTATCTCATTATCTGCCATATTTTTTATTTAAACGCTCGAAGCCGCCCGCCGATATTTTGCTTCGGCAAGTCAGCTTTTCTTTGTTCCCTTTCTTATATTGCGTATGGTTTTTCCACGCGAATTGCCCGTAGTGCCGCCCTTGCTGAAGTTCAGGCTATCGCTCCGGCTGCCGCTTCGGCTGTCATTCCGTACTTTCGCACCTACTCTCGCTCCGGCTTTTACTTTATAAAGCGGCTTGATCTCTTGTTTTTTGGATACGGCTTTAGGCTTCTCGGATTTTCTCCAAAGCACGAACTTCCGTCCGATAACCGCCACAACGTCCACGCGAAGCCGAGGCGCTATCAAGTCGGCGGCTTCTCGGGCGGAGAGTTCGCAGTTCTCCTGAACCCCCACCTTTATCAGCTCTCGAGCGTTTATCGCGTTATCGAGCTGTTTTACTATTTCGTCCGTCAGCCCCGACTTTCCCACAAAGAATATCGTATCGAGACTTTGCGCTTTAGAGCGCAAACCTGCCCTTTCTTTACTCGTCATATATACCTCTTATTTTAAACGGTTTTCTTTTGAAAATAAGTGCCGTCAACCGCCGATCGTCTCCAAAATCTCGGCAAGCTTGCGGAACGCGGCGGCACGGTGCGAGACCTTATTCTTCTCCTTATCGGAAAGGTCTGCCATACTTTCGTTGTCGCTTACCATAAAAATGGGATCGTAGCCGAAACCGTTTTTGCCTTGCGGCTTATCGCCTATGTATCCCTTTAGTTCGCCGCGAACCGAATATTCCGCGTCCTCGGCGCGGATAAAATAAATAACGCACACAAATCTGGCGTCGCGAAGTTCGCGCTCGACGCCGTGCATTTCTCTCAAAACCTTATCGCACCTGTCCTTATCGGTAGCGCCCTCGCCGGCGTACCTTGCGGAATACACGCCCGGAGCACCGTCCAGAAAATCTATCTCCAAGCCGCTGTCGTCGGCGATAACGGGTTCGCCCGTCGCCTCAAACACTGCCCGCGCCTTGATATGAGCGTTTTCCTCAAACGTTTCGCCGTCCTCTGCTATTTCCTCGTCGAAACCCGCTTCTCTCATCGACACTGCCTCATACCCGTATGGACTTAGCAGTTCTTTAAACTCCTTTATTTTGCCCGCGTTGTTCGACGCTATAATCAAACGCGTGTGTTTTGCGACACCCTGCTGCCGTTTTCGGACGGGGGTTTTTTCTTGTTGATGTTCCATCTTTATCTCCCATTCTTTGAAAAATGAAATTGAATATTGTCCTAACAATCATTATACCATTTTTTCAGTACCAATGTTATGTTCGTTGAAATTATAACGTTTTCGCTGTACGTTTCCAACGTTTTCTTTATTATACCACAAACACTTCGTAAAGTCAAGGGCTTTTGTTAGAGCCTGTTTAGTATCTTCCGAAGCACCGTCGGGAAAAGATAAAGGAGAGAGGCTGTGCACCTTCTCTCCAAAAAGTCAATCGTCAAACAGTGCGTTCACATAATCCTCGGGAACAAACGGCTGTAAGTCGTCGATTTTTTCTCCAACGCCCACAAGTTTTACGGACAAGCCCAGTTCGTTCTTAATGGGGATAATGATACCGCCCTTTGCGGTGCCGTCAAGCTTTGTGAGGACTATACCCGTGATGTCGGCGGTCTCGCTGAAAAGCTGCGCCTGACTTACGGCGTTCTGACCCGTGGTCGCGTCAAGGACAAGAAGCGTCTCTACGCTAGCCTCGGGAAGCTCGCGCGAAATCACACGCGCTATCTTTTTAAGCTCTTCCATCAAGTTCTTCTTGTTATGAAGCCGCCCCGCCGTATCGCACAGAACGATATCCGCGCCGCGGGCTTTCGCCGCCGAGATCGCGTCAAAAATGACCGCCGCCGGGTCGCTGCCCTCGCTGTGCTTTACTATTTCGACACCCGCTCTGTCAGTCCAAACGTTGAGCTGGTCGATAGCTGCCGCACGGAACGTATCCGCCGCCGCCACGATAACTTTCTTTCCCCCCGCCTTGAAATTTGCCGCCATCTTGCCTATGGTCGTGGTCTTTCCCGCGCCGTTCACGCCGATAACCATTATCACGGACGGCTTTGTGTCGAGCTTCAGCGAGTTATCACCCGAAAGCATTTCCGAAATAATATTTTTCAGCATTTGCTTGACCTCGGCAGGCTCGGTCGTACCCGTTTTCTTAACCTCCGCGCGAAGTTTATCGCAGATATCCGCAGAGGTCTCCGCGCCGATATCCGATAATATCAGCGTTTCCTCAAGCTCGTCGAAAAAGTCCTCGTCTATTTTAGTAAACGAATTCAGCACCTGCTCCACCTTGGACATAAACCCGTCTTTGGTTTTCCGCAGTCCCTCTTTCAGCTTATAAAAGCTCTGTTCTTTAAGCTCCGCCTCATATTCCTCTTGGAATTGTATATCGCTTTCGTGGTCGGTGAAGATAGGTTGCGCGCTGCCCAGCCGCTCCAGCAAAGACGGTCGCTTCTCCTCGTCCGACGGCGCTTCAGCCGTTTGAGCCGCGTTCTCGGAAAATTTCTCGTTTATTTCTTCTTTCGAGCTTTCTTCCGCCTTTTTTCTTTTGAATTTGTCAAATATTCCCATATATCGTGTTCTTGCTTCCTCGCTCTTTTCTTATTCTTCCTCAGTGGGCTTTACTCCGTCGTTAGCGTCTATGGCGTTCCATTCGTCCCAAATCTTCTGGACTTCCGCTTCGTGGTCGCCGGAGCAGTACGGAGGGATATTACTCGGTCTGTAGTAACCGATATTGGTGTTCTCGCACTTATCGGAAGCAAGCAGACCCGTTTCGGTACAGTAGCGCAGTTCCTGAACGGTAGAGTCGCCGGCAAAATTTTGAACGGTCGAAAGGTCTTCAATGTCTTCCATAATATCGTGCCATATCTCGGCGGCGTACTTGTGATTTGCATTTGCAACGTCAATTTCCGTACCGTCGTCAACGCCCATCCAAACAGCGCCGATGTAGTTCGGAGTAAGTCCTACGAACAACAGGTTTTTGCCGTCGTTTGAGGTACCCGTTTTTCCTATTACCTCAACGTTGCCGAGGTCGGCGTAGCGACCCGAACCATTGGGCACGGAAACCACCGTACGGAGCATTCTGTTGGTTACCCAAGCCGCGTCGGAGTCTATAGCCTGACTGCCATAGAAATCCTGCTCGAGCACCACGTTATTTCTGCCGTCTATCACCTTGCTGTACATTTTGGGCGGGTAGAATATGCCGCCGTTGCCGAACATCTGATAAGCGCCGGCAAGCTGATACAGCTTAATTCCGTCCGTCAGTGCGCCGAGCGGTATCGGCGAGAGCTGCTCATCCTTTTCGGGAACGAGCGTGGTTATCTCCAAAGCATTTTCAAGCTGACTGTAAAGCACGGGCAAAGTAACAAGTCTTGCCACTCGCACTGCGATGGTGTTCGTTGACTTGCTGACCGCGCTCCACGCGGGCATAAGCGTACCCGTGTTATACTTTTCAAAGTCGAGAGGCCATTCTTCATTTGAACCGTCAAGGTAAACGCCCTTGTCGGGTATCATTGTAGAGTATGTGATAAGATTGTTCTGAATACCCATCGAATACGCCGATATCGGCTTCATTGTAGAACCCGGCGCACGTACCGACATAGTCGCTCTGTTCCAGCAGTTGTCACCGGGCTTGTCGCCCAGTCCGCCTATCACCGCTTTTATCGTACCGTTGTAGTCCATAAGCACAAACGCCGATTGAAGCAGCTTTTCGTCCTCGGCGTTGGGGTCGTAGCTGTACATCACCAGATACGGGTCTTTGTACATTTCCTCCAGCTTCTTTTGCAGAGCCATATCCTCATTAATGTATATTTTATAGCCGCCGTTGGATATCTCATTTTTCGCCGACGTGTAAGAAATTCCCTTAAGGTCGGCGTAATCCTCGTAGACCTGACGTATCGCCGCGTCAACGTACCAATCCTGTGATATCTCGTATTCATTCCAGCGGTAAGCAGCGCGCGTCGGCTCTTCATCCTCGCCGTCTTCAATGTCGCTTGTATTATTCTCAAGCGAACGCGGGTCGGTATATCCGAAATCGTTCCCGTATACCGTGTACGCAAACTTCACTTGCTCGTTAAGCGCGGTGTTATACTCGTCCGTATTGATATAACCTTGCTCGTACATATAGTAAAGCGTATCTTCTTGGCGCTCCTTGCAGTTTTTCAGATCTATATACGGCGAACGCACCGAAGGATTCTTTATCATTGAAGCCAGAATAGCCGACTCGGCAATATCGAGATCTTTGGCGTCCTTACCGAAATAGTACTGCGCCGCTGCGCCGCAGCCATAGTTCATACCGCCCCAGCCTATGTTATTGAGATAACTCTCCATAATATCGGTTTTTGTGTATTTTTTCTCGAGCGACAGCGCTCTGAAAATTTCACGCAGCTTACGTTCCCAAGAGCGTTCATCGTCGCCCGTGAGGTTCTTTATAAGCTGCTGCGTGATCGTTGAGCCGCCCTCGCCCGCTCTTGACAGGTTCAGAACGTCCGCGCCCAAAGAAAACACCGTTCTGCGCCAATCCACGCCCTGGTGCTCGTAGAAACGCTTGTCCTCCGTTGCGATGACCGCGTGTATAAGGTTCGGCGAGATATTGTCATAATCCACCCAGATACGGTTTTGCTCGGAGGCTATGCGCTTTAATTCCACCTCTTGCCCCTCTTCGTTATACCCGTATATCATGGTCGTGAACTTGGTTTCCGCGTCGCGAAGATTGATATCGTATCCCGTGTCCGCGAAATCGAGAATATACACCGTGATGACCGTCGCCACAATGCACATCATTATCACGAATATCAGAAGCATTGCCGATATGGTCGTTCCGACCACCGTCAGCGCGTTTGTTATGTTTTTGCTCGCTTTGCCGCGTTTCTTCTTTACGGCTGTCTCTTTCTTGGGCTCATCGTCTTTAATTTTGATATAGCGAAATTTACGTCTGTTGTTCATCTTAAACCCCTTTTTTTATTCGGGAAGCCCGATTTAATCAGCGCTTCCTCGGTAAATTGATACGCGTTTCTGCGCAGTTTATAATCATACACTTTATATTATAGCACACTTTTTTCCTAAATGTAACCCCCTTTTTTCAAATTTTAGGTGAAAAAGCGGTGAAATTGGATTTTTTTGTCAACTGTTGACAAACAACCTCAAATGAGGTATAATTAAAATAGAATTTTGAGTGGTACAACCACTCGACGATTTTATCAACTGTTAAGGAGACCCGCGCAATGATAACCAATGTTTTCTTTGATCTGGACGGCACCCTCAGCGATTCGTTTGAGGGAATATCAAACGGGGTGCTGTACGCGCTGGAACACCTGAACATTCCCGCGCCGCCGCGCGACAGTCTCAAAAGCTTCGTGGGTCCGCCGCTCTTCGATGAATTCAAGAGACAGTTCGGATTAAGCGACGAACGCTCTCGGGAAGCTGTGCGGCTTTACCGCGAATACTATCCGCAAAAAGGTATTTTTGAGCAGCGACCGATAAGCGGCGCGGAACAGCTTCTGAAAACGCTAAAAAACATGGGCGTTTCACTTTGTCTCGCGACCTCTAAACCACAAGAGTACGCCGAAAAAATACTCAAAATATTTGGCTTCGAGAAATATTTCGACAACGTAATCGGCGCGAGCTTTGACGGAAAAATAAGCGCCAAAGCGGACGTTATCGCTCTGGCGCTGAAAACTACAAGATCCGATCCCGAAACCACGCTTATGGTTGGCGACCGCTCTTACGACGTTGAGGGCGCGCACGCCTGCGGAGTTCGCTGCGCGGGCGTACTGTGCGGCTTCGGTTCATTCGACGAGCTTATGAACTGCGGCGCGGACTATATTGCCGCAAACCTTTCCGACATAGAAAAACTGATAACGGATAACTGCCGCAAGCCGTAAATCGCCGTCAGCACATCCCAATTCCGATAAGCGATTCGATGTATAGGTGCAGAGCGCGCATATAACCCACGTACTTTTTTTGGTCGTCACTATTGCGAAAACGCAGTTTATCCGCGTCAGTGTAAAATATCTCGCGCGTAACCGCGCCATTTTCATAAACGCGTATTGCAGTGAAATCCGCGTCAACGACAGGGTTCACCAGATCATCGGGCTGCTCCGGCTCCAAATCATCCAGCATATTCATTAACTGCTCTACGGCGGTCTTCTTGACGATTTTCTTACCGCATATTATCTTGCCGCGCCGCACTGGGTGGTCTTCAAAACCCTTTGCTTCTTCAAAACGGTACATATATATCGGATCCGAAAACCAGATTGAACTCTGTATGGCTTTAGCGTAGATCAGCTTCATAAACCCGTTTTCCGACGCTATCTTACAAAAAAAAGTCTGATGATTTTGCGATGGCAGCGAATATATATCGCACAGCACATTTTTTTGGTCGAAGTCAATGTTGAGCGCAAGCTCTGTATGCGCTATCTGTATGTCTCTCAAATATCCGCTTTGCCAATCGCTGCTGTTTTCGATTTGCCGCATTAACAACCCCTCCGTTTTAATTAATTATGAATCGTCCGCCGTGAGCGGACACCGAAAAATCAATCGTTCATAATTAATTGCTGTTTTTATTTTAGCACATATTTAGTATAGATGGTAAAAACAAGAAGAATTTCAGCGATTTGCACAAAAAAAGATTGTATGGTTTGTATGAAATGAGTGAATTATGAAAAAGTTTTTTAAAAATTTTTGGGTATTTATCCCGCTGATCCTTGCGGCGCTGATGTACGTTATACTGCCTCACACTCCCGACGTTACGGAATATGTATTCTCACGCGGGCTGTTCAAAGTACTAACCGTGCCCTTGGGCGCTCTGACGAGCCTTGTGCCGTTTTCACTGACCGAATTGCTAGTCATTTTGGCGGCTCCCGCCGTTATTACGCTGCTTGTTATCCTTATCGTAAAACTCGTTAAGAACAAGGGGCGGCGAGGGAAAACTCTGTTGGGCGCGGGAAAGTTCCTTGTCGGCGCGGCGGGGATAGCCGCGTTTATGTATATGGGATGTCATGGAGTCAATTACTACCGCTACCCTATTGAGCGCCTGATGGAACTGGACACCTCGCAGAAAACTCCCAAAGACCTTCAAAGCGCCTGTGAAAAGCTCGCCGCAGGCGCCCGGAAAGCGCGAACGGAGCTGGGGCTTTCCGAGGACGAGCCGTTCGAGCTTTCGGAGAGCCTTTACACCGAACTTAAACGCGCGAAAGACGGCTACAAAGCCATTGAAAAGGAATATCCGTATCTTAAAACCGCCGTCAGCCGTCAAAAACCCGTACTCCTTTCGGAGCCGTGGTCTTACACGGGAATAGTAGGCGTTTACTGCCCGTTCACCGTGGAATGTAACGTGAACACCGCTCAAGCGGACTACGGAATTCCGTTCACGGCGGCTCATGAAAGCGCGCACTCGCGCGGCGTAGCGTTTGAAAACGAGTGCAATTTCTTAGCGTTTTTGTCCTGTATCAACAGTCCGTACGCCGAATACCGATACTCGGGCTATATGGAGGCGTTCGTTTACTGCTCCAACGCTCTTTACGAATACAGCCGCGAAATGTACGAGGACATTCAGCAATACATAACCCCGGGTATGTATCTGGACTTTAACGCTATGAACGAATTCATAAGTTCACACGAGGGCAATGTTATGGACGCTTCTCTTGACATCAACGACAATTTTATCAAAGTCCAAGGCGTTCCCGAGGGCGACCTTTCCTACGACCGCGTCACCGAACTTATACTCGCATACTACGCGGAAAGCGACGGTTGACAGCCCCTCAAACTTTTATTTAGCCGGCAGCGTAAACGGAAAATTAAAAAAGCAGCAGATTTCTCCGCTGCTTTTCACCGTGAAGACTGCATTTGGCAGGAGCGTTCCTCAGCGTCGCCCTGTTTGGCTGCGTTTTAATTCTTGTTAACTCGGTTTTATTATCAAACCCCGCAATTTGGATTATCCGAATTGCGGGGTCCGATATTCTCACAGAAAACTTATCGTCCGCCCTATCGATCTTCCGATTTATTTACTCTTTACGAGTTCGGCTGATGTTATATGCTTTTCCCGTTTTGAGCGTCAAGCCCGCCGCATTAAATCATATTCATCATCTGTGCCGTTTCTTACAAGCGTTATACCAACATTATCAATGCAAAGCCCCACCATATCTCCCGCAAGCTCTGCCGCTTCCTCAATGTTCAAACCGTCGGGGTGGTTATGCCACTCCAAATACATATTGAAAAATCCGCCAACTATGAATGCCGAAATCACAGCTGCATTCTCGCCATGCTTTTCGCATAGCTGCGGAAGCAGCATATCCGTCATTCCCTTTATCACGTTCTTCAGACGTGACATTAACATACCGCGCATATCTACGCGCATCAAATGAAAATAGTAATCGAATTCCACCGTGATAAGCGAATTCAATCCCATAAACAAATCGTACGCGCTCTGCCGCGAAGCCCTCAAGTCAATGCCTTGTATCAATTTCCTGAGGGCTTCAACAAGATCGCCCTCAATTTCGTCAAGAATGTCCGTTATGTTCCGGTAATGGGTGTAGAACGTTCTGCGATTGATATTTGCCTCTTGCGTAAGCTCACTTATACTGATAGATGAGATGTCCTTTTCTTCCATTATTCTGAAAAGAGCCGCTTTGATCGCCTTTTTCGTCCGGATTACCCTCTTATCGGAATCATGTCGAGAAGCAGACTCGGTCATGGCAAGATCCCGTCCTTTCAAAAAAGATATTTTGGGCATCTCTAAAAACCTTGTTTGAGGGAAAATCAGCAGAGCACGCCGTCTGCGTCGTCAAACCTCCTTGCAAGGCATAAAGCCTTGCTTCGTCGGCTTTCCCAGCAGCCGACGCACTCTGCCGATTTTCCCTTTTCAAACCGGTTTTTTGAGGTGCCCTTGAGTTTTCATTACAGTAGAAAAAATTTTCACAAACATTTAAATTCCCAACGAACCTGTCTATCTCGGCTACGGGATAGCGTTGACAAACCGAACCGCTAAAAAGATAACACCTGTGAGTAACTATATTATATAATGTTTACACAAAATTGTCAAGTGTTTTTTTTACCGCCATTTTAACGAATTTTTGTGGCAAAAACCACACTCATTCAGTCAAAAAGCACTATTTTTTTGAGACGTATCGTTTCACGAACGTCAATCACACGCTGATTGGAACTGCCTTTCCAATGCAGTTTGGGATCGCGCAGTTCCTCTATAAACTCCCCGTCGACTATAACATCGCATAACGAAACGACTTCAAGGTCTTTTATCTCATCGAAATCAAAGCCCGTGTAAAGCCAGATAGTCTTACCGGGGCAGCGTTCGCGACATTTTTTGGCAAGCTCCGTTATTTTATCACGGTTTTTCGGATGGAGAGGATCTCCGCCGCTGAAAGTTATACCGTCTATATAATCGGGAGCGAGCTTCTCGAAAAGCTCGCGCTCCGCCGCCTCGTCAAACTCAATACCGCCGTCGATATCCCATGTTATCGGATTGTGACAGCCTTTACAGTGATGCGTACAGCCCGCCACCCAAAGCACGGTACGCAGTCCGTCGCCGTTAAGCATATCGTCGGTGGTTATGTTATGATAACGCATATATACTCCTACTTTACGTTTTTTGCCCGCTTTACATACTCTTTCTGTCGGCAATTTCCGCCATTTTCGCGGCGTTGAGACGCGTATCGCCCTTAACTCTCGAATAGCTTAAATAGCCGTTCATTCTGTCTATTTTTGTGAGATTTTTGCTGCCGCACTTTGGGCAGACTTCCATTTCAAGCTGCTCGTAGCCGCAGTCGTCGCAGTACGCAAGCGACAAATTCACGCCCTCATAAAAACCCTTTTGCATTGCGCGGCGCACAAGGCTCTTGACCGCGCCCTTGTTGTAGTCGATCGGATAACGCACATACTGTATCTTACCGCCGTTGAACAGATTCCAGAAACGCTCCTCTTTATCCTGCTTCTCAATGGGCGTGATGTCCTCGGAAACGTGGCAATGGAACGAATTTGACACGTACTCGCGGTCGGAAACGTTCTCGACAATGCCGTACTTCTTGCGGAATTGCTTTATCTGCAGTCCGCAGAGGTTCTCGGCAGGAGTGCCGTAAATAGCGTAAAGATGACCGTCCTCTTTCTTGAAATCGTTTATGCGGTTATTGATGAACTCCATCGTTTTCAGCGCAAAAGAGCCGTCCTCGGCTATCGACTTTTTGTCGGCGATCTGTTCAAGCTCGTTGAGCGCGGTAATGCCGAACGAAGCTGTAGCGGCTTTCAACAGCGGCTTAATCTTGTCGTGTATCCCGAGATGTCCTCCCAAGAAGCCGCCCTCGCAATACGCCAGAGGGTTGGTGGAGGCTTTCATTTCGCCCAGATAATCATAAGTGCGGCAATGAATTTTTCTGATGAGGTTGAGGTAGTAGTCCAGCACCTCGAAAAAGTCCTTGCCCTCCTGAACGGATTTCGCGTAGATCATCGGCAAGTGCAGCGATACCGCTCCAATGTTAAAACGACCTACAAATATGGGCTTGTCGTTTTCGTCCGCAGGCTCCATACCGCCGCGCTCGAACCACGGAGACAGGAACGCTCTGCATCCCATCGGACTGATTATTCTGCCGTATTTCTTATAAATCGATGCGACATAGCCGTCTCCGGTAAGCGAGAGCCAATCGGGATACATCGCCTTTTGCGAACACTCGATACCCGCTTCAAACACGTCCTCCAGCTCTCCGCCCGGTCCGTGCAGCTTTTCATCGTACAAGAACACGATTTTCGGAAAAAGAACGGGCTTTTTACAGGTTTTCTTGCCCTGTCCGTTCTTGCGGACTTCCAACATAATAATGCTCGCCATTTTCGCGAATTTTCCCGTGCCCGTGCCCGCCGTCATTGTGATGAACGGATAGTCTCCGCGCGAAGAGCTTACGGAGTTGAACTTGTACTCCCACCCTTGAAAGCCCTGACGGAAGTCGGTCTCTACATCTTTCATAGCCTCGCGGTCGGCAATTTCATCGGAAACTCCGATTTCCTTGTAACGCGCAAACTGCTTGTCGTAGGTTTTTTGAGCGTACGGTTCAAGAAGAATGTCCACGCTTGCCACAGTAAATCCGCCGTACTGCTGGGACGCCGCGGCTAAGGTCACATCGCCGATAACGTCAAACGCCACGGCTAACGTTTTCGGCTCGTTGTACCAGAGATTTCCCATCTCAAAGCCGCCCTCCATAACCGACTTCATATCGAAAAGACAGCAGTTCATGGTGTCGCGGCGGGCGCTCATATCGTGAACGTAAATGTAGCCGTCACGGCACGCCTGCAGCTCCTCCGCGGTCATAAAGAACTTCTGATAAAGCTCCTTGTTAAGCTCGTTGAAAATGAGCGAGCGCTTGGTGGAAACCAGCGCCGAATCGGAATTGGAGTTTTCCTTGTCGCCGATATACATAATGGACTGCGATTTAACGTAAACCTCGTCGAGCATGTGAACAAAGTCCTGCTTGTAGTTGCGGTAGTCCTTGTAGCTCTTTGCGACGGCGGGATTTGTGGCTTCGAGAGCGCTTTCAACGATGTTGTGCATCTGCGCTATCGTTATCTCGTCCTTTTCGGTCGAGAGCGCCTTATCGGTGACAAATTTGCAGATGAAATTCAGTTCCTCGGAGGTGAAATTGTACATCACGCGCGCCGCAGACTTGTTCACTGCGTTTACCACCTTTTGAACGTCGAAATCCTCCAAAGTATTATCTTTCTTTACGACTCTGATCATTTTAAGTAAATCCCTCTTTTTTAAAGTAATTTAATCTGTTTAAGCAACCGTATTTATACGAAACGCCGCACTGTATAAGAGCGCGGCGAAATTTGATCAAGGTTAACGCGGCTTAATTTACTTACAACAGGTTGTGTTCTAATTTATATTATACCACATTCTGTTGAGCAATTCAAGGGGCTTTTGGATATTTGTATAAAATATACAAAATCGTTGTTCAAACTTTTTTACGTTCGGGTTTTAAGGTAATCGTTTATTTCCGCTACAAAAATTCTGCCGTAACGTTCGGCTTTTCGCGCGCCGACTCCGCTTACGGTAAGAAATTCCGACGGTGTTTTCGGCAAAACAGCGCACATACTCCACAGTGCGGAATCGGCGAAAACAACGTATGGCGGCACTCC
Source organism: uncultured Clostridia bacterium (assembly GCA_947629945.1). Lineage (GTDB taxonomy): Bacteria > Bacillota > Clostridia > Oscillospirales > Ruminococcaceae > CAG-115. The sequence continues at coordinate 14,641 of CANRFR010000014.1, read as the reverse complement.
GAGAGCCGCTGCCTGTTTTTTGCGAAGCTCACGCAGACGCTCGAAAAGCTCCGGATTTTGGTGCTGCTCGTCCGCTTGGAGCGGTATTTTCTTCGGAATGTACGGCTTCTTTCCGTTCTGCTTGTCCGTCCGCATTGTAAGGCTGTTTTTCGACTTTATGAATTCGTCCGCCTTTGACGTCAAAACGCAGACATGACGGTCGTTATCCGTCAAAAAGTAGCCCTCCGTCTCCAAATACTCCATAATTTCGCGCAGCCATGAGGTGTTTTCGCCGCGCATTATTCCGTATGTAGAGAGCGTTGTCAGACCCCAATCGGCGAGCTTTTTATCCTCGCTGCCGAGAAGTATCTTGCACACATTGGTTTTGCCGAGCGGAAATCCGCGCTGCTTCAAACGGAAAATACAGGACAAAATCTTCTGCGCTTCAAGCGTTATGTCAACAGTCTCAAAATCCTTAAGGCAGTTTCCGCAGTTACCGCAGTCGCCATCGGTTTGTTCTCCAAAATAATTCAAAATAAACCGCCTGAGACAGCCGTTGGTTCGGGCGAAGCTTTCCATCTTGCGAAGCCGCATTGTATCGCGCTTTATCAGTTCCGCGCGATCCTCGGGCGAGATGTTTTCGTCTTCGTGGCTCACATTGATCATAAACTCCGCAGTCTTAACGTCCTCGAAGCCGTAAAGCATTATGCAGCGAGCCGCACTGCCGTCGCGCCCCGCTCTGCCCGCCTCCTGATAATAGCTTTCGATGTCCTTGGGCATATTGTAGTGCACCACAAGCGCGATATTGGACTTGTCAATGCCCATTCCAAAGGCGTTTGTGGCAGCTATCACGTCAAGTCGGTCATAGATAAAATCATTCTGTACGCGGGCGCGTTCCTCCGTTGACATTCCCGCGTGATAAGCGCCCGCCTTGAAACCGTTGCGGCTCAATACGTCGGCAACCTTTTCCACGTTTTTGCGCGTGGAGCAGTAAACTATCGCGCTGCCCGAATTTCCGCGCAGAATATCGAGCAGCTCAACGGTTTTGGAAGACGGACGGCGCACCTCAAAATAGAGGTTCGGACGGTCAAATCCAGTGGTCAGCGAAAAAGGCTCATGCAGTCCGAGGAGGTGTACTATGTCGTTCTTTACCGCGTCGGTCGCGGTCGCGGTATACGCGCCCACAACGGGACGGTTTGGCAAGCTCTCCACAAACTCGCGTATCTTCAAATAAGACGGACGGAAATCCTGTCCCCAATGAGATACGCAGTGCGCTTCGTCCACCGCGACAAGCGGAATATTGAGCCGTGAACAGAGATTTTGAAACCCCTCGGTCTCCAAACGCTCGGGCGCGACGTAAAGCAGCTTCAGCCGTCCTTGCTCTGCCGCTTCGCACGCGGCGAAATACTCTTGAGAAGAAATCGCGCTGTTTATGCAAGCGGCTTCTATGCCGTTTTGTACAAGTTGGTTCACCTGATCCTGCATAAGCGAAATGAGCGGCGAAATTACGATAGTAACGCCGTCTTTCATAAGCGCGGGCACTTGAAAGCACGCGGATTTTCCCGCGCCCGTTGGCATTACGCCAAGACAGTCTCCGCCGTTCAGGACGCAATCAATAAGCCGCTCCTGACCGCCGCGGAACGACTTGTGTCCGAAATATTTTTGCAGTACCTCAAGCTTTGTCATAACGTTACCTTTTCATAAAATCTTACGCTGCTGAAAACTGGGATTTTTTTCTGCAATCCCAGTTATAGAAAACGTTTTAAATATCGAACTTTTTCAAGTCTTTGTGGGTAATGAAGAAATTCGCGGCGTTGAAATCGTCAATCAACTCACCTTAATACAAACTTTTGCGATTGTAGTCGGTTACGTCACCAATTTTTTGAAACAGCTCACGCACGTTTGTTTCCTTACTCTGAATTTTCAGCAGTTCCGCGTCGGTCGCTCCGATAAACTCCACAAAATCAACGCGTCCGTTCGGAGTTTGTATGCTCCTGACTTTCGTGTCGGGCACCGTTATAAAGCCCGTCAGCGCGGACTTGTGTTCCAAATCTATACCGTCTTTTTGCCCCGTGTAGATATACTCCCATGGGAGAAAAAGCTCGTCGTTCTCGAAAGTTATCTTGGCTATCTTTTGGAGATTTCCCCAAATGCAGCCGAACTCGCCTTCTTCGTCCTCGTAACAGCCCTTTTTGAGCCGCATTGTGAACTCCATTCCGTAGCCGCTCCACTCGGAGTTATCGCTTTCCTTTTCATACAATTCTGAAAGACCGTAGGTCACAAAATGCCAGTAGTCGCCGCCGTCATATATACTTATACCGTCTAACGGGTCGGGACCGCCGAACATCCACGGAACAAGCGTTCCGTAGTGTTTAGGGTCGGTCTGCCCGGGGTAAAGCTTCTCGAACGCCTCCGTAATCGCGTTCCAGCCGTCCATCACAACTTCTTCGTCAGCCATAATGACCTCATTTCAAATAGGACAGTTCCGTCCTCACAATGAGAAACCTCCGCTTTGTTACAGCGTTCCCGCCCGTTACGAAACTGCCCTTACTTAAATTTACTTTGTTCCAAATAACCTGTCGCCGCCGTCGCCGATACCCGGAACTATATACAGTTCCTCGTTAAGCCCCTTATCGACCGCACCACAAATAATCTCAACATCGGGGTGCGCCTTGTGGAGCGCGTTCACGCCGTCCGGACAGGTCAGTACGCACATAAACTTGATGTTGGCAGCACCTGCTTTCTTAACAATATCTATGGTCTTGACTGCGGAAACTCCTGTAGCCAACATAAGATCAAGCACGATGACCTCGCGGTTCGCGATGTCGAACGGCAGCTTGCAGTAGTAATCTGTTGCACTGTTGCCATTCTGCTTGTCGCGGTAAATGCCAACGTGACCTACTTTCGCGGTGGGAACGAGCGCCAACGCTCCGTCAACCATTCCCAGACCGCCACGCATTATCGGCACAAATGCGACCTTGCGCCCGCTTATCACCTTTGAGTTAGCAAGTTCGCCGAGCGGCGTTTGAATTTGCACTTCTTTCAGCGGGAGATCGCGCGTCGCCTCGTAGCACATAAACATTGAGATCTCGTGTACAAGCTCGCGGAATTCCTTTGAGCCCGTATTCTTATCGCGCAGAAGCGTTACCTTATGTTGTACCAAAGGATGATCGCACACGATAACATTTTCCAAATCAGCCATATTATTTGCCCTCCAAATTCTTCATTTTATCCAGACGAACGACATGTCTGCCGCCCTCAAATTCATTCGCAAGAAACTCGTGAACTATCTCCAAAGCCAGCCCCACGCCGACTACGCGTCCGCCCATACACAGCACGTTCGCGTCGTTGTGAAGCCTTGTGTATTTTGCCGAATATGTATCTGAGCACACTGCGGCGCGTATTCCCGCGATCTTATTCGCGCACATTGACATTCCGATACCCGTTCCGCAAAGCAAAATGCCTTTGTCGCACTCACCGTTCGTAATTTTTTCGCAGACTTTCACAGCGATATCGGGATAATCAACCTTTTCACCGTTGCAGCCGCAGTCGACGTAATCGACCTTTTGAAGATTTAAATAACTTTCCACCGCCAATTTCAACTCGAAACCGCCGTGGTCGCATCCTATTGCTATCATAATTTCACCCTCTTTAAATTAATTATACACTATTTTCACGCCGCGGTCAATAGATTTGGTAAATTTTGTTTTCGGTCGCGGCGCGGTAAATTTATAAACTTGCCTTTCCGAAATGCTTATATGCCAATACTCCTATCAAACGCACCAAAAACAAGTTCTGCAACACCTATTTTTGACACCAAACTATTCACCCGTTTACCCGTTCAAATGTGGATTTAAATTACGTTATCCCTCGCCAGCCGTTCACGTTCCGCTTGGGAAAGCCGCAGATAAGTCGGCATAAGCGCGGAGGGTGATATTTCGGGAGCATTCTCCGCCGCGAAACATACTCCGCTCCCCCGCTGAAACCGCAGCACAGGCGGCGCGAGAGCGTATTTTTCCTCAGTCAAGCCGTACACAAGCTCCGCGCCGTCACCCGCGAGTATCACCTTGCCGTCAAGCGCGGAAAGCTCCGCGTCCAAATCGTTGACTGCTATGGCTCTATCCTCGCAAAGCCGCGTTATTACGCCGTTTTCCGACTTGAACAGCGCGTTGTAAACCTGCTTTCGGCGCGCGTCCATACACGCACAAATTATTCCGTCAATTTGCACAAAATTGTAAGCGATAGCGTCAAGCGTCGAGACTGCTATGCAAGGCAAATTTGCCGCGTCGCAAAGCCCTTTAACGGTGGAAATCCCGATACGCAGCCCGGTGAACGAGCCAGGACCCGCACTCACGGCTATCTTCTCCAAATCGGAAAGCTCCACGCCCGCCGTTCGCAGTACGCTCCTTATCATAGGCAGCAGCGTCTCGGAGTGCGTGTGGTGCGTGTTCAGATACTGTTCGGCAATCAGTTTGCCGTCCTCGACTAAAGCGCACCCCGCCGATATCGCCGAGGAGTCTATTCCCAAAATCATTATTTCACCGCCTTTTGTTCATTTTTAACAATTACAATCCGTATAATTCAATCGAAATATTTTCCGGATACGATTATCTTACGTCCGTTTTCACTGACTTTCTGAATATCAATTTTCACCACGTTTTCCAATTCCTTCGACAATTCGGGAATATTCTCGCTCCACTCGACCGCCAAAATACCGCCGCGGTCAAGGTAATCGAAAAAACCAATCGCGTAAAGTTCGTCATAATCGGAAATACGGTACAAATCGAAGTGGAAAATCGGTATCTGTCCGGGATATTCGTGGACTAAAGCGAAAGTCGGACTTGTAACCTCTTCCTCGGCTCCGAAAAACTCCGCCAAGCCCTTTGTAAAAGCGGTTTTACCCGCGCCCATTTCACCGGTATAAAGTATCACGTCTCCCGCGTTCAGCAAAGCCGCAATCTTTTGTGCAAATTGACGAGTCTCCTGTTCGCTTTTTGTGCAAATTTCCATTAGAACAACCCCGAAATAACTCCGCTTTCGTCAACATCGATTTTCTCGGCGCTCGGCACCTTGGGAAGTCCCGGCATCGTCATAATGTCGCCCGTGTAAACGACCACAAAGCCCGCTCCGGAGCTTGCTCGAACATCGCTTACCGTGATCTCGAAATTCTCGGGTTTGCCAAGCTTCGCGGGGTCGTCGGACAAGGAGTACTGCGTTTTCGCAACACAGACGGGCACTTTGTCAAGACCCAGTTCCTCAATCTCCTTAATCGCCTTTTCTGCTTTAGCTGTGTAAACCACGCCGTCGGCTCTGTAAATTTCACGCGCGATAATTCCCACTTTTTTCTTGATTGTGAGTTTGTCGTCATAAATCGGAGAAAATTTGCTCTTCTCATTATTAATTACATCCACGACTTCGTTTGCCAAATCTATAGCGCCATCGCCGCCTTTGGCAAAAACATCGGAAAACGCTACTTTTGCGCCCATTTTTTGGCAATATTGACGAACTGTTTCGACCTCCGCGTCCGTATCGGTAGCAAAATGGTTTATAGCGACAACCACGGGCACGCCAAACTTCCGCATATTCTCAATGTGTACTCCGAGATTCACAATGCCCTTTTGGAGCGCTTCAACGTTCTCGCCCGACAAATCGGCTTTCGCAACGCCGCCGTTGTATTTAAGCGCTCTAATCGTTGCAACAAGCACCACGCAATCGGGCTTCAACCCCGCCGCACGGCATTTAATGTCGAAAAACTTCTCCGCGCCGAGGTCGCTGCCGAAGCCCGCTTCGGTAATAACGTAATCGGACAGCTTCAGAGCAAGCTTCGTGGCTCTTACCGAGTTGCAGCCGTGTGCAATATTCGCGAACGGACCGCCGTGAATTATCGCGGGATTATTCTCCAAGGTCTGCACGAGATTGGGATTTATAGCGTCGCGAAGCAGCGCGGTCATTGCTCCGACAGCATTCAGGTCGCGCGCGAACACGGGCTTATTATCATAGGTGTAGGCTACAAGTATGTTTCCAAGACGCTTTTTTAAGTCATTTAAGTCATTAGCTAAGCACAAAATCGCCATAATTTCACTCGCGACAGTTATCTGGAAATGATCCTCGCGCGGCACACCGTTTACCTTTCCACCCATTCCGACAACGCAGTTTCTCAAAGCGCGGTCGTTCATATCAAGACAACGCTTGAACAAAATGCGACGAACGTCGATGTTAAGCGGATTTCCTTGCTGAACGGAGTTGTCAATCATTGCCGCAAGCAGATTGTTTGCGGACGTAATCGCATGCATGTCACCGGTGAAGTGAAGATTGATGTCCTCCATTGGCACCACTTGCGAATAACCGCCGCCCGCAGCGCCGCCCTTAATGCCGAACACCGGACCCAGAGACGGCTCACGCAGCGCCACGACAGTCTTTTTGCCGATTTTGTTCATTCCTTCGCAAAGACCTACCGAAGTGGTGGTCTTTCCCTCGCCCGCGGGCGTAGGGTTTATCGCGGTCACCAAAATCAGCTTGCCATCGGGATTATCCTTAACCCGCTCTATCAGCTTTTGTGATAATTTGGCTTTGTAGTGCCCGTAGGGCTCGATTTCCTCCTCGGATATCCCAAGCTTTTGTGCAATTTGCCCAACCTTTAACATTTTAGCCTGTTGAGCTATCTCAATATCTGTCAGCATAATGTCCTCCCTTAATTACTTAAATTAACTTTAATTGGTCTATATCATCATCGGAAAGCAGCCCCGCGGCGGGCACAGTTTTTATGCGGAACTGCTCTATATCACCAATCTCAACGCTTTCCGCAAGATACGCGTCGGCAAGCTCCGCTTTTGTTAAGCGCATAACCTGAACTCCCTGAGTATCACGCGCGGATTTCGCGAGAATAAGCGCCGTATTGAACAAAATCATCTTTCCTGCCGTGGATTTTAGCACAAAATCGCAGTCCTCGGTTATCGTGAACATCGCGACAACGGGCGAAATATCGGAAAACGCGTTAAGAAGCAGCTTCCGCTTTGTTTTTGTGCAATATGACGAAAACGGTATCTTGGCGCATTTGCCGTTCTTAAAGAAAATCACCAACATTTCCGAGAAATTCTCCGTCACCGCCATATAAATCGGCATTTCGCCGTCCTCCATTCCGAGCTTCGCGGGAATGTAATCGCCCATAACAGACGCTTTCGTTTCGGGGAAATCTCCGCAGCGCGACTTGTAGCACTTGAATTGATTCGTAAAGAACAGCAGTTCCGAAGTGCTCAAGACCTCGGCGGTAAAGATTACTTCATCGTTTTCCTTGAGCTTCTGTTCGCTTGCCATTCTGAGGGATTTGGGCGTAATTTGCTTGAAATAGCCCTCGCGCGTGAAGAAGACATTGACGGGATAGCCCTCGGGCTGCTCCTCCTCAATAATGTAATCGTCCGCAACGTCGTACAGAAACTGAGTTCGGCGCGGTTGCGAGTATTTCTTCGCAACTTCGTTAAGTTCGTTAATAATAACCTTGTCAATTTTCTTGGGAGAATTTAAGATATCCTCCATTTCTTGTATCTCCGACGATAAAGTGTCGGTTTCCTCGGTTCTTTTGAGGATATACTCTCTGTTGATGTGTCGCAGCTTGATTTCCGCAACATATTCCGCCTGCGGCTCGTCAATGCCGAACCCGATCATCAGATTCGGTACGACCTCGGCTTCTTCCTCAGTTTCCCTAATTAACTTAATTGCATAATCTATGTCCATTAATATCTTTTTTAAGCCTTGCAGTAAGTGCAGTTTTTCTTTCTTTTTACCTAAATCAAAGTAAATTCTGCGCTTTACGCACTGTCTGCGGAATTCCGTCCATTCGTTCAGTATCTCGTAAACGCCCATTACGCGCGGCGTTCCCGCGATAAGCACGTTAAAATTACAGTTGAAATTTTCTTGTAAAGGTGATAACTTAAATAACTTCAACATTACTTGATCCGGGTCGCAGCCTTTCTTCAAATCAAACGTCAGACGCAAACCTGAGAGGTCTGTTTCATCGCGAACATCGCTTATCTCCTTGACTTTCCCGTCCTTTACAAGATCAACAACGCGGTCTATAATGGCTTCAACAGTAGTCGTGGGCGGTATCTGCGTCACCTCTATACAGCGCGCGTCCGCGTCGAACGAGTATTTTGCGCGAACCTTTACCGAACCCAAACCCGTTCTGTAAATCTTTTCCATTTCGGTTTCATCGTAAACGATATAGGCGCCGCCCGGAAAATCGGGACCTTTAAGGGTTGAAAGCGCGTTATGTTCGGGATTTTTGATAAGCGCGACCGCCGTTTCACATACCTCGGCGAGGTTGAACGAACAGATATTGCTCGCCATCGACACGGCAAGTCCGAAATTCGAGTTCACCAAAACTGCGGGAAACCGCACCGGAAAAAGGCTCGGCTCCAACATTGAGTTATCGTAGTTGGGCACCATATCGACCGCGTCCTTGTCGATATCGGCAAACAACTCGGCGCTTATGCTGTCGAGCTTCGCTTCGGTGTAACGGCTGGCCGCGTAAGCCATATCGCGGCTGTACGCCTTGCCGAAGTTACCCTTGCTGTCAACGTAGGGGTGCAGCAGAGCCTCGTTTCCGCGCGCCAAGCGCACCATTGTTTCGTAGATTGCCGCGTCTCCGTGCGGGTTGAGTTTCATTGTCTGCCCGACGATGTTCGCGGATTTTGTTCGTGCGCCGTTCAGCAAGCCCATTTTATACATTGTGTATAATAACTTTCGGTGAGAAGGCTTGAAGCCGTCAATCTCGGGAAGCGCTCTTGAAACGATAACGCTCATTGCATAAGGCATATAGTTTTCTTCAAGCGTATCGACGATACTGCTCTCAACGACCTTTCCCGAGCCTTCTATATACGCGTTTACCGCATTGGACTGCGTTTTTTTAGTTGTCTTTTTCTTCAATTTATACTCTCCGTTATTAAAGCAAATTAAGTTCTGACTTTACATTATATCTGCCGTTTCAAGATAACGACTGCCGTTCTCGCGAATAAACTCCTTGCGCCCGTCAAGATCGTTTCCGAGCAGCACATCGAACATCTTCCGAGTACGCTCCGCGTCGGTCGGCGTGACCTTGATAAGACGGCGCGTTTCGGGATTCATCGTGGTGAGACTCATCATATCCGGATCGTTCTCGCCCAAACCTTTAGACCGCTGTATAGTGTATTTCTTATCGCCTATCTTGCCCAATATCTTGGTTTTCTCGGCTTCCGTGTATGCAAAATAGGTATTTTGCCCACTGTTTATTTCATACAAAGGCGATTCGGCAATATACACAAAACCTCGTTCGATAAGAGTCGGGCAAAGCTCTTCGATCATAGTAAGAATGAGGGTTCGTATTTGAAATCCGTCCACGTCGGCATCGGTACAAATCACGACTTTATTCCAACGTAAATTCTCAATATTAAACGAATTGAGATTTTTATTTGCCTTTGACTTTACCTCAACGCCGCACCCAAGTACCTTTATAAGATTAGTGATTATTTCGGACTTGAAAATCTTGTCGTAACTTGCTTTAAGGCAATTCAGTATCTTTCCGCGCACAGGGATCACGGCTTGGAAATCGGCATTACGAGCCAGTTTAACAGAACCAAGTGCCGAATCGCCCTCCACAATATAGACCTCGCGGCGGGAGACGTCGCGGCTGCGGCAATCAACGAACTTGTCGATACGGTTTGTCAAGTCTATCTTTGCGGAAAGGTTCGCAATGCTTGTCGAGCGCACTTTTTCAGCATTTTCACGAGAACGCTTATTCACCAAAACTCTTTCGGCGATTTTCACAATTTCGTCGGGATTTTCAAGAAAATACACCTCAAGCGAGTGTTTGAGCCACTCCGTCATCGCGTCCTTGACGAAAACGTTCGTAATCGCCTTTTTTGTCTGGTTAGCGTAGCTTGCCTGCGTAGAGAAGTTAGAAGATATAAATATTAAGCAGTCGGCGATATCATCCCATTTCACGGACTTCTCACCTTTGTTGTACTTGTTGTTCGCCTTTAGGTATCCGTCAATCTGTGACAAAAACGCACGTTTCATTGCGTCGTCGGGTGAACCGCCGTGCTCCAGCCACGAGGAATTGTGGTAATGCTCCACAAAGTGCATTTCCTTGGAAAATGTGAACGCAACGTTCATTTTCAGCTTGTATTCATCCTTGTCCTCGCGGTCACGACCTTGCCGCTGAGCCTGCCAATACTGCGGCGTAGTCAGCGATTTGTCCCCCACGACTTCCTTTAAGTAGTCGAAAATACCGTCCTCGTAAAGGAACGTTTTTTCGTCAAATTCACCAAATTCATTCTCAACTCTGCGTAAAAATTCTATGCCGCCGTTGACGACTGCCTGTCTTCGGAGCATATCGTCGAGGTACTCAACACCCACGTCAATGTCCGTAAAGACCTCCAAATCGGGTTTCCAATGTATCTTCGTTCCGGTATTCGAGCATTTTGACCGAACAAAACCCTTTTCGTTGTCTGTAACGTTAAATCCCTTTTCAAAACGCAGCTTGTACAGCCACTGTCCATTCGCGCTCACAACGTCCATATACTCGCTTGCAAACTGCGTCGCGCAAAGACCCAAACCGTTCAGACCGAGGGCATAGGAGTAGTTCTCGCCGCTGTTGTTATCGAATTTGCCGCCCGCGTAGAGGTTACAAAACGCCAGTTCCCAGTTGTACTTATCCTCGCCTTTGTTAAAGTCTATCGGGATACCTCTTCCAAAATCTTCCACCTCTATGGACTTGTCCGCATAAAGCGTTATTATAATGCGCTTTCCAAATCCCTCGCGCGCCTCGTCAATCGAGTTCGAGATGATCTCGAAAACCGAATGACGGCAGCCCTCGATACTGTCCGAGCCGAAAATTACGGCGGGGCGCAGACGCACTTGATCCGGACCCTTTAGCGCCTTTAAGTCGTTGTAGTTTGATTGTTTAGCCATTTTTGTTCTATCACCTTTTATCTCTAAAATACCAATACATTTATATTATACCATATCTTGTTGCAAAAATCAACCCCATACACAAAAAAATTGCTGTTTATCGCCGACAAATAATTATGTATTGGAATCTTTTTTAAGAAACCCTAATTTAATCGGATATGCACATCTTGCTTGTATATTTTCCGTAATATAAAAAATTTTTTGTTTCAAAGCCCATTACAATTTAAAGGTTACAAAAAAGTTACTATGTTATAAAAAAGTGCGTACTTGTAATTGTTTTCTGAACGTTATATAATTAAAACACGGAAAGCAAAAACCGCTTTGCGAATACATTTTTTGGAGGTAAAAACTATGGCACTTTCGGATTTAGCAGAATGGACTAACGGTGGAACAGCATGCGGAGCCGGTGACAAACCTACCGCTTGCGGAACATCCGACAAGCCCGCCGCTTGCGGAGCGTCCGATAAGCCCGCCGCTTGCGGAGCGTCCGACAAGCCCGCCGCTTGCGGAGCGTCCGATAAGCCCGCCGCTTGCGGAGCGTCCGACAAGCCCGCCGCGTGCGGAGCGTCCGACAAGCCCGCCGCGTGCGGAGCGTCCGACAAACCCGCCGCTTGCGGAGCGTCCGACAAACCCGCCGCTTGCAGTACTGCTTGCGGAGCTGGCGACAAGTAAAAAGCGCCCGACGGGAACATTACCGTCGGGTCAAATGAAATAATTCGGAAAACCGATTTACATAAAGCGAGGTCTCAAAATGAAATCCTATTTTTCCTTTCAGTGGCACATAACCGATAACTGTGATCAGCGCTGCAAACACTGCTACATATTTTCGGGCGACATTTGCAAAAAGATTGATTCTATGACGTGGGAGCAAATTCAAAACACGTTTTACAACTGTCTTGACTTCTGTGAGATGTACGATCGTCTGCCGTACCTCTACCTTACAGGCGGCGACCCGATACTTCACCCCGATTTTTGGAGACTGTTGGAGCTGTTCCACGAGAATTCCGTGCCGTTTACGATTATGGGAAATCCGTTCCATTTGAACGACGAGGTTTGCCGCAAGCTGAAAGCTCTAGGCTGCGAAAAATATCAGATGTCGCTCGACGGGTTGCGTGAAACGCACGACTGGTTCAGAAAACCCGGTTCGTTCGACTGCACGCTGAATAAAGTTGGCTGCATAAACCGCGCGGGTATACGAAGCGTTATAATGACCACGGTTTCAAAAAAGAACATTGGAGAGATCACGGGTATAATCGACGAGGTCGTCAAGGCGGGGGTAAACGTGTTCGCGTTTTCGCGGTATGTTCCAAGCGGCACGCGAAGCCCGGGTGACAGCAAACTTGACGATTCCATGACGCCGCAAGAATACCGCGCTCTGCTTGCGGCTTGCGACAGAAAATTCAAAGAATACGAAGCGGCGGGGTGCGATACTTATTTCAATAAAAAAGATCATCTTTGGACGCTCTATGAATATGAAACGGGCGAGTTCAAGCTGCCCGAAAAAACGGACGGGAAAATTCACGGCGGCTGCAACTGCGGAAACTGTCACATCACGATATTGCCGACAGGTGATATTTACGCCTGCCGCCGCGTCGCGGAAAGCAAGGTCGGAAATATTTTTGAGGACAGGCTTGCGAACGTATGGGTGACGAGTATGGAGTGTTACCGCGAGTATACGAAATTCTCGAAATGTGCGAAATGCGAGTTACTGGCGTACTGCCGCGGCTGTCCCGCCGTTGCCAAGGGAACAAACGGCGATTTTTACGCCGCCGACCCGCAATGCTGGAAGGAGATATAATTATGCTGATGGACATTATAAAGGCGCGTCATTCGATACGAAAATACACGGATAAACAGATCGCCCGCTCCGATATGGAGCTTATTCTGGAGGCTGCGAATTACGCTCCCAACGCGGGAGGCGCACAACGTAATATGATGATCGGGATACGCGATAAGGCGCTTACTACGCGGCTCGGACAGATGAATCTCACTAAATTTGACCGCTCGCTGCTTGCGGGTTCTTATGTTTCAAAAGAGCAGCCGAGCAATATCGACGACCCCAATATAAAAAACGGATTTTACGGTGCTCCGTCGGTCATTGTAATATTCGGGCAGAGCAATTTCCTGTTTCGAGAAGCGGACGCGTTCTGCTGCGCGGAGAATATGGTTCTGCAAGCAACGGAACTTGGCATTTCGTCCTGTATAATTTCACGCGGCGAGGAAACGTTCGCGAGCGACGAAGGGCGGGCGTTTATGAAAAAATGGGGCGTTCCCGAAAATTATTCGGCGGTTTGCTTTGTGATTCTCGGATACATTGACGGTGAGCAGCCGCACCGCAAACCGCGACGTGAAAATCGCGTAAAAATAATTGAGTGAGGTGCATTATGGACGCTAAAACCTGTTTACAAAAATTACAGCTTGTCGGCACATTGTCCTTTGCGACCGTCGACGAGAACGGAGCGCCGCAGATACGCTGTGTGAGCGCGATACATTTTGACAAGGAAAGCTTTTATTTCTTTACAGCACGCGGGAAGAACTTCTGCCGTGAGCTTCTCAAGGACGGCAGAGTACAGATACTCGCGCATACAAAATTTAACGAAATGATAAGGGTTTCCGCGAAAGCAGTTCCCGTGCCGGACAACGAGCAGTCGGAAAAGATAAATATAATTTTTTCGGAGCAGCCGTATCTCTCGAACGTATATCCCGACAACACTCGAAAGATCGGTATAATATTTGAAGTCCGCGATATGGAAATCGAATATTTTAATCTCGGAGTAAAGCCGATTTTCCGCGAGAGTTACGCTGTCGGCGATAAAAAGATTTCTTCAAAAGGATATTTTATTACCGGCGAATGTATAAGCTGCGGAACGTGCGCGGAAAGCTGTCCGCAAAAATGTATAACGAGCGGTTCGCCGTACAGGATACAATCGGAGCATTGTCTGCACTGCGGAGCGTGTTTTGAGAACTGCCCGGTAAAAGCTGTCAAAAGGTTGTGATAAAATGAATCAAAACGAACAACGGATATTTCTTATAAAAAAGCTGCTTAGCGAATCTTCCGAATATTCGGCAGCTAAAATTCCCGCGGATCCGAGCGAACAAAAACGACTTCTTCGATCGCTGATGAATGTTCGTATGCCCGCACCCGTTTCCAATGAATTTCTCTCGGTTCAAGACGAATATCTGCGCGGCGAGATTGCTCAAAAAGGGGTTACCGACGCGGAGGAGTTTATCCCCTTGCGCGGTAACATTTGTTTATGGCAAGGCGATATTACAACGCTGAAATGCGGCGCGATAGTCAACGCGGCAAATTCCGCGCTGCTTGGCTGCTTCTGCCCTTGTCACGGTTGTATCGACAACGCAGTTCATACGTTTGCGGGAGTGCAATTGCGGTTAGCCTGCGCGGATATAATGCGAAAACAGGGACACGAGGAGAAAACAGGCGGCGCGAAAATCACGAGCGGCGGCTCGCTTCGTGTTACCGTTCCTGTCTGGAATTGGCGGAACAAAACGACATAAAAAGCGTGGCGTTTTGTTGTATTTCAACGGGTGAATTTCACTTTCCAAACCAACGTGCAGCGGAAATCGCCGTGCGAACGGTAAACAAATTTATTGACGAAACACAAAGCAAGGTAAGGGTGATATTTAATACTAATTCTCTAACTTTATATAGACAAATATGAAGAAAAGTGATATAATATATAAGGGTGATAAAAATGAG
>CANRFR010000013.1 GCA_947629945.1 uncultured Clostridia bacterium | reverse complement strand
CCGATACGGACACCGACACTGACACCGATACAGACACCGATACTGATACGGACACAGATACCGATACGGACACAGATACCGATACGGACACTGACACTGACACAGACACAGACACTGATACCGATACGGACACAGACACCGATACAGACACGGATACCGATACAGATACTGACACAGACACGGATACCGATACTGACACAGACACAGATACCGATACAGATACTGACACAGACACTGATACGGATACAGACACAGACACCGATACGGATACTGACACAGACACTGATACGGATACAGACACAGACACTGATACCGACACTGACACCGATACGGATACTGACACAGACACCGATACGGATACTGACACTGATACCGATACGGACACGGACACGGACACTGACACAGATACCGATACGGACACCGATACTGACACTGATACGGATACAGACACCGATACAGATACTGACACAGACACTGATACGGATACCGACACAGACACCGATACGGATACAGACACAGATACCGATACGGACACTGACACAGATACCGATACAGACACAGATATCGTTACGGACACCGATACAGACACTGACACAGATACCGATACGGACACAGACACTGATACGGATACTGGTTCCGATACTGACACATATATTGAAATTGAAGACGATGAAGTACCTCGTGGTGTATTACCATCGGGTGATATAGATATCGTTGAAGATGAAACTCCGTTGGCATCTAATCCGTTCACGGGCGTGACCGATTCTACCGGTGGGCTTGCGATGGGAGCTGTGGGAGCTGCGATAGCTCTTGGATTGGCAGCCAAAAAGCGCAAGAACAAGGATGACGAAAATAAATAATTGATTACGCAGCCCTCCCCTGAGCGGGAGGGCTGTTTTTGTCAAAGAGGTATTATGGAACGAAATTATACAAAGGTTTTTGTAACTCCCAAAGCTGAAAAGTCGCTTCGCGGCGGACACCCGTGGGTTTATGCGGAGGAGATTACAGATATTGACAGCACATTTGAAAACGGCGGGTTGGTAGACGTTTTATCTCAAAAAAGTAAGTTTCTGGGAACCGGGTTTATTAACGAAAACTCTAAAATTCGTGTGAGAGTGATCTCGCGAAATGCAAACGACAAGTTTGACAGAGCATTTTATGAGCGCAGAATTCGCTACGCTTTGGACTACAGAAAAACAGTGATGGGCGAAGATTTTTCTGCCTGCCGGTTGATTTTCGGTGAGGCGGATTGTTTTCCGGGATTTACAGTAGATATGTTTAATGATGTTCTTGTGACACAGGTGCTGTCACTCGGCATTGAGAGAATTAAGGATATGCTGTATGAACTCTTGGTTCAGGAACTGGGAAAGTTGGATGTTAAAATTTCGACAATTTATGAGCGAAACGATGTGAAGCTCCGTGAGCTTGAGGGTATGGAGCAGTACAAAGGCTTTTGGAAAGGATTGGGCGAGGGTTCCGGCGTTACTGAGATCACCGAAAACGGCATTAAATTTTCCGTGGACTATATTAATGGGCAAAAGACCGGCTTTTTTTTGGATCAGAAATACAATCGCGCCGCGATTCGCCGTATCGCAAGAGGGAAGACAGTGCTGGATTGCTTTACGCATACGGGCGCTTTCGCGTTGAATGCGGCCGCTGCGGGAGCAAAGCTCGTGAATGCTGTAGATATCTCTGCGGACGCCATTGAAATGACAAAAAATAACGCCAAGCTTAACGGCTTGACGGAAAATATGATGTTTACGCAAGCGAATGTTTTCGATTTGCTTACCGAGATTTATAAGTCGGGTAACAGTCCATACGACTTTATAATTCTCGACCCTCCCGCATTTACCAAAAGTAAAAGCACGGTCAAGGACGCATATAGGGGTTATAAGGAGATTAACCTAAAGGCTATGCGTTTACTTAAACGCGGCAGCTATCTCGCGACATGCTCTTGCTCGCATTTTATGAACGAGTCGCTGTTCAAAAAGATGATACACGAAGCAGCCGCGGACGCGGACGTATCACTAAGGCAAATCGAGCAGCGGCAGCAGTCACCCGATCATCCGATTTTGTGGAACGTTCCCGAGACAGATTATCTGAAATTCTTTATATTTCAGGTGGTGTAGTTGGTATAGCTTATAAGAGATTCCCACGCCGCAGCGCGGGAATTTTTTTTGAAAGAGAAAAGTCCGCACAAAAGCCAAACCGTTTTTGCATTACATTTCAAACGCCGATTTTTTTAAACCTAACATTTGATTCATAAATGCTTCTTTACGGCATGAATCCAAAAGCGCGAACTTCTCTCTGTTATAAATTAAGTAAACACCATAAGTTAGTTAAACGCGAACGTCAAGAATTTGTCCCTTGCCGTCAGGCGAGGGGAGACTATCGAGCATCTCGGTGATTGCTTCCATTGATTGTTCGGAAGCGTCCATAGTCTTTTTCAAAATACCGACAGCCAAACCGTTTTGAGCATTCGACATCGCCATAGACATCGACAACGAAGCGATCTCCATTTCCATAGTATGTTCCTCCTTTAATATATTCAACCTTACCGTGCGAAGCAAACTCGCAACGCAAAAACAGTGATAATACCGTTTTAAATTTTTGTGAAAGCGTTATTATCTTTATTCGAAAAAGTTTTCCTGTTACTTTTGTTTTAATTATACAACATATAGGAGTGTTTGTCAATAGGAATTACGATATTTTTTGAAATTTTGCACATTTTTCAAAAAAAATCACTTGATTTTTTGGAAAAAATGTTGTATAATATAATATAGAGTATTGAGTCGTTGTGAAAAACGTGCTCATTATGCGAATTATAAGAATAAGGAGCTTTTTGATATGGAAAATAATATTCTCCTTGAAAGCGGAACAAACGAACTTGAAGTGTTGGAGTTTATGGTGGGGCAGCAGAGCTTTGGCATAAACATCGCCAAGGTAAACGAGATCATGAACTATACGCCAATGATCCCGGTGCCGGATTCTCCGCCCGAATTTGAGGGTGTGTTCACGCCGCGCGACAAGGTCATCTCGGTCATTGATTTACATAAGGTGCTGAACAAGGAAAGCGCCGACCCCAGTCATGATCTGTTGATAATCTGCAACTTCAACCAGATGGATGTAGGTTTTCACGTTTCGTCCGTAAAAGGAATTCAGCGCATTTCGTGGGAGGATATCGAAAAGCCGCCCAGAATTTCCGGAGACGGCACAAACAACATTGCTACGGGTATCGCGAAACTCTCCGACAGAATTATACTCATTCTGGACTTTGAGAAGATCGTGTCCGATATCAACCGTTCGGCGGTTATCGACACTACGGGTGCCACGGCAGCAGATTCCTCCAAGGCGGACAAACACATCGTTATCGCGGAGGACTCTCCGTTCTTAAACACACTGATACAAAGTACGCTTGCGGACGCGGGATATAAAAATATCGTTTCTTTTGAAAACGGTAAGGACGCTTGGGAATATATCAGCGGACACAAGGATATTGGCGGTGATATTCTCGATCAAATTTCTTGCCTTATTTCGGATATCGAAATGCCTCAGATGGACGGTCACAATCTTACCAAGCGCATTAAGGATGATGATGTCTTGCGCCGTATACCCGTTTATCTGTTCTCGTCGCTTATCAACGACCAGATGAGGGCTAAGGGAGAAAGCGTCGGTGCTGACGCGCAGTTCTCTAAGCCGCAGATTGGTGCACTTATTAACTACATTAATGAGCACATTTGACTATTGCTCCCTCGCTTAGGCGGGGGAGCTTTTAGGTTTGTGCGGGTGCGTTATAAACTTTAGTATGGTGGAACGTTCGGCTTTGTTTTGCGAAATTTTTGTGATAAGGCTTGACTAATTTATCAAAATATGGTATAATAAAAGTTGAAGCGTTATGAACAATTTTGAAAGAGGGTAATTTTATGACTAAAATAGACGTATTTTCGGGATTTCTGGGAGCAGGCAAGACCACGCTCATTAAGAAGCTGCTGAAAGAGGGATATAACGGCGAAAAGCTTGTGCTCATTGAGAATGAGTTCGGCGAGATAGGCATTGACGGCGGCTTTATGAAAGACGCGGGCATTGAAGTCACCGAGATGAACCAGGGCTGCATTTGCTGCTCTTTGGTTGGCGATTTCGGAAAGGCTCTTCAAAAGGTTTTGGACGAGTTCGCACCCGACAGAATTTTGATAGAGCCGTCGGGAGTTGGAAAGCTTTCCGACGTGCTGAAAGCCGTAATGAACATTGGCAGCGACAAACTCGTACTCAACAGCTACACGACCGTCGCGGATGCTACCAAAATCAAGATGTATATGAAGAACTTCGGCGAGTTCTATAAGAACCAAGTCGAGACCGCTAAAACCATTGTGCTCTCGCGCACTCAAAAGCTTAGTGAGGAAAAGCTCGACGAAGCCGTTAAAATGATAAGAGAGCTTAACGAGCACGCGACTATAGTTACTACAAATTGGGATGATATAAACGGTGCGCAGATACTCGCGGCTATGGAGACCGAGAACAAGTTCGCCGATGAGCTTTTAAAGGACGAGGATATCTGTCCTGTTTGCGGACACTCGCATCATCACGATGATGAAGAGTGTCATCACGACCATGAGCATCATCATGAGGACGGCGAGTGCTGTCACCATGACCACGAACACCACCACGAGGACGGCGAGTGTTGTCATCACGACCACGAACACCACCACGAGGACGGCGAGTGTTGTCATCATGACCACGACCATCACCACCATCACCATGCGGACGAGGTTTTCACTTCGATAGGTATTGAGAGCGCTAAGAAGTTTACCAAAGAAGAATTGGAAAACGCGCTGTCTAAACTTTCGGGCGAGGAGTACGGCACGGTTCTCCGCGCAAAGGGAATAGTGCCCTCGGCGGACGGCGGCGAGTGGTATCATTTTGATTTCGTTCCCGAGGAGTACGAGGTAAGAACGGGCGCGGCGGACGTTACCGGAAGAATGTGCGTTATCGGCTCGAAACTGGTTGAGGATAAGATAAAGGCATTGTTTGGAGTGTAAATTATGGAAATTCCCGTATATTTAATGACAGGCTTTCTGGAGAGCGGCAAAACGTCGTTTATTCTGGAAACATTGAATGACAAGCAGTTCAGCCGCGGAGAAAAAACGTTGGTAATCGCGTGCGAACAGGGCGAGGTGGAGTTTGACGAGCGTATAATCAAGGCTTCAAAATCCGTGGTGGAGTATATTGAGGACGAGCAGGATTTTAATGCCGAGAACCTCACCGCGCTTGTCAAAAAGCATAAGCCCACACGTGTTATGCTTGAGTATAACGGAATGTGGAGTCTGCGAGATATGGCGGTAAAAGCGCCTAAAGATTGGATTTTTTATCAAATCTTTATGTTTGTGAACCACGAGACGTTCGATATGTATATGAACAATATGCGGCAGTTGCTCTCCGATGATATCGCCGTCTCCGACATCATAATCTTTAACCGCTGCGAGCCGGGAAAGGTAGACAAGAAACGTCTGCGCCGCGCCGTGAAAGCTCTGAACCCGCGCATAGATATGATGTTCGAGTATGTCAACGGCGAAGTGGAGCAAGGCTTTCAAGGCGACGACGAAATGCCGTTCGACGTGAACGCGGATCCTATCGAGATAGTTCACGACGATTTTGGGCTGTGGTATATTGATATTATGAGCAACGCGCCGCGCTATAAGGGGAAAAATGTCCATGTGCGCGGAATGGTGTTCAGAGCGACAAACGTTCCAAAGGGTTATTTTGTTATCTCGCGCCGCGCTATGACGTGCTGCGCCGATGATATTCAAGTGGTGGGAATTCTTGTAAAATCTCCCGACGCGGACAAGTTCAAGGACGGCGATTGGGTAGAAGTTACGGGAAACGTTACCGCCGAGAAGCAGCAGTGTTACAAAGGAATGGGTCCCGTTATACTCGCCGACAGCATTCTCCCGACAGAAAAAGCGGAGAGCGAGTTGGTTTACTTCAATTGATATGGACAAGTACTCAATAGTGAAATCCGCAATAGACCGCGCCGACCCCGACGGCTTATTGGAAATCGGTGCGCCGCCGGACGAGTATGACAGCGAATCCGAAGAAATTGCGGGAAAAATTTCCGAGAACAATTCAGTTGAGAAAATCGCCGAAATATCCGCGAAAATATTTTCGCGCACATTTAACTCGTTGATTTCGCCGGATAAGTTTATGGAAGTTGCTGCGGAAATTCTGCGGGGATTAGAAAGGAACGGCAAATGACAATAACCATAGAAAACGAGCGCCCCGAGGATTTTCGTGTCGTTGAGGAGCTTATAAAACGCGCTTTTTGGAACGTAAACGTTCCCGGGTGCGACGAGCATTATCTCGCGCACATTCTGCGCGGTAAAGCGGATTTTGTACCCGAACTGGACTTTGTTTTAAAAGTCGACGGCAAGCCCGCAGCGAACATTATGTTCACGAAATCGAAACTTGTCGATGAAAACGGCTGCGAAAAGACCGTGCTCACGTTTGGACCGTTCAGCGTTCTGCCCGAGTATCAGCGGCAAGGCTACGGCAAACATCTGTTGGAGCACTCGCTGAAGAAGGCGAAAACTCTCGGCTATGAAGCCGTCGTAATTTTCGGCAATCCCGAAAACTACGTAACAAGCGGGTTTAAGAACTGCAAAAAATACAACGTTGCCATATCCGAGGGGGTATATCCCGTGCCGCTTCTTGTAAAGGAATTGAAAGCGGGCGCTCTTGCGGGGAAAAGTTGGATATATAAGGAAAGCGCGGCTTACGAGTTTGACAGCAGAGCCGCCGAGGAATTTGATAAGGACTTCCCGCAAATGCCGAAAGAATATCGGCAAAGTCAAGAGTTGTTCTACATTTACAGTAATTCAAAGATGAACTGACGAAAGGAAACGAAATGAAACTGCGCTTTTACAACGCTAAAATACTCACAATGGAAAATGAAAAGCTCATTGAGGGCGAACTTCACACGGAAAACGACAAAATCTCGTTTGCGGGTGAAAACGCTCCCGAGGGTGATTTCGACCGCGAGATAGATTTGCATGGCAACCTCATTATTCCCGGCTTTAAGAACGCGCATACTCATACCGCGATGACGTTTTTGCGTTCGTTCGCGGACGATTTGCCGCTTAACGAATGGCTGTACAATCAGGTTTTCCCGCACGAGGCGAAGCTTACCGAAGAAGCCGTATACACGTTTACTCAACTCGGAAATATGGAGTACTTAACAAGCGGAATTACAAGTTCGTTTGATATGTATATGAAGCTGCCCGCTTATGTAAAGGCTTGCACGGATATGGGTTACAGAAGCGTGCTTTGCGGCTCGATAAACGATTTCGGCGGTACCGTTGAGGGTATCGAGGAGGAGTTTTACGAGTATAACTCGGGAAGTCCGCTGATATCGTATCAGATTGGTTTTCACGCGGAGTATACCACAAAGCGTGAGATTATGGAGGGGCTTGCGAAGCTCTCTCAAAAATATAAGGCTCCCGTTTACACTCATAACAGCGAAACCAAAGCAGAGGTTGCGGGCTGCAAGGAGCGTTACGGTATAACTCCGACGCAGCTTTTTGAAAAACTGGGAATGCTTGAATACGGCGGCGGCGGATTTCATTGCGTATGGTTTGACGAACGCGATATGGAAATTTTTCGCGAAAAGAATTTGTGGATGGTGACAAATCCCGCGTCTAATCTTAAACTCGCGAGCGGCATTGCTCCGATTTGCAAGATGAGGGCGGCGGGAATGAAGAATTTTGCGATTGGCACGGACGGCGCGGCGTCGAACAACTGTCTTGATATGTTCAAAGAGATGTTTCTTGTCGCAGGACTTCAAAAGGTTCGCGAAGAGGACGCGGCGGCGTGTTCCGCGTTCGACGTGCTCGAAATGGCGACTAAGGGCGGCGCGTTGGCTATGGGTCTTGCGGACTGCGACGTTCTCGCCGCGGGCAAGAAAGCCGACTTGGTTGTTATTGACCTTAAACAGCCGAATATGCAGCCGCTCCACAATATCGCGAAAAATCTCGTGTACGCGGGCAGTAAGCAGAACGTCAAGATGACGGTTATCGACGGAAAGATTCTGTACGAGGACGGTAAGTTCACGACTGTTGACGCGGACGAGGTCTACGAGCGCGCGAATAAACTCGCAAAACAAATTTGCGGAGATTGACGCGGACATCATTATTAAGGTGAGTTGGAAAATGGATTTAAAGAAATACTTCAAAAAAGGGGAACTTATCCCCGCCATAGTTCAGGACGTTAAGAACGGGGAAGTGCTGATGCTTGCGTATATGAACGAGGAGAGCCTTGCGAAAACCCTTGAAACGGGCTACACGTGGTTCTGGAGCCGTTCTCGGCAGGAGCTTTGGAACAAGGGCGCGACCTCGGGTCACGTTCAAAAGGTGGTCGAAATATATGGCGACTGCGACGACGATACTCTGCTTATCAAGGTGGAGCAGACGGGCGCGGCGTGCCACACTGGAAAAAGAACTTGCTTCTTTAACAGGATAAAGTAATGGGTGCGTCTCCCATATTTGCAAGAAGAAGCATACGCAAATTCACAAAGCAAAAGGTACCGAAAAACCTAATCAATGAGATGATAAATGCCGCAAGAATGGCTCCCTCAGCGAAAAATCGGCAGCCGTGGCGGTTTATTGTGCTTGGCGGCGAACATAAAACGGAATTTGAACGACGAATGGAGTACGGATTGCTCCGTGAGGAAACAGAACCGATTTTGCCGCGATCACGTTTCGGACTTCCCGATGCGAAAAACACACTGAAAATTATACGAGAAGCCCCGCTGCTCATCGTTATCGAAAATTCCAACGGAAAATCGCCGTTTGATCTCATTGACTGCGACGATCGCGTTACTGAGATATGCGATTCGCTCTCAATTGGCGCGGCTGTTCAGAATATGCTGCTTACGGCGGAGAGCTTGGGCTTGGGAACATTGTGGATAGCCAATACCTGTTTCGCATATGCCGAATTAACTGAATTTTTGAAAATAAATGGGCAGTTAATTGGAGCGGTCGCTACGGGATATGCCGATGAAGCACCGCCGCCTCGTTCCCGCAAAAGTGTTGAGGAAATAACCGAATATAGAATATAATTCTGTGTTCCAAAAAATATAATTAAGGAGAAACAACTATGAGCGAAGCATTCAAGGAGATGTACGATGTAATAGTCGACCGCAGAGCCAACCCGCAGGAGAAGAGTTACACCTGTTATCTGTTCGACCAAGGTCTGGACAAGATTCTCAAAAAGTGCGGCGAGGAGTGCACCGAAATGGTTATCGCCGCGAAGAACAAGGATAACGACGAGCTTGCCAACGAGATAAACGACCTGTTTTATCACGTTGCGGTGCTTATGGCGCAGAACGGGCTTTCGGTTGAGGAAGTCGAACGCATTATGCGCGAGAGAAGCGCAAAGATCGGCAATTTGAAGCAGTTCCACACAAGCGACCACAATACCTGAACGATTTTCCGTTCATTTTGCAATATTTGGTGGATTTAAAGAGAAAATTTACAAAATCTATTGCAATTTTGTAGAAATTGTGTTATAATACAAGTGATGGATTTAAATATCCAAATTATGTAAAACTAAGGAGTAATTTATATGTTAGTTTCCGCTAAAGAAATGCTGAACAAGGCTCGCGACGGCAAGTACGCGGTAGGTCAGTTCAACATCAACAACCTTGAATGGACAAAGTCTATCCTCCAGACCGCGGAGGAACTGAAAAGCCCCGTTATTCTTGGTGTTTCCGAGGGCGCGGGTAAGTATATGTGCGGCTATAAGACCGTTGTTGGTATGGTAAACGGTATGCTTGAGGAAATGAAGATCACTGTTCCCGTAGCGCTTCACCTCGACCACGGCTCTTACGAGGGAGCAAAGGCTTGTATCGCGGCGGGCTTCTCGGCCATAATGTTCGACGGTTCGCATTATCCGATTGATGAGAATGTGGCTAAGACTACCGAGCTTGTTAAGATCTGCAACGAGAAAGGACTTTCTCTCGAAGCAGAGGTCGGCGCAATCGGCGGCGAAGAGGACGGCGTTATCGGCAAGGGCGAGTGTGCAGACCCCGCAGAGTGCAAGAGAATAGCAGATCTCGGCGTTACAATGCTTGCGGCGGGCATCGGCAACATTCACGGCAAGTACCCCGACAACTGGGAGGGACTTTCGTTCACTACTCTTGAAGCTGTTAAGAAGGAAGTCGGCAATATGCCGCTAGTTCTCCACGGCGGTACGGGTATCCCCGAGGAACAGGTAAAGAAAGCTATCTCTCTCGGTGTTGCTAAGGTAAATGTAAACACCGAATGCCAGCTCTCATTTGCGGCGGCTACACGCGCGTATATTGAGGCGGGCAAGGATCAGCAGGGCAAGGGCTTCGACCCGAGAAAACTTCTTGCTCCCGGCTTTGAAGCTATCAAGGCTACCGTAAAGGAGAAAATGGAGATGTTCGGCTCCGTAGGCAAAGCGTAATTTAAATTCACAATGTACAATGGATAATTGACAATAATTGGCAAGGGCGGTTTTCGCCCTTGTTTTGTAATAAGGAGTTTTTTATGGGAAGATTTTCAAACGGTCTGAATATCAAAAGTTCGAATTTCGTGAACGCGTTCACCGAACTTATGAAAAAGCGAGGTTTTGTGCCTTGCGATGAGAGCGTGGCGGAGCTTTCGTACTTTGTCGAGCAAGGCGGCGAGTGGGCGGCTCTCGCGGGGGAGGACTACACGGATAATCCAAGTCACTCGGAATCCGATTTGGCGCTTATTGTCCAAGAACTGAAAGTTCCCGCTTTTTCTGTTGAGGTCGTGGACAGCGATTTCGCGGTACTGAACCTGAACGGCAGCGAGGTTATTGTGGGCGACGGTTCAGGCTACGGCATTGAGGATGCGCCGAGCGCCGACAGAGCCGTTTGGGAGCCGCTTCTCACGAACGGAACTTTTGAGGATCTCATGGATTTTTGGGAAAATGAAGAGGTTTTCGTTGAGGACGCACTTTGCAGTTCCGCGCCGCTTTTCGGAATAGAGCCGCCGACGCTTATTGTGCCGGATTTCCGCGACTTTTCCGAGGATACGGACAATAAGAACGTCACCGCGCTTTACTTTAGAAAAGTATTAAAAATCGGGTTATAATCTAAACTTGCGAGGACAGTAAGCTGCCCTCGCTTTTTTGTATAAAATTGTAAAAAAATACCTTGCAATTTTCCAAAGAATGTGTTATAATAAAAATGATATTATATAATAAAGAGGAAAAAATAATGAAAATAGCGGTAGTAGGTCTGGGGCTTATTGGCGGTTCTATCTGCAAGGCTCTCAAGGCAAATACTTTTTACCATATAATGGGAATGGATAAAGACCCAGAGGTTACGAAAAAAGCTCTCGCGGCGGGTGCGATAGACGAGGAAATAACCGTTGACCGTTTGAACGAAGCGAATTTGACGATAGTTGCCCTCTATCCCGTGGCGATAGTTGATTTTATAAAGGAGAATGCCGACAAGTTCCGCAAAGGCTCCATAGTTATGGATATCTGCGGAATTAAGGGTTATATCGTGCGCAACTGTACGCCGATTTTGGAGGAAAAGGGCGTTATATTCATAGGAACGCACCCTATGGCGGGTACGGAGCATTCGGGCTTTGATTACTCCACAGCCGACTTGTTTAATAAGGCAAGTTTCATTATTACTCCCACGGAGAACACTCCGCAAATTGCAGTGGATTTGGTTTCAACGCTCGGCGCGTGTATGAATTTCGGACAAGTTGTAGTCGCAACTCCCGAGCAGCACGACGCTAATATCGCCTATACATCGCAGTTGGCTCACGTTGTGTCAAACGCGTATGTTAAAAGCCCGTCGCTGTTCCGCGCGGACGGCTTCTCGGCGGGCAGCTTCCTCGATTTAACGCGCGTGGCGTACCTTAACGAGGAAATGTGGTCGAGTCTTTTTATGTGCAATAAAGAGGCGCTGTTGTTCGAGGTCAACAACATCATTAACTCGCTGACAGAATATCGCGATGCTATGGTCAACGACGATATCGATACCTTGCGCGAGCTTCTAAAGGTAGGTCGTGAGCGTAAGGAAAAGAGTATGGAATTTTACGGACAGGAGCGGAGATGATGTCGCGGAAAAATGAACCCGGTATCGGTTATATCGTATCGTTATGCGGCGTTATGAGCGGTTTGGCTCTGGCGTTGATGTTTATATTGGGAATGGTGCCCAGCTTTGAGTATATAAGCCCCGCGATAGGCGGTATACTGATCTGGACGATAAAAAAGCAGCTCGGCGTAAAATACGGCATGGTGAGTTATCTTGCGGTCGGTTTTCTTGGAATGTTGATCGTGCCGAATTACGAAGCCACGATAATGTTCCTGTTCTTGCTGGGATATTACCCGATAATTCGTGAGTATTTGCAGAAAATCAAACTGAAAGTTATTCAATGGGTGCTGAAGCTTGCCATTTTTGCGGTACCCTCCGTGGCGGCTTATATGGTGCTGATAAACCTTTTGGGTCTTAATTATCTTTCCGAGGATATTGAGAAATTCGGTTCCTGGGTGCTTCTTATTATGGGCGCGGCGGCTTTTGTGCTCTACGATGTTTTTCTTGGACTGTTTGAGCCGTTTTTTGATAAGATAATCAAGCCTAAAATTCAAAAACGTATGAGATAAGAAATTAAAAGTGAGGTAAGATTTATGTCCGAAAGAATTCCGCAGCGCGCTGACGTTGCTGCCGAAAACAAGTGGAAAATCAACGATATATACGCGACTGACGAACTTTGGGAAGAAGATTTCGTCAAGGCGCAGGGCTTTATTGATAAAATCGCATCGTATAACGGCGAGCTTTGCGGATCGTCCGAAAAGCTGTTGGAGTATCTGCGTTTGGACGATGAGCTGACGGTGCTTTTTGACAGCCTAATCAATTACGCGCAGCGCAAGGGAGACGAGGACACGCGCGCAGCAAAATATCAGGATATGTGCAGCCGCCTTGAGATGTTGTATGTAAGTATCGCGGGAGCGGCTTCTTTTGTTACTCCCGAGCTGCTGTCGATATCGGATGAAACGATGGAGCGTTTCTATAAAGAGCAGCCCGCTCTGGAGCTTTACCGCCGCTCCTTGGATAAAATACGCAGACGGCGCGAACATTTTCTCTCCGAAAAAGAGGAGAAGATAATCGCGCTGACGGGCGAGCTTCTGGGCGTACCCGAGAATGTTTTCTCAATGTTTAACGACGCGGACTTAAAATTTCCCGATGCGTTGGATAAAGACGGAAACGCGCATCAAGTAACACATGAGAGTTATATCCCGCTTGTTCAGAGCGAGGACAGGGACTTGAGAAAATCGGCGTTCGAGAGCATTTACCACACCTATAAGAACTTTGAAAATACCTCTGCGGCAATGTTGTCGGCTCAGGTGAAAGCGCTTGTTTTCGCGGCGAGAGCACGCAAATATAACAGCACTCTTGAAGCGGCGCTGGACGGCAACGAGGTCGATACGGCGGTTTATCGCAATCTTATTGACGCTGTTCACGAGAATATGGACGCTATGCACCGCTATGTAAAGCTCCGCAAAAAGGCGCTCGGGGTGGAGGAGCTTCATGCATACGATTTGTATGTTCCGATAGTCGCGGGAATTGAAGACAATGTGCCGTTCGAGACCGCAAAAAAAGAGGTTTACGAGTCGTTGGCTCCAATGGGAGAAGAATACCGCGCCATCTTTAAAGAGGGTTTGGAAAACGGCTGGATTGACGTTCTCGAAAACGAGGGCAAGCGCAGCGGCGCGTACTCGGCGGGCGCAAAGGTTCATCCGTTCGTCTTGCTGAATTATAAGAACACGCTGAATTGGGAGTTTA
The DNA here is from genome assembly GCA_947629945.1 of uncultured Clostridia bacterium. GTDB lineage: Bacteria > Bacillota > Clostridia > Oscillospirales > Ruminococcaceae > CAG-115. The sequence continues at coordinate 24,021 of CANRFR010000013.1, read as the reverse complement.
CTCTTGCTCACGAGATGGGACACGCGATACATTCGTATTTGTCAAACAAAAATCAGCCTACGGCTTATTCGGACTACGTTATCTTTGTAGCCGAGGTTGCTTCCACTTGCAACGAGAGCCTGCTTATGCAGTATCTTTTGAAGAACACAACAGACAAAAAGCGTAAGGCATTTCTTGTGAACTATTTTCTGGAGCAATTCAGAACGACGCTCTACCGCCAGACTATGTTCGCGGAATTTGAGCTGATGATAAATGAAAAGGTCGAGCGCGGCGAGAGCCTTACCGCGGAAAATCTTCGCGAAATGTATCATCAATTGAACGTAGATTATTACGGCGAGGATTTGATAGTCGATGAAGAGTTGGATATGGAGTGGGCGAGAATTCCACATTTCTATTACAATTACTACGTTTATCAGTACGCAACGGGATTTTCGGCGGCTATAGCGCTTTCGCAGCGTATTTTGAACGGGGGAGCGGACGCGGTGCGCGACTACATCGGTTTCTTAAGCGGCGGTTGTTCGAAAGACCCGATATCACTGCTGCGCGGAGCGGGCGTGGATATGGCTTCCAAAAAGCCCGTAGAGGACGCTTTGAAGCTGTTTCGCGAACTTCTGGACGATATGGAAGAGCTGCTTCGCTAGGCTGCACTAAGCTTGAAGATTTGGGCGCTATGATTGGAGTAACTTATGTTGACCGCCGAACGCAGAAAAGAGATAAAGAAGAATTTCAGCGGTTTTCCAAATCCGATAACCGTAGTTGATGAAAATTTTCAATGCTTGTACAGCAACAGTGTTCTGATACCGGAAAGTTCAAACGTGATGAACCTGTTTACAAAAACGGTATTTTTACCGATTACAAAGCCGGTCATAACGTCTGCGCTTATAAAAGGCGCGTCTTACAGCGCAAGGATCGTTCCGTTTGACGAGGGGCTTTATGTTTGCGAGTTCTTCGACTATAATACGGTGCTGTCGCTGGCGGAAAACAATTGTGTTTATGAAAAGCTGTACCCGATGGCGCTCAGCTTGGAGTACAATATTTCGGTATTATGGCGCGGATACGGCATTCTTAGAAGTAAACTGGAAAATGAGAACGGTGTTCAATTTCTGGGCTGTCTATCCAAAACGGAAGAGCATTTGATAGAACTGAATTCCGTTTTGTATAACATTGTTGAATATATGAATTTGTTGTTTGAAGAAAGCGATAACAATAAGGAGTTCATAGAACTTACTTCAATGACGCATGAGATCGTAGACAGAGCAAATGAGCTGTTGGATAAATCCAATCGGCGCATTGATTACGTTCACGAACCGACCGAAATTTACATCAGCGCACAGAGATCTCACGTAGTTTCGGTTATGCTGAACGCTTTGCAAAGTTCGCTGATGTACTCCACACGCGAGTGCGTGCCGTATCTTACGGTAACGAAACGCAGAGAAAACGATGTTGATTATGCATGTGTTCAGATCAGAAACGACAGCATAGCAAGCGCTCAAATCGGTTCGGGCGAGGATCCCGTTTTGAATTTCAGCGCACCGCGTCTCGGGTTCGGCACGAGCATTATAAAGCGTTTTTCCGAAATATCGGGCGGGAGCTTTTCGTTGGTGCGGGAGAATGAGAATTATATTACCACTATAAAGTTGCCTCTTATTCCCGGCGAAAGAGAAAAGAGGGGCGTTGGAGTTGCACGTTCGAGTTATTTTGTTTACTTCAAAACCGATATTCCGGATATTCTGGAAATAAAAATGAAAGAAATAAATATTCTCTTCGGAGAATAGCAGTTTTAACAACATTCAGTTTTTTTTCACGCTGATTTCATACTGATGAAGTATAATAAAAGCGGTTAATTATTAAGGGGTGATCGTATGTATAAGTTGCTTATAGTGGACGATGAGGAAAATATCCGCGAGGTGCTGAAAGAATACGCGGAGTTTGAGGGTCACGAGGTCGATGAAGCGGGCGACGGAATGAAAGCCATCGAAATGGCTAAGGCAAAGGATTACGATATAATCATTATGGACGTTATGCTTCCGCGGCTGGACGGGTACTCCGCTTGCAAGGAGATACGGAAGTTTAAACAAACGCCTATGCTTATGCTTTCCGCGCGCGGTGAGGAATACGACAAGCTGCACGGATTCGATGTCGGAATAGACGATTATGTTGTAAAACCGTTTTCTCCCAAGGAGGTAATGGCGCGCGTAAACGCTATTGTTAAACGAAACTCCATGGCAGCTTCACCGACCGCTGCATCGGTTGAAAAGTTTGAAGGTCTGGAGATCAATTTTACGTCGCGCGACGTCTTTATCGACGGCGAAAAAGCAAATCTTACCCCCAAAGAATACGATCTTTTATTTTATTTGGTTCGTAACAAAAATATCGCTCTTACACGTAATAAGCTGCTTGAGGAAGTGTGGGGTTATGATTTTTTCGGCGACGACAGAACGATTGATACTCACATAAAAATGCTGAGAAACAATCTTGGTCCGTACCGCAAATTTATTGTGACGCTGCGCGGGTTGGGATATAAATTCGAGGCTTGAGATGAATTTCTTTCGAAGCATTAAGGTTCGCGTTTGGGCGCTTTTTGAGATCGTTGTTATCGCGATGCTTTCGTTTACTTATATTTTCCTTATCGCAATGTTTCCGAATTTCTATGAGTGGATGAAAACTTATGAAATAAGCGAGGCTTATGATCGTATCAGAACAAACTGGTATAACGACAACATTTCGGATATAATCAACCGTGAAGCCGCGCAAAAGAAAATGTATATCGAGATTTATTTTCCAAGCGCCGATTATTCGTACACCGCCAACAAACTCGGAGGGAGCTTATCGCTTGCCGTTCTCGCGAAAAAAAATCTTCGTGATGAAGTCAGTGCTTCTGAAAAAGGGATCGTCTATAAGCGTTTCCGCGACGAGTTGGAGGATAATTCCATCTTGATGATGGGAAGCTATATAGGTGAATCGAAACAGAACCCGCAAGCATACATTTTTATTTGCAACTATTTGGAGCCTATTGGCACCACGGTCAGCATTTTTGTGCGGCAGTTCTTTTTCGTGGGGATTATTATGATAATTCTCACAGTGTTTATGTCCGCGTTGTTTTCCAATCGGATTTCTGAGCCTATTATCCGCATAAACAAAGCCGCTAAAGAACTGCCGCAAGGCAAGTTCAGCGTCGAAATCGGAAAGTCCGATTACGCGGAGATAAAACAGCTTGCCGCTACGCTCAGTTCGGCTTCTAAAGAGATAGCCAAGTCCGACGATTTGCGGCGAGAGCTTATGGCGAATATCTCTCACGACTTGCGAACCCCGCTTACGATGATAAAGGCTTATGCCGAAATGATCCGCGATCTTTCGGGCGATAATCCCGAAAAGCGCGAGCGTCATTTAAAGGTCATTATTGACGAGACCGACAGGCTTTCTTCTCTTGTAACGGATATTTTGGATTTGTCGAAGCTTCAGGCGGGCGTTACCGAAATGCATACCGAAACGTTCAATTTCTCCGCGAGACTTTCGGGCGTTATTTCGCGATTTGATATTATGAGAGACAACGACGGCATTATAATTGATCTTCAAGCCGAGGACGATATTATGATAACGGCGGATATCACCAAACTTGAACAGGTAGTATATAATCTGATAAATAACGCCGTAACTTATACCGGCGACGATAATATGGTTATCGTCAGACTATTCCGCAAAGGAAACGGAATGATGCGCTTTGAGGTAGAGGATCACGGCGAGGGTATATCTCCGGAAAATCTGCCGTATATCTGGGACAGGTATTACAAGGTCAGTGAGCGCAACAGTACGCACAAGCGCGCAAAAATGGGCAGCGGCATAGGACTTTCGATAGTTAAAAGCGTTTTGGAACAGCATAAGTTCCCGTTTGGCGCGGAAAGCGAGCCGGGGAAAGGCAGCACGTTCTGGTTCGAGGCTCCGGAATTTGTAAAGAACACTTCGGAACCGCAGAAGCCCGCGCATACAAGGCGCTTCAATACCGAGAAAAAGCATGATAACAAAAAGGGCACCGATTGAGTGCCCTTTATTGTTTGATAAGTAACGACTTCGCTTTTTATGTAGTTTCGCCGACTTCGGTCTCATCTTTTTCAAGAAGTTCCTTAACTTCGTCCACACCGCCGTCTGTTTTAAGCAGATCGCGTATTTCGGTGAGAAGAACAATTTGAGGCTCGGGTTCAGGCTCGGGTTCAGGCTCAGGTTCGGGTTCGCCTTTTTTCTTCCTTTTGTGACCCAAGTCCATAAGTTTGTTCATGCCCTTAAGCAAAAGGAACAGCACCAGCGCCATTATCAGAAAGTTTATCACTGCCGAAAGGAACGCGCCGTAATTGAACTCAACACCGTTTATCTTAAACGATCCGCCTATTATCATCGGGTTGCCGTTTTCGTCGTGCTTTACGCCGCCCGTTACCAGCGCGATAAGCGGATTTATGAAGTTAGTGGTGAGCGAGGTGACGATTGCCTGAAACGCGCCGCCTATGATAACGCCGACAGCCATACTCATTGCGTTACCCTTGATGGCAAATTCCTTGAATTCCTCAAGAAATTTCTTAAAAAAGTTTTTCATTTTAACAAGTCCTTTCTGAATGTTTGTATTATTTATCCTCAAATATAGTGGATAAAAACATTTAAGGAAGTTCTGATTAAATCGGGGTGTGCAGATTATGCAACAGATTTAATCAAGGCTTCCTTAACTGCACAATGAAATTTTACCACAAAATTTGAAGTTTGTCAACATATTTTTATAACATTCGTTTTAAATACTCACCTGTGTAAGATTTCTTGCTTTTCGCGACCTGTTCGGGAGTACCTTTGGTTATCACCGTGCCGCCGTTGTCGCCGCCCTCGGGACCCATATCGATAATATAGTCGGCGGTTTTAATAACGTCGAGGTTATGCTCGATAACGAGAACCGTGTTACCCGCGTCGGTCAGTCTTTGCAGAATGTTGATCAGCTTTTGAACGTCCGCGGAGTGAAGCCCCGTTGTAGGCTCGTCGAGGATATAGATTGTCTTTCCCGTGGAGCGTTTTGACAGTTCCGTCGCCAGCTTTATTCGCTGAGCTTCGCCGCCCGAAAGGGTAGTGGAGCTTTGTCCTATTTTGATGTAGCCCAAGCCCACTTCCTCAAGGGTTTTCAGCTTGTTGTAAATGCGCGGAATATTTGCGAAAAACTCCACGCCCTCGGAAACCGTCATTTCAAGAACGTCATAGATGTTTTTATCCTTGTACTTGACTTCCAGCGTTTCGCGGTTGTAGCGGTGTCCTTTGCAGACCTCGCACGGTACAAAAATGTCGGGCAGAAAGTGCATTTCGATTTTCAGAATACCGTCGCCCTCGCAAGCCTCGCACCGTCCGCCCTTTACGTTGAACGAAAACCGTCCAGCCTTGTAGCCGCGCGTTTTAGCGTCGGTCGTCTGTGCGAAAAGTTCGCGTATCTCGGTAAACACGCCCGTGTAAGTCGCGGGATTGGAGCGCGGAGTTCTGCCGATAGGGGATTGGTCTATCATAATAACTTTATCGAGGTTTTCAACGCCCTCCATTTTTTTGAATTTTCCCGCGCGGACGCGACCCTTGTTCAGCTTGCCAAACAAATGCTTATAAATGATCTCGTTGACGAGCGAGCTTTTGCCGCTGCCCGAAACTCCCGTAACGCAAGTGAAAACGCCGATTGGAATTTCCACGTCGATCTTTTTAAGATTGTTTTCCTCCGCGCCTATTACTTTAAGCCAACGTTCGTCGGGTTTGCGGCGTGTTTCGGGCACGGGTATCGTGAGCTTTCCGCTTAGATACTGTCCCGTTACGGAGTTTTTGCATTTCAGAATTCCCTTGACGTCGCCGCTGTACACAACGTTTCCGCCGTGAACGCCGGCGGCGGGTCCTATATCGACTATCCAGTCGGCGGCGCGCATGGTGTCCTCATCGTGTTCGACTACGATAAGCGTGTTGCCAAGGTCGCGGAGGTTTTTAAGCGTCGCAATCAGCTTGTCGTTGTCACGCTGATGAAGCCCTATGGACGGCTCGTCCAAAATGTACAGAACGCCCGTAAGCGCACTGCCGATTTGAGTCGCCAAACGTATTCGCTGACTTTCACCGCCCGAAAGCGTTCCCGCGTTTCGCGACAGCGTAAGATACTCCAGACCCACGCTTTTGAGAAATCCGAGCCGCGCTTTAATTTCTTTCAGAATTTGCCCCGCAATCATTTGATCGCGTTCCGAGAGATTAAGCTCATCGATAAATTTCAGCGCGTTCACTACGGACATCTGAGTGAACTCATAAATGTTCAAGCCGCCGACCGTGACCGCAAGAGCCGTGTCGTTAAGCCGTCTGCCGTGGCATTTCGGACATTCAACGTCGCTCATAAAATCCTCGAGAGCGTCGCGCGCGTACATTCCCGCTTGCGCGTCGTCATAGCGCCTTTGCAGGTTATTCGCAACGCCCTCAAAGTCGGTGTAGTAAGAACCGCCGCCTTGAGTTCGGGGGCGCTTGACAAGTATCTTCTCACCGTTCGTGCCGTACATAAGTTCCTTTACGGCTTTTTTCGGTATCTTGGAAAGCGGTTCGTCTACGGAAAAACCGTGCCGCTCGGCAAGCGAGTCAAAATACATCGCCGCGATAGAACCCTCATTGTAAGTCCAGCCGTAACCCTTTATTGCACCGTCCCTTATTGAAAGGTCGGGGTTTGGGATAATGAGGTCGGGGTCTATGCGCCGATAACTGCCTATGCCCGTACATTCGGGGCACGCGCCAAACGGATTGTTGAATGAGAACATTCGCGGTACCAATTCCTCAACGGAAACGCCGTGCTCGGGGCAAGCGTAGCTCTGCGAGAAATGCAGTTCCCCTGGGGCAGCTTCTCCCTCGCCGTCAATGATGTCAATATAAACTAACCCGCCCGTGAGAGCGCCCGCGGTCTCGATACTCTCCGAAAGCCGCGATTTTATGCCATCTTTTATGACAAGGCGGTCTACTATTATTTCGATGGAGTGCTTGATGTTCTTTTCGAGCGTTATTTTCTCGGATAAGTCGTAGGTTATGCCGTCAACTCGAACTCTCGCGTAGCCCGATTTCCGCGCGTTTTCAAATTCCTTTTTGTACTCGCCCTTGCGTCCGCGGACAATTGGCGCCAGCACTTGAAACTTCGTTTTTTCGGGCAGTTCAAGCACCTTGTCAACGATCTCGTCGACTGTCTGCTGCTTGATTTCCCGACCGCATACGGGGCAGTGCGGGATACCGATACGCGCGTACATCAATCGCAAATAGTCGTAGATCTCCGTGACCGTGCCGACCGTGGAACGGGGATTTTTCGACGTGGTTTTCTGGTCTATAGAGATAGCGGGGGAGAGACCGTCAATGCTGTCCACGTCGGGTTTTTCCATTTGCCCGAGAAACTGCCGCGCGTAGCTTGACAGGCTTTCCATATACCGCCGCTGTCCGTCCGCGAAAATCGTATCGAACGCCAGTGAGCTTTTTCCCGAACCCGAAACGCCCGTCAGTACGACCAGTTTGTCGCGCGGGATTGTCACGTCGATGTTGTTGAGATTGTGTTCCCGAGCGCCTTTGATTATTATTTTATCGTTTGCCATTTTTGTCTCCTAATTTTTTCTGCATACAATGCTGAAGCAAGGCTGAATTTTTTTCTCCCCCGCAGACGGCAGGGGAGAAAAAATTATTTCAACGTATTCATTGTATCACATTTCAGTGAATTTGTCAAGTGCTTTTTTATGCTGTAACGCGCGGTATTCTTCCGCAAGCCGCGATTTTTGAAAAGTCGGTATTTTCCATATAATATCCCATTTTTCCCCGAAAACACTTGACATTTCACACGAAATGTGGCATAATGATATTAAGAACACATACATTATGTTTTTGAAAGGAGAATGTCTTATGGGAATGACAGATAAACAGTTTAATGGATTTATTAGATTAATTCTCTATGATATTTTGGATGTTCTTGCCACTATGCAGGAGGGACGTGAAAAAGAGAAGCTTCAAAGGTTAGCCGATAATCTGCAAAAGATGATAGAAGATTGACTTTATACGCCGTGCGAAAAGCGCGGCGTTTGTTATTCCTGAAGTTCCTTAATTCTGTCGCGCAGATAAGCGGCGTGCTCGAAATCCAAGAGCTTCGCCGCCTTTTTCATCTCGGCGGTGTAGCGTGAAATGAGCTGTTCGCGTTCGCGGCGCGGGAGCTTCTTTATATCGGACTTGGAGCGTTTCTTGGTCTCTTTTTTGGTGATCTCAAGAACATCCCGCACTTCCTTGATAATTGTTTTCGGGATAATGCCGTGTTCGGTGTTGTAGCGCTGCTGAATTTCGCGGCGGCGCTGAGTTTCGGTTATGGCAAGCTCCATAGAGCGCGTAACTTCGTCCGCGTACATAATAACCGTACCCTCGGCGTTTCTCGCGGCGCGTCCTATCGTCTGCACAAGCGAGGTTTCGGAGCGCAGAAAACCCTCCTTGTCCGCGTCAAGTATCGCCACAAGCGACACCTCGGGGATATCCAGACCCTCGCGGAGCAGATTTATTCCGACAAGCACGTCGAATTCGCCCTCGCGCAAATCGCGGATTATTTCCATACGCTCTATCGTATCAATGTCGTGGTGCATATAGCGGACTTTTATACCCGCCTTTTCGAGGAAGTCCGTCAAGTCCTCCGCCATTTTTTTAGTAAGAGTTGTAACGAGCACGCGCTGTTTTTTCTCAACGCGAGTGTTTATCTCGCTAATCAAATCTTCAATCTGCCCGTCGGTCGGTTTTACGATTATCTCGGGGTCGAGCAGTCCCGTCGGACGGATTATCTGCTCTACTATCTGCGTGGAGCGCTCTTTCTCAAAATCTCCGGGAGTTGCCGAAACGAACACCGCCTGCGGTATCTTTTCATAAAACTCATCGAAATTAAGCGGTCGGTTGTCGTAAGCGCACGGCAGTCTGAAGCCGTAATCCACGAGGTTTTTCTTTCGAGCGACGTCGCCGCCGTACATTCCGCGGACTTGCGGCAGAGTAACGTGACTTTCGTCAACCATAAGCAGAAAATCCTCGGGGAAGTGGTCGATAAGCGTTATCGGAGTACTTCCGGGGGGTCTGCGCGCAAGCACGCGAGAGTAGTTCTCAACTCCTTTGCAAGTGCCTATCTCGCGCAGCATTTCCATATCGTAGCGCGTGCGCTGCTCAATTCGCTGCGCTTCTATCAGCTTGTTGTTGTCCTTGAAGAACTTCACGCGCTCTTCCAACTCGTTTTCAAGCTCTTGAAGCGCTTCGTCCATTTTTTCTTTACCTATAATATAGTGCGAAGCGGGGAAGATCATCGCGTGTAATATCGTCGCGCGGGTGTTGCCCGTCACAACTTCAAACTCGCTGATGCGGTCTATCTCGTCGCCGAAAAACTCCACGCGTACAGCGTTTTCGTTTGTGCTGCCCGCGGGGTAAATTTCAAGAGTGTCGCCTTTAACGCGGAACTTGTTGCGTACAAAATTCAGTTCGTTGCGTTCGTACTGCATTTCAACCAAGCGTTTGATGACTTCCTCGCGGGATATCTCCTGACCTTGCCGCAGTGACAGCGTGTTGCAACGGTAGTCGTCGGGCGAACCGAGCGAGTAAATGCACGATACGGACGACACGATGATAACGTCGCGGCGTTCCGCAAGCGCGGCGGTCGCCGAGTGGCGAAGTCTGTCTATCTCATCGTTTATCGCGCTGTCCTTTTCGATATAAGCGTCAGTTGAGGGAATGTATGCCTCGGGTTGATAGTAGTCGTAGTAGCTTACGAAAAATTCAACGGCGTTGTTCGGAAAAAACTCGCGGAACTCGGAGCATAATTGCGCCGCCAGAGTTTTGTTGTGTGCAAGCACAAGCGTAGGCTTGTTGACGTTCGCGATAATATTCGCCATAGTAAACGTTTTGCCCGAGCCGGTAACGCCGAGCAGCGTTTGCTCTTTGTCGCCGCGCAGAATTCCCTCGGAGAGCGCCTTTATAGCTTCGGGCTGGTCGCCCGTGGGTTTGTATTGGCTGTGAAGTTCAAAATTTTTTGACGTATCCATATATCTCCTTAAAATTTTCGGCGCGTTATCGCCAAATATCGTTGTATCCGCCGAAAGCGCGCATGGAATAGGCGCTGTCGCCGCTTACTATTATGTGATCCAAAATTCTGATGTTAAGTTTGCACACCACGTCCGCCAAGGAACGGGTAACGGCAATATCTGCGCTTGAAGCGACAGGGCATCCCGAAAGATGATTGTGCGCCAGTAAAATGTACGGGAGCTTTCTGCTAAGCGCGTTATTCACGATTTCGGGAAAACTGAAGCCGCATTCGGCGCTGTTGGCGTACTCCGTCTCGCCGGTAAAAACAACATTGTAAAGAGCGTCCAATAAAAAGTAAGTAGCACATTCGCGGTCGTAATTTTTGTAATGTTTTACGCAGTAATCAATAATCTCCGCAGAACAGCCGAGTTTTACATTTACCGCTTCTTCATTATTCAAACGCTCAGTCAACTGACCGAGAAAATTCAAGTAAATAGCGGCGGAATCGCCGATTCCCTTAATTTTTTTAAGTTCGCTTGCAGGGCTTTTCAAACAATTTGTTATAGAGCCGAACTTATTTATAAGCAAATGCGCCGTTTCGTTGGTATTTACGCGCGGCAAACATGAAAATAAGATCATTTCCATAATTTCGTGCTCGTTAAAAACGGAAAGACCTTTTTCGGAAAACTTCTCCCATACTCTTTTTCGATGTCCCGAATGGAGTTCTTCTTTATCGGGCATGGCGTTCACCTCGCTATAAAAAAATAATATTTTGGCTCTCCGTTCCCCTCGGCGAATAGAGAGCCAAATGAAAAATTAACGGCGAGACAGTGCTTTACCTTATCTCAACACCTTTCGGGAAGCTGAATAAAAGAGCCGTCGTAGCCAGATCTTCCAAATTCTCGCCGTTTTTTTGGTGCTGATAGATACCGCTGTAGGTCGCGCTTCGGGCAATAAGTTTGCGGTAGACGTCGTTAGTCTCCTCGCCGAAAACTCCGCTTGAGAAAAGCTCGAACATCGCCTGTCCTATAGGATAAAACTCTGCGAGCTGATTACGATAAAACGTTTCGGGCTTTTTGCCGTCAACGGATATCTGAACGATCTCGGGATACTGCACTTGCGGGAACGCGTGCTCCGCGCATATCTCGGGCAGAAACGAAAAACATTCGTTTGCCAGGGAAATATCGCCCAACGAGTTCTCCATTTTTTCGAGCAGATCGTTAAGGGGTTCGTCGGCGTTGGCGTTGTTAAAAATTTCCAGCGCATTCTTAACGCGAGTTTTCAAGAGCGCTCTTCCGTTCTCGCCCGAATAAGGGCAAGGTTCGGCGTTTTCCTGTTTGATAAAGAAAAACTGCTTTTGCGAAGCGAACTGACGCACATTCCACTTTTCGGCGTGCTTTTTAACCACTTCGCTAAGCTCACGGCTGGGAACGTCGTTTATACGTACCTCGCCTATGACTTGCTCGTCGTCTTTGCCGACAGCGTGAGAAGCGAATATCTTCACATAGCACAGCTTTTGGTTGCCCAACCGCTTTACTATCTCGTCTTTAAGCATACCCCAGTATTTCAGCGCGACTGTATCCTCTTCTTCGGAGTTGACGTTCTCGCCCATTCCCACAAGGTCGCTGTTGTAAACCTGCCACTTGTGCGTTTTTCCGTTAAACTCGCTTGTTACGGGTTTTCCGTTTTCGCCGTTTTTCATTTGTACTATCCCGTTCATAAACGCGAACAAAAACGAACCTACACAGGAGCCGACAGCCAAATCGCCGTCCTTGCCCGTGGAAGCGCAGCACTCGTAAAGCGGACTGTCAAAATAGGACGAAAAAAGGTGGAAACCTATAACGGCGAAGTTGTCTTTAAACTGCTCCACTTGCGGCTTTATCGTCATTTCCCAATCGGGAATCACTATCGAGTTGTTTTGTATCCCGTTTTTTACTTCAAGAAACTCATGGATGCCTTCGAGAACGCGCTTTAACGGGTCGTATTGATGATGTTGTTCAATTCTGCTAATCATAACTCCTTGATTATCTCCCCCATTAGTCCGGGTGTGGCTCCGACAGCGTTGCTTTCATCGGTATCGATATGCATAGCGTCGGCGAAATCGTCTCTTACGCGGACAACCACATCGCCGAGAACAGCCGCTCTGCCGTTTGTATTGCATTTAACCCAGACAACGTCCTTGTTTTTGAGACCGAGCTTGTCGGCGGTTGCGGGGGTAAGGTGAATGTGACGTTTAGCTACGATAACGCCCTCGCTTATCGTGACCTCGCCCTCGGGACCTTTGAGAGTACAGCCGGGAGTTCCCGCAATATCACCGCTCTCGCGTACTGCGATATCAACGCCGATAGAACGCGCGTCGGTCGCGGAAAGCTCTACTTGGTTCGCGCTTCTGCACGGACCGAGTATAGACACGTTAGCAAGCTCTCTCTTGGGTCCAACCACGGTAACTCTCTGCTCGCTGGCGAACTGACCGGGCTGCGAGAGGTCTTTCTTTTTGGTAAGCTCCGCGCCCTTGCCGAACAAGATCTCAAGGGTCTCCTTTGTTACGTGTACGTGACGTGCCGATGTTTCGATAAGTACTTCTGCCATTATTATGTCCTCCAAAATTTGATTTAAAGCTAGTTCACATTAACCAAAATGTTCGGACTGTGAACACGCTCTTAGGCAAATTGCCCAATAATTACTCTTACATTATACTACATTTTTTCAAAAAAATCAATAAGAACTCTTGACTTTTTAAAAAAAATATGATATAATTTGAAAATGATAGTCAATATCAATTTTAAAGAGGGCATTGAAATCGACATTGATTTGTAGTATATAAGCGAAAAAAGGGGAGCGTTATGAGCGACAACACCTATAAAACCAAACAGCGCGATGAGATAGTGGAGTTTTTCAACTCTCACCGCGGAAAGTGTTATTCGGCGAGGGAGCTTATAAAAAGCGGCGAGGTTTCCTCCGGCGAGGCGACGATTTACAGAACGCTGTCAAAACTTGCCAATCAGGGAGTGCTGAAGAAATTTACGGACGGCGACGCGGCTTGCTATCAGCTTAACGAAAGCGAGGAGTGCTCACGGCATTTTCACTTGAAGTGTGAGAAATGCGGAAAACTTATCCACATGGACTGCGACTTTATGGCGGAAATGAGCCGTCATATCGAACAGAGCCACAATTTCTTTGTGGATATCGGCAAAACGGTAATTTACGGGTTGTGCAGTGAATGTAAGGAGCGGGAAAATGCGTAAAAGAATTACAGCCGCGCTTTTGGCGGCAATTATAATGACGCTAGCGCTTTTAAGCGGCTGTTCTACGTCGGAAAATCGGAGCGGCAAGTTACAGATAGTAACGACGATCTTCCCAGCGTATGACTTCGCGCGGCAGATTTTCGGGGACAACGCGGATATCACTTTGCTTTTAAAGCCGGGTATGGAAAGCCACAGCTACGACCCGTCCGCGCAGGATATAGTCAAGATCGACAAGTGCGACCTGTTTATTTACAACGGCGGCGAGTCGGACGCGTGGGTGGAAAACGTTCTTAAATCCGCTGACGAGGTAAACACGCTGAAAATGATGAACTTTGTCGAAGCTATCGAAGAGGAAGAGCTTGTCGGCGCGGAACACGACGACCTTGAAGAACACGAGCATGGCGAGGACGAGGAAGAGTACGACGAGCACATCTGGACTTCTCCGAAAAACGCCGCGCTTATCGTTGATGCAATAAAGCATGAGGCAATTCATCTTGACGTGCAAAACCGTGAGCTATACGAGCAAAACGCCAACGAGTACTTGGCGAAGATAAATGACCTTGACGAGCGTTTCAGGGAGTTGCTGTCGGGTGAGAGCCGCTATTTCGTTTTCGGCGACCGTTTTCCGCTGCTTTACTTTTTTAAAGAATATAATTTGAATTACTACGCAGCGTTTCCGGGCTGCGGAGCGGAAACAGAGCCGTCCGCGCAGACGATCGCTTATCTCACGGAAAAACTCAAAGAACACAATACCGTGCCCGCAGTATTTTATATAGAGCTTTCCAATCACAAGCTTGCGGATACTTTAGCCAACGAGAGCGGTCTGCCGACTGCCGAGTTCCACACCTGTCACAACATCACGGCGGACGATTTTGCGGCGGGGGAGAGCTATCTTTCGCTTATGGAGCGGAATTACCAAACTTTGGAAAATATCTTAAAGAAAGGAACATAAAAATGGGTCAGTTGGCAAATCTTCCGAATATCGGAAAGGTTGTTGAGGGACAATTAAATCAAGTTGGCATTGAGACCACCGAGCAGCTTGTGCAGACGGGCGCGGAAAACGCGTGGCTGAAAATTCAGTCGATAGACAGCAGCGCGTGTATTCACAGGCTGTTGGCTCTTGAGGGCGCTGTTCGTGGAATTAAGAAAACCGATATCCCGACCGAGCGTAAGGCGGAGCTTAAGGATTTTTACAATTTGCATAAACTTTAACTTGATATTACGGTAATGGATAAATAAATTATTCGAGATTTAAAGGAGGTATGGCGATGGAGCGGTTAAAGGCGTTTGAAGATATGCTGAACGATATAAAAAAGCAAGCCGAATACGAAACGGAACAGCTTAAACAACTGAAAGCGGCAGGAAGGGAGAAATCCGCAACATACCGTCAGTATCTGGGAAACCGTATGTTTTATAAGATGATGCTAGAAAAATATAAAGAGTATGGACTTATTGAGTGATATGTTTTTACCAAAAGTAAAACCGTCTCATTGACTTTGCGGTAACAATGCGCTATAATAAGCGCGGAGGTGTTGAATTATGTCAAACGAAAACAAAAAGGACTTCAACGCGATGTTAAACGACCCAAAGGATATGCCGAAGATCGTCGAGATAACAGATAAAAAGAGCATTGAAAAGTATGGCGGCATCCGTATGTACTTTGCGCCGCCGCTTGCTTATGACGAGGTTATGCGGCGCGTTCCCAAAGGAAAAGTGATAACGGTGGGAGATATCCGCGCTTATTTCGCGGCGAAAAACAACGCGGATTTTACAGACCCGATAACGGCGGGGATATTCTGCTCGATAGCGGCATGGGCGAGTTTTCAGCGCACGGACGACAAAACGCCGTATTGGAGAACGCTTAAGAATAACGGTGAGTTAAATCCCAAATATCCCGGGGGAGTTGATGAACAGAAAAAGCTGCTCGAAGCCGAGGGCTTCACGGTAATTCAAAAGGGCAGGACGAATATTCGCTATTATGTAAATGACTACGTGAATTTTTTGTACAGATTGGAATAAAGGAAATGGCACTTATCAAAACGGAAAAATTAACGCTGTCGTATGAAAATATGACTGTCATAGAAAACCTCAATTTCGAGGTAAAAAGCGGGGATTATCTCTGCATAGTCGGCGAGAACGGCTCGGGAAAATCCACGCTTGTAAAAGCGCTTTTGGGTTTAAAAAAGCCCGTCGGCGGTTCGATAGAGTTCGGCGACGGACTTATTCAAAAGGAGATCGGATATTTGCCGCAGCAGACGAGCGCTCAGCGGGATTTTCCCGCAAGCGTTTCGGAGGTGGTGATATCGGGCTGTTTGAACTCACGCGGGATACGTCCGTTTTACTCGGTGAAAGAGCGCAAAACAGCAGCCGAGAATATCGAGCGTTTGGGGCTTACGGAGCTTAAAAACCGCAGCTACCGTGAGCTTTCGGGCGGTCAGCAGCAGCGCGTTCTTTTGGCGAGAGCGCTCTGCGCCACAAAAAAGCTCTTGCTATTGGACGAGCCTGTAACGGGTCTCGACCCGATGGTAACAGCGGAAATGTACGGACTTATTGAAAAAATCAACAAAAGCGGCGTTACCGTGATAATGGTAACGCATGATATGGCTTCCGCTTTGAGATACGCTTCGCACATACTTTGCCTTACCGAAAACAAGGATGACGGTTTTTTCGGAACGGCTGCGGAGTTCCTTGAAAGCAACGCGTCGAATTTCCTGAAAGGGGGTGCCGCGAATGGGCAAGATACTGAGTGAGATGTTTTCCGCTCCGATTTTGGTGAGGGCGCTGATAGTCGGGATATTGGTGTCGCTTTGCGCCGCGCTGCTCGGCGTAAGCCTTGTTTTGAAGCGTTACTCAATGATCGGCGACGGCTTGTCGCACGTCGGCTTCGGAGCGTTGGCAATAGCCGCCGTAATGAACTTAGCGCCTATGGCGGTCGCTATACCCGTGGTGATTTTGGCGGCGTTCTTGCTTTTGCGGCTGTCCTCAAACAGCAAGATCAAAGGCGATTCCGCGATAGCGCTTATCTCAACGGGCGCGCTTGCGATAGGCGTTATGGCAGTGTCGATGTCGCACGGTGTGAATATCGACCTCAACAGCTACTTATTCGGCAGTATAGTCTCGGTGAGCGGCGGCGACGTGGTAATAAGCGTGATTTTAGCGTGCGCCGTTCTGCTGATGTTCGTTTTTTTCTACACTAAGATTTTCGCAATAACGTTCGATGAGAGTTTTGCGAAAGCCACGGGAATAAACGTAAATCTCTACAATATGCTGATAGCCCTGTTGACCGCCGTGACAATCGTAATCGGAATGAGACTGATGGGCAGTATGCTGATTTCGAGCCTTATAATTTTCCCCGCGCTGAGTTCAATGCGCGTTTTCAAGAGTTTTAAAAGCGTGACTATCTGTTCCGCGGTGGTGTCCGTTGTGACGTTCGTTATCGGAATGATTATTTCTTATGCCGCAGACACTCCGTGCGGAGCCTCCATAGTCTGCGTAAATATCGCGGCGTTTGCGGGATTTTTTATCGCGGGCGCGGTAGTTTCACGAAGCAAATAATCATAAAAGCTCTCCGTTTCGAACGGGGAGCTTTTTCGTTATTCTTTTTCCAACGCCGCAGGCTTTTTGCCGAGATAAAGACCGTACACCAGTGCTATAACTACCGTTGCGCCCCAATACGCGTAACTTATAGTCATATCCTCTCTCGGCATTGCAAACTCTGAGAACACGTCTATAAGGCTGTGCGCAATTATGCAGATCCAAAGACTGCCCGATTTGTAAAATACGAATGTAAAAATAAAGCCTATCACGATTGCGAATACGATTTGTATTAAGGTTTCAAATGTCGCGTGACCTGTGAAAAGGTTGACGATGTGACCCGCTCCGAACGTCACCGCCGAGATAAGTATTGCAACGGGCGGCTTGTTGCTTTTCAGCAGCACACGGAATAAAAAACCTCGGAAGATGATCTCTTCAACATAGCCGACAAGCGCCATCATAATCACCGCCCATACCTGCTCCATACCGCTGTAAGCCATACCGACGCCGCCCCAAAGGTTGCCGGTCATAAGTATAAAAATGGGGATAAAAAACCAATATTCCGCAGCTTTGCCGCGCCATTTGCACAGCCCATATTTTTTCTCAAGTTTATTGGACTTAATAAAAATCGTGGCAATAACCGCAAGAACGGCAAGCGCCGCCGGCATTACGGGGCTTGTGTCGCCGAAATTGCCGCGCAGCGTTCCAATGCCGACCGCGTAAACTATCACCCAAACAAGCGCGAACCACAGTTCGCTTTTATTGTATAATTTTTTCATTTTATTCCTCCGTTTTTAAAGCCAGAACAGCGCCCCTATAAGCGCGTTCAAGATGTTTCGCTACGGTTTTCTCGTCGTATTCGAGCGAGTTGTTGGCGATAATACTCGCGTAGCCGTGAGCAAACAGCGCGATGGTGACAAAAACTTCCTTGGTCTGTTCGACAGACGTTTCCATTGCGCCGCTCATCATTTCCAGAACGGGCGCAAGCTCCGGGCTGTCTATCATTTCCAAGAGATTGTTCTCCACCGCGTACCCCGACTGAAACAAAAAACGAAACAGGTTCGGTTCGCGTATCGCAAATCGGATATAGTTCAACCCGATACCGAGCATAATTTCTTCGGGGTTTTCAATATTCATCAGGTATTCAGAGTGAAAACGGTCGGTTTTTTCGTAAACGGCTCGCTTCAGCTCCTCGATTTTCGCGAAATGATACATTACCGGCTGCGTCGAGCAATTCAGCTTTTCCGCTACGGTGCGCGCGTTGACGTTTTCAATGCCCGCTGCTCTTGCGACTTCAAATGCCGCGTCTACTATCATTTCCCGCGATATTTTTGATTTTGGCATTTTTCCTCCTTGTATTATAATTCAAGTTATATAACGGGTGTTATATAACTTGAGTTATAATAGATTTAAAGCAATTTGTCAAGATAGTTTAAAGAGATTTCACGTAATTTTCACATTTGAAAGACAAAAATACTCCCCTGGCTTTCAAGCAAGGGGAGAAGTAATTACATAAGCGGCGCGAACAGTCGAAGTATTGAGCGTCCGAGCCTTCTAAACGGATTGACTTTCAGACAGTCGTCGTATGTTATTTCGCAGCAGTTCTCAAGGGTATTCAAAAAATCTTCTTTAACGTCGATAACACAGTCTGTATTGTACATATAAGTTCCACATTCAAAGTGTAGATAGAGACTGCGATAATCAAGATTGATAGTGCCAACAACGGCGGTTTTGTCGTCGGAAACAAAGTTTTTCGCGTGAATAAAGCCCGGAACAAATTCGTAAATGCGAACCTTTCCTTTGGTGAGATTTTTGTAGTAAGAACGCGTGACCGCGTGCACATACCACTTGTCGGGAACGTGCGGAGTAATAATTCGCACGTCCACGCCGCTTTTTGCCGCCAAAGTCAGCGCGGTTTCAATCTCGTTTGTGATAATAAGATAAGGGGTCGTGATGTAAACATAGTCCGTGGCGTTGTTTATTATGCTGAGATAAGTGTTTTCGCCGACGGATTCCTTATCAAGCGGGCTGTCGGTATAGGGTATCACTAAGCCGTGAGCGTCGGCGTTGTCGGCAATAACACGTTCTGTCGGCATATAGCCCACATAGCTTTGGGGCTTGGTGTTTGTGATGTAGTTCCACATTGTAAGAAACATCATGGTGAAGCTCCAGACAGCCTCGCCCTTTATCATTACCGCCGAGTCTTTCCAATAGTCGCCGTGTTTTTTTATGGCGTTTATATATTCATCGGCAAGGTTTGCGCCGCCGTTAAACGCCGTGTGACCGTCTATGACAAGTATCTTGCGGTGATCGCGGTTGTTCATACGAGCTACCCAGAACGGATGAAACTTGTTGAACGAACGGCATTTTATTCCGCGCTTTTCCATTTGTTCGTAATATTTGTAGGGTAGGGTTCGCAGACAGCCGATGTCATCGTAAACCATTCGAACGTCCACGCCCTCTTTGACCTTGCGTTCGAGGATCTCGAGAATGGTGTTCCACATCTTGCCCTCTTGAATAATAAAGTACTCAAGAAATATAAAGCGCTCCGCGTTTTCCAGTTCGCCGCAAAGCGCGTCGAACTTTGCTTCACCGCTTTCAAAGTAAGTGACGTTCGTGTTTTTGTAAACGGGATAACCGCCGAAATTATAAAGATAATTCGCTTGCTTTGCGACCTCTTTAAGTTCGATATCCCCGCTGTTTTCAAGGCTCTCAATGATGTCGTTTTTTTGAGGAAGAAGCAGATGTTCTTCCTCGTTGAACTGATTCATACGCCGCCGCAGCTTTCGACCCGAATTGCCGTTGCCGAAGCAGACATACATCATAACGCCAACGATTGGAACGGTCAGGATAGACAATATCCACGATATCTTGTAACTTGGGTGCTTGTCCGAGTTGATGATTATGAACGCGATAAAAACAGCCGCAATCTCGAAGATCCAGTAGGAATATGAGGAAACTGTGCCGAAAGACCAAAACAGCCATACAAGATAGCTGAGCTGAATAAGCACGCCGAGTATGCAAATGACTGTGCGGTTGAATATTCGCTTAATGGTTCTTACAAACATTGAAATAAACTTTTTCATAAATATTTAAACATCCTTATTTTGCCTATAATACTACCGCCGGTAAATAACGAAAAATCAAAAGGGGCGGTACACCGTCCCTTTAGTGGTTATAGTAATCCGCACATTTAAAACAACATTAGTGCTTTTAAGCTCCCGACTCGCATTATAACGTTCAATTGAACCGCACCGTTATTTTCATTGATTACTATAGTTAAAAACGCAAGCGGAACCGCTTAATTACCCGCAGGAATGACATAGTAAATCCGTTCGTCGGCGTTAGCGTAATCCAACTTATCGCGCGCGATATCCTCTATATATTCCTCAAGATTTTCGTCGTTTTCAAGATAACCGTTTATCTGTTCGTTTTTTGCTTTCATTGCGGCGGTCTGTTCGGACAATTCTTCGATTTTTTGGTTGTTGCTGCGAATTTGAATGTTATCCGAAATAACGGTGTACCCCACAAAAACGACCGAAACTATGATCGCGGCAAATGCAAGAAAGCGGATAAACCCATGCCGTTTGGTATTCTCATGGGCTTTTTCTGACCTTCGCTTTAATGACATGAGTATTTTCCCCTTCCCCATGTGTTTTTTTATCTTTATTGTTGTTATTATTATACACCATTTTGGGGT
The DNA here is from genome assembly GCA_947629945.1 of uncultured Clostridia bacterium. Lineage (GTDB taxonomy): Bacteria > Bacillota > Clostridia > Oscillospirales > Ruminococcaceae > CAG-115. The sequence goes on along the minus strand of CANRFR010000013.1, from coordinate 3,507 downwards.
TTAATTGCAAGCGTTCCGCGCGTTTTTTTGTAAGATTATCGGAATATTGGTGAATTTTACTAAAAACATTCTTAATGCTATGTATAAATTTGGCACTGTTATCTTTAGCCAGACCGCCGATTTTATGAAAAAGTCTGCCGAGGGTATTTCTCCAAGCAACGGAAGCGGCGCTCTCAAGTACGTTGAGCAGTCGTCCGACCGTCACGATATAGGTGAAAACGCCCGCGCCAAAGCCCAGAATGGTATACAGCCGTACATAATTGCCCAAAAATTCCGAAAGCCTGCAAACCACCATAGCCGCAAGAATAAAGAATACCGCGTCGCAGACGAAAACAGCCGCGCGAAACCGCATTATGAGCCGAATAATACGTAAAGCCTCATAAATCAGTCCAAAGATGACTCCGACAGCAAACGCGATCATAAAGCAATCGGGAATAGAAACATTCATTTTGCTAACTCCTTAATTTTCATTAATTATCTGAAAAGTTTTTTTACGGGACCGTCCATAACGCTGTGGCGGCTGTAAGCGATTGAGTTCACAGCGCCTGTCATTGAAAGGTCGCCACTTTCGGCGTTCAGATCGCCGATATGCAGATCTTCGCCTTTTATTACAAGTTCGCCCATCACAGTGTTCAAAACAATTCTGTTTTCGGAGAACGCGTCGATGTCTTTAACTCCGGAAATACGCATTGATTTGCGATTTTCCATTATGAGATTGTGCGGAATGTTCACCTTTTGGTTTTGCATAAAAAATTCCCCCTTTGGCAATGTACTCTTTCTATAGCAATCCACGAAAATAGTGCTACAGTTCAATTAAACGTTATCATGCGAGGCGGGCGCTTAAAAGCACCAATGTTGCCTTAATTGTGTGGATTGCTATAAGAATATATGCGAAAAGGGGGAGTGATATTCATTTTAAACGCTGCCGTCTTAATATGCGTTTTGCTTGATAGTCTCAACAAGCTGCGGGAAGTACCACGTGTTGTCGGAGCGGTTAATCAGCCCGAAATTCTCGCCGTCGCCCGACTTTTGTCCGTTGTCCCACCAAATGCAGGGAACTCCGTTTTGTTTTGCGAGAGAAACATAGCTATTTGCCCAAGTGATACGCTGTTCGAGGTTTTCCTTGTTAACCGAGCCAAATTCTCCTATGATAACGGGAATATCTTTGTCAAGGAATACGCGTTTTATTGATTCAAACATTTTCGGGATAGTGTTGCTTTTTTCGGCGTTAAATTCGGCGGTGCCGTTTTTTTCCAGAGCGAACGAGTTCGGAATGTAAGCGTGTACGGAAACAATGATCTTTCCGCTGTCCTCGGGAATTTTCAGCGCTTTAAGGTTGTTTTCGTCACAGGACGCGGCGTAAGGCGTTACCATAAGGATACGGTTTTGGTTGTTGCCACCCGTGGCTCTTACGGTTTTAACGAACGTCTCGGCGTATTGATTTACGATCTCGCGGGAGCTTTCGTCGCCGCTCCATTCAAGACTGTCTCCACGTAAACGCGGCTCGTTCAGTCCTTCAAAAATGAGTTTTTCGCCGTAGCCCTCAAACCGCTCTGCTATTTGCTTCCAAACAGCTTCAAGCTCCGCGAGATCGTGCTCGAGGTTTTCAGCTTTGGGCATATACCATTCTTCGTGGTGAGTGTTTAGTATAACAAACATATCGTTGTCGATACCGTAATCCACGACCTCTTGAACTCGTTTCATCCACGCGCTGTCTATGTTGTAATTTTCATCAAGGTGTGTTCCCCACGAAACGGGAACTCTCAAAACGTTGAAGCCCGCATCTTTTACCGCGTCGATGGTGGCTTTGGTTGTTTTCGGGTTGCCCCAAGAGGTCTCGGCTGAAATTCCGCTGCCGCCCGTGGCGTCGAGCGTGTTGCCCAAATTCCACCCCATTTTCATCTGCGATACCAGTTCCTTTGCGGAAACATCGCCGATATCACTTTCTTTGGGGGAGTTGTTCGATGTGGTTTCCGCAGAAGATACCGCCGCCGAGTTTTCGTTTGATATTTCCGATGAGTTTTCGGCTGATATTTCCGATGCGTTTGCGACCGATACCTCCGACGAGTTTGCGGAAGATATCGTTTCGGAGCTTCTCGCAGCAGAACTGTCGCCGTTTCCGCAAGCGCAAAGTGAAATTGACATTATCGCGGATAAAGCCAATTCAAATATTCTTTTCGGTTTCATTATGTTACTCCTTAATTTAAATAGTTGCAGTAATGCAGCGTCGACGTTGTAATTTAATTATAGCACCATACGTCCGCTTTGACAAGGGCGTGATTATTTACAAAAACGTTTTAAAAAATACGGTCAATTTGCACAAAAAATCTCCGCTGTTACAACGGAGATCTTCAACGCTAAACCACCTCGTAAAGCGCGGCGGCTTCCTCTTTCTTTGTAAACTCGCGAACCTCCAGCACGCGCACTTTCAGCGGCTTGCCAATCAGTATCTCAATAATATCGCCGGTTTTCACCTCGTATGAAGCGCGCTGCGCCTTTCCGTTCACGATTACTTTTTCGGCGTCGCAAGCCTCATTTGCGACTGTTCTGCGCTTTATCAGGCGCGACACCTTTAAAAACTTATCTAATCTCATAACGACCTCTAAATAATAACAACATACACAACCGTCCGAATATACAAACAGCGGGGTGCAACCTCGCGCCCCCGCTGTTTAAGTCCGGACTATAATCTAAAAAAGCTTAGCAGGAGAGTAATCTCCCTGATGCAATTACTTATCGCTTACAGCGTCCTTAAGCGCTCTGCCTGCCTTGAAAGCGGGAACCTTTGTAGCCGCGATCTTGATAGGCTTCTTTGTACGCGGGTTGATACCCTTTCTTGCTGCGCGCTCACGAACCTCGAACGTGCCAAATCCTACCAACTGGATAGAATCGCCCTTAGCGAGAGTTTCGGTAATAGTTTCGATGACAGCCTTAACAGCAGCTTCTGCCTGTTTCTTTGTAAGCTTGCTGTCTTCTGTTTTTTTTGCAACTGCATCTACTAATTCTGCCTTTGTCATGTTGTAAAAACCTCCAAAAAAATATATATAACGGTAAAACTCAAACGGTCTCCCGATGGTTTACATACCGCTAATGACTTTATAAGCCGCTCGGCTTAACTCGTCACTTGAGAGCTTGTCCATCGAGCCGCCCTGTTTGACGACCTCATTTTCGACAGCCCTAAATGCTATTATAAACCGATTTGTTGAATATGTCAAGGCTTTTTCGCCGTCATTTTCTAAAATTCTGTTTAAATTACAAAAACTTAACAATATTTCCCCCAATATATGTTGATTTTGTGCAAATTCCTCAGACAATTCCCCCTTATCATCGGATGCTTTCAATGACCCTTGCTGTGATATACGGCGACAAAGCTTGTCGAGATCCGCTTTTATTTTATCTATGCAGTCCTCGGCATTATTTATCGGAAGACCCGCACGTGCCGCGCGCTTGCAAACCTTTTCGCCCCTAAGCAGGGCGGGGAAGGTCTTGGGCACGCTTTCCAGCGTT